>NZ_QUFZ01000008.1:0-155136 GCF_003478725.1 Clostridium sp. AF22-10
ATTCGCTTGGCTAATTTTAACCGTTATTACTGTTGTTTTGGTTCTTCGCAAAATTTGCATTTTGCTCATCGCGTTCAACTCGCTCATGCCTGCAAGCAGTCATGGACTCGTTTTTATCGCGAATGTTCTGAATGTTCTCTTGAACTTCAAGGCTTAACCAAAAGCCTTTGTTCTTAGAATTTTCAGGGTTTTACATACTGTTCAGTTTTCAAGGTTCCTGATGCTTTCGCATCGAACGCAGAAGGAGGGATTTGAACCCTCGCGCCGCTACTAACGACCTACTCCCTTTCCAGGGGAGCCCCTTCAACCTCTTGGGTACTTCTGCAGGTTGATTTTCATATCTTATGAAATTAATAACCGTTTTTGAAACGGAGAGAGTGGGATTCGAACCCACGCGCCCTTTCGGACAAACGGTTTTCAAGACCGCCTCGTTATGACCGCTTCGATATCTCTCCAAAAATGTGCTTAACCATTATATAATGGGTATTCATTTTTGTCAAGGACTTTTTCACTTTCTTTTTGAAAGTTTTCACAATCACCTGTGCGTCTTGACTCTTTAATTTTCGTTTCCGCTTTCTCAGCGGCAACAGAACATATTTTATCACTACTAAAGTATAAAGTCAACTGTTTTTTTGACTTTATTTATATTTTTTCGACAATCGAAAAAAAGAGGACGAAAGACCCAAAAGTCCCTCATCCTCTTGATTCTATAACGTCTTCTGATTAGCCAATCAGCTTACCTACGTTCAGCTTAACGCCCGGGCCCATGGTAGAAGTCATGGTTACGCTCTTTAAGTAAGCGCCCTTTAAGGTAGCTGGTTTTGCCTTCAGGATAGCGTCAATAAGCGTCTGGAAGTTGTCCGCTAACTGCTCCTCTGTGAAGGAAGCTTTACCTACTGGCACGTGGATAATGTTAGTCTTATCAAGTCTGTACTCGATCTTACCGGCTTTGATATCATTGATAGCTTTGGTTACATCCATAGTAACAGTACCAGCCTTCGGGTTCGGCATTAAGCCCTTCGGTCCAAGTACACGACCAAGACGTCCTACAACGCCCATCATGTCCGGAGTAGCTACTACTACGTCGAAGTCTAACCATCCCTCGTTCTGGATCTTCGGGATCAGCTCCTCAGCGCCTACGAAATCTGCGCCTGCAGCCTGAGCC
This sequence comes from Clostridium sp. AF22-10, assembly GCF_003478725.1. Lineage (NCBI taxonomy): Bacteria > Bacillati > Bacillota > Clostridia > Eubacteriales > Clostridiaceae > Clostridium > Clostridium sp. AF22-10. Next base: position 1,166 of record NZ_QUFZ01000008.1, read on the forward strand.
TCTTCTGCCTTCGGTCCCTTAGCAAATACAAGGATACGAACGGTCTTACCAGTTCCGTGCGGCAGTACAACTGCACCACGGATCTGCTGATCAGCATGACGGCCGTCACAACCAGTTCTGATATGAAGTTCTACGGTTTCATCGAATTTAGCACCTGCAGCCTTCTTCACGATGGAGATGGCATCTGCAGCTTCATAAAGGCTTGCGCGATCTACTAATTTAGCAGCCTCTACGTATCTTTTTCCTCTTTTCATTATAAAAAACCTCCTAGTGGTATTGTCGGGGAATTCCCTCCCACGTTACTGATAAACATCCCGAAAATTACTCGGCAACTGTGATACCCATACTTCTTGCTGTACCAGCGATCATGCTCATAGCAGCTTCAAGGCTTGCTGCATTTAAGTCAGGCATCTTTAATTCTGCGATCTTCTGCAGATCCTCTTTCGAGATGCTAGCTACCTTAGTCTTGTTCGGTGTAGCGGAACCGGATTTAATCTTGCAAGCTTTCTTTAACAAAACGGCAGCCGGCGGAGTCTTTGTGATGAAGCTGAAGCTTCTGTCAGCATATACAGTAATAACAACCGGGATGATCATATCGCCCTGGTCTGCTGTCTTAGCGTTGAACTCTTTCGTGAACTGTACGATGTTTACACCGTGCTGTCCAAGAGCCGGACCTACTGGCGGAGCTGGTGTAGCCTTTCCAGCAGGAATCTGTAATTTAATATATCCTGTAACTTTCTTTGCCATTGTTGGCACCTCCTATAAATTGTGGTAATTGCGGGGATTTCCCTCCCACAGGCTCATAAATGAACCTCTTTACATCATCTTCTTGATCTCTGTGAAGTTCAGTTCAACCGGTGTCTCACGGCCAAACAGTTCTACACGAATCGTCAGGGTCTGTCTTTCCTCGTTGATGGACTCGATAACACCAACGGTATCCTTCCATGCCCCTGTCGTTACAACAACCGTGTCGCCGACCTCAAAGTCAACAACAACGCCGGTTTCCTTAAATCCGAGACCGGCCATCTCCTCTTCCGTCAAAGGAACCGGTTTGGAGCCCGGACCAACAAACCCGGTCACTCCGCGGGTGTTGCGTACTACGTACCAGGTATCATCATTCATAACCATGTTGATCAGTACGTATCCGGGAAACATCTTCTTGGCAACCTGTTTATTGGCTCCATTCTTGACTTCGATAACTTCCTGCATCGGCACGGAAACCTCTAAGATCTGATCCTGAAGGTTCCGGTTCTCGATCGTCTTTTCGATGTCAACCTTTACTTTGTTTTCATAGCCGGAATAAGTATGCACTACATACCAATTTGCTTCTGCCATATTTCTCACCTTTGCCTTTACATAACGAAGTGCAGTCCAAACACGATTGCCGTGTCAAGAGCCGCAATGATAAGTCCCAGCGCAACGGAAACGGCGATGACCGCTCCAGTCTGCTTCGTAACTGTCTCTTTGTCAGGCCAGATGATCCTTTTGTACTCAGCTTTTAGACCTTTCCAGAAACTCTTTTTAGGAGCTTTTTTGGTATTTTCTGTATCACCCATTTTTGTCCTCCAAAGCGCTCAGGCAGATGCCCGATCGCGCAGAACCAACCAGTTACTCTTACTTCGTCTCTTTGTGTAACGTGTGTGTCTTACAGAATCTGCAGTACTTTTTGGTTTCCATTCTGTCCGGATGAGTTTTCTTATCCTTGGTCATGTTGTAATTGCGCTGCTTGCATTCTGTGCATGCCAGTGTAATTCTTGTACGCACAACTTCCACCTCCATTTTTCTTAGTATGCGATCTTTCCACTCTCCAACCGGAAATCTGGTTTTTGAGCATAAAAAAAAGACCTATGTTCTTCCATTCGCCCGTCTACTATATCATAAAAGAAGCGGCGCGTCAAGCAATAACTTGCCGACATTCGCCGCCTCTTTTATATTATAGATATCATTTTCACTTAGTGCAGGCTGGAACCAGATTCTGCCCGCGCCTCGTATTTCACATTATCAGGACTTACAATGATGCTATAAAACAATCAGAAACGTTTACTCATCGGTTTCTTCCTCATCTGCCGCCTGGCTTCCGATAAAATGCGCCATTTTTCCAATCTTACCCATATGGCTTGTATCCACGCGGGTGATCTCCGGCTCATCAGCTTCCACAACATCATCCTCAAGCGCGGCGTTCTGATGCAGGGCGCCGCCCTCCTGATTCTCCGCATTTTCCGGATTTTTTGTCACGGATGGATATTCTTCCGGGTTTTCCTTGGCATCCGCAAGCTTTTCATTCATGAATGTCTCAAACAGCTTTTGCTCTTCCTCGCTGGAAAATGCCGACTTGGCGATAAACTGCCAGGTTTTCTCGTTCGTCTCAAGCAGATACATCCGCTCAATCTCAACCATCTGCTCAATGTCGCTGTAGCTGTAAGTCTTGGTCATCTCCTGTGCCGCAACCGTCATGGTCAGTGTCTTCTCATCCAGCGTCAGATGTACGACTGGGAAATTGCCCGTCTTTTCCAAATTTTTAAGTCCGCTCCGTTTCCAGATCATCCGCTCCTGGTTCTGGTTTGAAATCATGTAAAACATGCCGATGCCGACCAGCACCGCTATCACGATGGACGGTACAAGAAGAACCAGATTGCCCTTTGCCTGCATCACATTTTTTCCCAGAAAGAGAGCTAAAAATGCGACATATAAGAGTGCCGACACCATCTTCATTTTCTTGGACTCATGCTTAAGCACGTTCCAGTGAATCCAGTTTTTATAATCTTCCTTTTCCAGGCGATATTCAAATTCCTGCATTCTTTTTACTCCTTTTCTTTCTTACTTGAAATCTCCCCCGCATTCCTTCCGTCTCCTGAACCTCTTTTTGCCTCTCCCGCAAACTTTTAGATTCAAATGCTTTCTACTATTCTTTTCATCCAGAAATGCCGGAGTATTTCCACTTATAAGGCTTCCCTCTGCCTATCTTCTCTATCATATCCACTTTAGCGTCCTTGTCCAATACAAACGGCAAAAAAACAGACTTTTTCAATCCCCGCAGACAGAAGCGCCCGGGTACACGCTTCCGCCGTGCTTCCGGTCGTATAAATATCATCCACGAGAAGCACGTTTTGCACACCACTTGCCCGGATTGCCTCCGCATCTGCCTGAAACGCCTGCTGTAAATTCCGGAGCCGTTCATCTGGATTCAGCTCTTTCAGGGGTTCTGTATTTCGTATCCGATATAAAAATTCCGGGCACACCGGCATTTCCAGCCGCTCGCCCATCCGCTTTGCCAGAACCTCCGCCTGATTGAAACCGCGTTTCCGTTTCCGCGCCGGGTGGACCGGAACGGGAACCAGACCGTCAAACTGCCACTCCTCCCGATTTTCATACTGCCTCAGCTTTTCCGCTGCAGCTTCGGCATAAAAATCGAGATATTCCCTCTTATTTTTATATTTAACCGCTGCCATCGAGCGCGCAGCTTCCTCCGTATAGTTAAAGAGTGCCATCCCACGTGCAAATGACCGGCGATGTTTCACACAGTCTGGACAATATTCGATTTCTTCACTCCAAACTTCTTTTCCACATTTCTGACAAACCGGCGATTTGACAGGCGAAAGCCTCAAAAGACACGAAGGACAGATAAGCCTGCCCTTCGGCGTCACGATCTCCCCGCAGACCGGGCAGCGCCTTGGATATAGCGCATCCAGAGCGGCGCGGGGGAATTGATTCCATTTTATATTTTTTATCACAATGTCTCCATAATTTCTTCAATGCGGTCGCGCAGTCCCGAATAGCGCTTCTGTTCCATCGCATTGTCCACCATCTGCTGAAACACATACGGGACACCGACCAGGCAGACACAGGCTCTTGCCCTTGTAACCGCCGTGTAAATCAGATTCCGCGTCATCAGCATCTGCGGTCCGCTCCAAACCGGAATCACGACCGCCGGATACTCGCTTCCCTGCGACTTGTGGATCGTGATCGCATATGCCAATTCCAGCTCCTCCAGCTGCTTGAAGCTGTACTCGACACGTTTTCCCTCATCATACTCCACGGTTACCAGCTCCGCAAAGGTATTGATCTCGCGGATACGCCCAAGATCCCCGTTGAACACGCCGGCTCCCTTGTCCACCGGGATGCCGCTGCGGTTGTAGGAAGTCCACTCAATCTGGTAATTGTTCTTGATCTGCATGACCTTGTCGCCCACACGAAACGTCGTCTCGCCATACTCTTTTTCCGCCTTTTCTGCCGATGGCGGATTTAAAAATTCCTGCAAAATGGAATTTAACCGTATCGATCCCAGCACTCCCTTCCGCATCGGCGTCATGACCTGTACCTCAAACAAATCGGCATGGACGTAATTCGGCAGTTTTTCACGTACCAGCGTGATCATTGCATTGATGATCGCATTCGGATCATCACGCTTTATAAAGAGGAAATCTCTGCTTGACTTTCCGATCGGAATGCGCTCTCCGGCGTTGATGCGGTGGGCGTTGACGATAATATCGCTCTGCGCCGCCTGCCGGAAAATCCGGGTTAGCTTTACCACATGGAAACACTCTGACTCGATGATATCACGCAGGACATTGCCCGGTCCGACGCTCGGAAGCTGATCCACATCACCTACCAGAATCAGACGCGTGCCGACATTGACCGCCCGGAGCAGCGAATGCATCAGATTGATATCCACCATCGACATTTCATCGATAATGATGACATCAGCTTCCAGCGGATTGTCCTCGTTCCGCTCAAAATGCATCGAAGTCGTCCGGCTCTTCTCATCCTCCTCTGGCATTCCCGTCAGCTCTAACAGGCGGTGAATCGTCTTCGCCTCATAGCCTGTCGCCTCGGTCATCCTTTTTGCTGCGCGTCCGGTCGGGGCTGCCAGCAGGATATCCATGTCGCCCTTTTCAAAATACCGGATGATCGTGTTGATCGTCGTCGTTTTTCCGGTACCCGGGCCTCCCGTGATTACCAAAAGTCCGCAGTTGACCGCCTCAATCACCGCGCGGATCTGCAGTTCATCCAGCTCGATCTGTTCCTCTTTCTGGATGACTGCCAGACTTTTCCGAATCTGTTCTTCCGATTCGGAACCAGTGATGTTTAAGTCGTGCAGCATGCGGGCGGTGTTTAGCTCGGTATAATAGTAGTGTGATGCATAAACGGCGCGTTCCGGGGCGTTTGCTATATTTGATACATTTGATGCATTCGGTTCACCCAAAACATCTGGCTGCGGCTGCATCTGCCCCGACACTGCCGATTCCGCCTGAACGAAAACATCCATTTCTGCTGTTTTCTGCTGTTTCCTCTCCCGGAGCACCAGCCGTTTATCCATCTGCATATCCATCAGATGCTTGTCAATCTCGGAAATCTCAACCTGTAGAAGCTTTGCCGCCCGATCCGCCAGCTCGTCCTCCGGCAGGTATGTGTGCCCGTTCGCCGTCGCCTGATAGAGTGTATACAGGATGCCGCTCTTGATGCGGAAATCCGAATCTGCCACGATTCCTATCTTCGCCGCAATCTCGTCTGCCATCTTAAAACCGACGCCCGGAATATCGTCCGCCAGCTTATACGGATTGTTCTGGAGAATCGTGTACATTGCCGGACCGTATTCCTGGTAGATTTTAACCGCCAGATTGATGGAAATGCCATAATTTTGCAGAAACATCATCGCCTGGCGCATATCGCGCTTTTCCTCGACCTGTTCACCGATGGACATCGCCATTTTTTCACTGATTCCCTTGACCTCCGCGAGGCGTTCCGGCTCTTCTTCCATGATGCGGAATGTGTCCGCCTTAAATTTTTTAACAATCCTGGAAGCTAAAGCAGCCCCGACGCCTTTGATGGCGCCGGAGCCTAAATATCGTTCCATGGAAACAGTATCCTCAGGCGCTTTCAGCTCATAGCTTTCCACCGCCATCTGTTCCCCGTAAATCGGATGCTCGGTCATACGCCCGCTTGCCTCGATCATCTCGCCCTCTGCGATGTAGGAAAAAGTGCCAACCAGCACATATTCCTCCCCGTCGTCCAAGCCGCTGATAGAGAGAACCGTATAGCCATTGTCCTCATTGCGGTATTTTATTTTTTCAATATATCCTTTAACTGCTGCCATATTTTTATGCTATCCGCCTTCCGGCGGTTCTCTTTAATCGTAGTTTTTCTTCTCACCGTGTGCGAACTCGATAAACTTACCAGTTCCGATCGCAACTGCGGTCAGCGGATCCTCTGCGATCATCGTGGAAATGCCAGTTTTCTCCTCGATCAGGGCATCCAGACCGCTTAACAGTGCGCCGCCGCCTGTCAGTACGATACCACGGTCAAAAATGTCGGCTGCCAATTCCGGAGGCGTCCGCTCGAGTACGTTGTGAACGGCATCTACGATCTGGAGTGCCGGCTCGCGCAGCGCTTCCAGCGTCTCGTCGGATGTGACAACGATCGTCTTCGGAAGTCCGGTAACCAGATTTCGTCCGCGCACTTCCATTGTGATTACCTCCGGACGGCGGTATGCCGCACCGATATTTATCTTGATCTCCTCAGCGGTTCTCTCACCGATCAAAAGATTGTGTTTCTTTCTCATGTAACGGACCAGTGCCTCGTCGAAGTCATCACCAGCCACTTTAATAGAAGTGCTGACTACGGTACCGCCCAGAGAAATAACGGCGATATCTGCCGTACCACCACCAATATCTACGATCATGTTGCCGCACGCCTTGGAAATATCGATACCAGCGCCGATCGCAGCTGCTACCGGCTCCTCGATGATCGAAACCTCGCGTGCGCCAGCCTGATAAGTCGCATCCTCAACCGCCTTGCGCTCTACCTCGGTCGCACCGCTCGGGATGCAGACGCTGATACGCGGCTTGCGGAGTGTCTTCTTGCCGACTGCCTTGTTGATGAAATATTTCATCATCTTCTCTGTCACTGTATAATCTGAAATAACCCCCTGGCGCAACGGACGGACCGCTACGATATTGCCAGGGGTTCTGCCGATCATCAGGCGGGCTTCCTCGCCGATCGCCATGATCTTATTCGTATCCCGATCGATCGCCACTACGGACGGCTCTTTCAGTACGACACCTTTTCCCTTGATATATACAAGGATGCTGGCTGTACCCAGATCGATACCAATATCATTGGACATCAACATAGTTGTTTTCCTCCTGCTCTGAATATGCACTCTTGAGTACATAAATCTATGAGTTTCATTGTATTTTATCTTCTTTATTTCAGCTTTTTTCGCTGCCATCCAGCCCGCGCATTGTTTTAGAGCGGACTATACCACTTACTATTATATACAACTTTCGATTCTTTTGAAAGAGGTTTTTATTTTTTTATGGACTTTATATTTTTTTTATGAAAGGGACATATTTTAGTCACAAGTTTCTCCTATAATACAAGTATGTTATCCGAAAGGGTAACAGGCCTTTGTTTCAAGTGTTACTTGAAATAAAAAAGCTTTTTCATACTCATACCGGACGATACAAATCGTCCGGCCCCCCTAAGCCAATTTCTTTTTTATATATACCTACCATTCCCAATTTAAGAAAAACAGGAACGCCGTCGGACTCTCAGCCGATGCGTTCCTGTTTTTTGTCAGTGCCGGACACCTAAAAAAAGGGCTCTATACTGAATGTTGGGGTACGCTGAAAAACATTTTTTTCTTATATTTTCAGACTCCACTCACTGCAGTCCCAGACCTTCGTTGCGAATCCCTCATAGAAATCCGGTTCATGGCAGATCAGAAGGATATTTCCTTTGTACGCCGCCAGCGCACGCTTTAACTCCTCCTTCGCCTCAACGTCCAGATGGTTCGTCGGCTCGTCGAGAAGCAGAAGGTTCGTCTCGCGGTTGATCAGCTTACACAGGCGCACTTTTGCCTGCTCGCCACCGCTGAGCACGCGCACCTGGCTCTCGATGTGCTGGGTCGTCAGACCGCATTTTGCCAGTGCAGAACGCACCTGGTACTGGGTGTAGGACGGAAATTCTTTCCAGATCTCATCGATGCAGGTCGTCGTATTGCCCGGCGCCATCTCCTGTTCGAAATAGCCGATGGAGAGATAATCGCCCAGCGTCACCTTGCCGGACACTGCTGGAATCAAACCTAAAATACTCTTTAAAAGCGTCGTCTTTCCAATTCCGTTGGCACCGACCATCGCAATCTTCTCGCCGCGCTCCATATAGAGGTTCAGCGGACGGGACAGGGGCTCGTCGTAACCGATCACCAGATCCTCCGTCTCAAAAATACATTTTCCGGAGGCTCTCGCCTCTAGGAAGTTGAACTCTGGCTTCGGTTTTTCCTTCGCCAGTTCGATCACATCCATTTTATCCAGCTTTTTCTGGCGGGACATCGCCATATTTCGCGTGGAAACACGCGCTTTATTGCGTGCCACAAAATCCTGCAGCTGCGCGATCTCCTGCTGCTGACGCTTATACGCTGCCTCGAGCTGCGCTTTCTTCGCCTCGTGCACCTCGAGAAACTTGTCGTAATCGCCCACATAGCGGTCAAGCCGCTGATTTTCCATATGATAAATGATATTTACTACGCTATTTAAGAACGGAACATCGTGTGAAATCAGGATGAACGCATTTTCATATTCCTGCAAATACCGTTTCAGCCACTCGATGTGCTGCACATCCAGATAGTTCGTCGGCTCGTCCAGCAACAAGATATCTGGCTTTTCCAGAAGCAATTTCCCGAGCAGTACCTTCGTTCTCTGTCCGCCGCTCAAATCCGTTACATCGCGGTCCAGACCGATATCGGTCAGCCCCAGCGCACGTCCGACTTCCTCCACCTTCGCATCGATGGAATAAAAATCGTGGTTCATCAGAAGATCCTGGATCGTTCCCAGCTCTTCCATCATCACGTTCATCTCATCCTCCGATGCCTCGCCCAGATGGTCGCAGATTTCATTCATCTGCACTTCCAGCTCAAACAGGAAGGAAAATGCGCTCTTCAAAACCTCGCGGATCGTCATGCCTTTTTCCAGCACCGTGTGCTGATCCAGATAGCCGACGCGCACCCGCTTTGACCACTCTACTTTTCCCTCGTCCGGCTGCATATGCCCGGTAATAATATTCATAAACGTCGATTTACCCTCGCCGTTCGCACCGATCAGACCGATGTGCTCACCCTTTAACAGGCGGAACGAAACATCCTGAAAAATCGCCCGGTCACCAAAACCGTGGCTTAAATGTTCTACATTCAGTATACTCACGTGTGTACCTCTCCTATTTTTCTTTTTATTGTAAATTGTTTGTATTTGTTGAATTGTTCTTTGTTTTTCTGCAAATTTTATCCTGGAAAACAACTCCACTTCATATAAGATTTGCTTTCTGTACGTCTGCCTGCTGTCTGTGGCAAAGCTGACTTCGATTTATTGTACACGAAGCGTGCTTTTGTGGCAAGCGGAGATTTTGGAATTATCTTTTTTCACCCAGATGCCTTGAACTTTTCTAGATTTATATAGTAAGATAAGAAACAACTTCATTTTAGATACGTTTTTCAACCAATGAGAAAATGACTTAATTTTCTAAAGGAGGTTTTATGTATACCTATACCTGGTACCAATGGCTAGCTTTTTTCTATGTATACTGCTTTTTAGGGTGGATTTTCGAATCGACTTATGTTTCCCTGAAACAGAAACGGCTCGTCAACCGCGGATTTCTGCGGCTTCCGATGCTGCCGCTCTACGGTTCCGGCGCGGTGATGATGCTCTGGGTGTCCCTGCCGGTGCGGGACAGCCTGCCGCTCGTCTATATTTCCGGTTTTATCGCCGCCACGGCGCTTGAATATGTCACCGGCGCGTCATGGAACGCCTATTCAAGGTCCGCTACTGGGATTACAGCAGCCAGCCGTTCCAGCTGCACGGCTATATCTGCCTGAGTTCCTCGATCGCATGGGGATTTCTGACGATCCTTATGACCGATGTCATCCATGATCCGATCGCCCGCACTGTGCTTACGGTTCCTCCGGTTATCCTGCTCATCTGCGATTTCGTCATCAGCGTCCTTTTCACCGCCGATGCTTACGAATCCATCAAGGCAGCCCTGGCTCTGGGTCATACGCTGGAAGCTATGACAAAGCTCAAAGCCGATATCGAAGAGCTCCAGTCCAAGATCGAGCTGCTGCGTGAGGAAGCCATTGAGCGCGGCGCCCTGACCCGTGAAGAAACAGCCGAAAAACTGGCAGCCGCCCAGGCAGAAGCCGCCCGCAGACTTGCCGCCGTCCGCAGTGACGCCGAAGAACGCCTGGCAACCGCACGCGCCGAGACTGCCAGACAACTGCAGGCGGCTGCCACCGAACACAAAGAGCGCCTGGCTGAGACCAAGGCACTCGCCGAAAAACGCCTGTCCGATGTTCGAGAAGAAACCACCTCCCGCATCGAAGCTGCCAAAGCAGGAAACGCAGAACGCATCGAAGCTGCCAAACAGCGCGTCAACGAGCGCATTGCCGAAGTCCGCACCGAAGTCGATGCCCGCATCGCCTTCGACAACCGCCTCACCCGCCTGAGCACCCGGTTAGAAGAACTCAAACACCGCCGCCAGTCCCTGCGCCCGGCTAAAAAGCTCCATGCCTTCTACCGCCGCGGGCTGCTGAGAGGAAATCCTACTGCGGTTTCGTCGAAATTTGCAGCGGCGTTGAAAGAATTAAAAGAACAAAATAGCACAAAAATAGGACCTTTCGCATGAACGAATGGTCCTATTTCTTTTAGGAACTTATTTCACATCTTCTTTTTATTTTTCTACAGCAGTCCATTGACAATCGCCATCACAGACTCGCCTACCTTCTCTGATTTCGCTGCCGCGTCTTCCAGGGAGGTACCTTTCACGCCGTAGTAGAACTTGATCTTCGGCTCGGTTCCAGACGGGCGGACGCAGAGCCATGCGTTGTCTTCCAGTTCGTAGTAAAGAACATTGGAGGATGGAAGTCCGGTCGGTTTTACCTCGCCGGTTGCCAGATCCTTGACGGTATCTGCCTTGTAATCGCGGACAGCCAGCACTTTATGTCCGGCAAAATCGGACGGTGTGTGGGCGCGGAAATATTCCATGATCTCCTGAATCTTTGCCAGTCCCTCGATGCCCTTTAAGCCGATGGACTTCACTTCATCTTTATAATAGCCGTATTTCTCGTACATCTCGACCATCGCATCCCACAGCGTCATGCCTTTTTCCTTGTAATAAGCAGCCGCCTCGCAGAGTGCTGCGGTTGCGGAAATGGCATCTTTATCGCGTGCGTATGTACCGATCAGACAGCCATAGCTCTCTTCCATGCCAAACAGATAGGTTCCTTTGCCTTCCTGCTCATTTTTGAGAACCTGTTTGCCGATCCACTTAAATCCGGTCAGAACCTCGATGAGCTCTGCGCCGTAATTCTTCGCAACTGCATCTACCAGATTCGTCGTAACGATGGATTTAACAACCTGTCCATCTGCCGGAATCTTGCCGTTTGCCTGTTTCTGGCTGAGCACATACTCGCAGAGCAGGGAGCCGGACATATTGCCGGTCAGCGGAATGTATTCGCCGGACTTGGTATCTTTGACATACACGCCCAGACGATCGGCATCCGGATCGGTTGCCAGAACGAGGTCTGCATTTTTCTCTTTTGCCAGAGCCAGTCCCAATTCAAATGCTTCCTTTGCCTCCGGGTTCGGATAGCTGACGGTCGGGAAATCGCCGTCTGGAAGCTCCTGCTGCGGAACCACATATACATGGGTAAATCCAAGCTCTTTCATCACACGGCGTGCCGGGATATTGCCCGTGCCGTGAAGCGGTGTATACACGATCGTGATCTGATCCTGCATGCGGTCAATCGCGCCCTGATTGACTACCTGTGCCTTGACCTGTGCAATATATTTGTCGTCAATCGCTGCACCGATGATCTCGTAGAGTCCTTTTGCCTTTGCCTCTTGTGCTCCCATCGTCTTAACGGTGGAAAGATCGGTGATCGCCATAACTTCCTCAGTCACACCCTTGTCATGCGGCGGTGTAAACTGTGCGCCGTCCTCCCAGTAAACCTTGTAGCCGTTGTACTCCGGCGGGTTGTGGCTGGCAGTGATGTTGATGCCGGCGATGCAGCCACGCTCGCGGACTGCAAAGGAAAGCTCCGGCGTCGGGCGCAGCGTCTCGAACCGGTACGCCTTGATGCCATTTGCCGCCAGTGTCAGCGCTGCTTCCTCGGCAAATTCCGGGGACATATGACGGGAGTCAAATGCGATCGCCACGCCTTTTGCCGCGCCGCCCTGCTTGATGATGTAATTTGCCAGTCCCTGGGTCGCACGGCGGACGGTGTAGATATTCATCCGGTTAATACCTGCACCGATGATGCCGCGCAGTCCTGCCGTACCAAACTCCAAATCCATATAGAAACGCTCTTTAATCTCATTTTCATCGCCCTCAATGGCGCGTAATTCCTCTTTCGTTGCCTCGTCAAAGTATGGATTTTCCAGCCATTCTTTGTAAATCGTCATGTAATCCTTCATGATTCACTTACCCCCTACTTTCTTCTAGGATGACTTTCTTTTCCTCCATTATAGTATAATTATTCTGAAAAATAAAGAGAATTTCGGTTACTATTCTTTGTCTTTATTTTTTCTCTTTTCAAAGTTTCTCCATGATGTATCGAATACGCTTAACCAAAGAATTTATATGCATATGTAAATCAACATTTCTTATCGGATTGCCTCAAGAAAGAGGTTCCGCGCCGTCTGCTGTTCTTCCAGCTTCTGCAGTTTTTCAATGCTGCGGACTGGAATCCACGCCTTGCCTGCATTATAATAAAAATTTAACTGTTTCCAGTATTTTTCCGGATATAAAAACAGGTAATAGAGGTATGTCCGCTCCTGTGCATTCAACGGCAGAATACGATCATACGTCTCCAGCAGCCGCATCCCCAGACGCAAATCCCAGCCATGCTTTTCCAATATTTTGCGCGTAAAATGATACAGGTCTTCGACCTGGACGCCCCGGTGCATCCGGTTAAATTCAATCACCGCCATCTCATTTTCTTCTGCCAATAAAATATGGTGCTGGTTCAGATCCCCGTGACACAAATAGTTTTCCGGCTCGCCGTCCTGCTCGATCTGCGCTTTCAGCCCGCCTGCTGCTTCCTGCGCCTGCTCATAAAAGATGGCAAAGCTTCCGCTGACTGCCCTCTCAAAATCCGATTTACGCCGTTTTTTCCGGATATAATTCCGCGTACGGACAAGTTCCCGGTTGTGGCGCTCCATCTCCGCCACCGCCGGACGCGTGAGAATTGACCCCAGATTCCACGACTCATCGATCGCAATGCCGCGCAATGTCCGGTGCAGCTTCGCGATCTGCCCGACCGCCCGGACTACCTCCGCCTCGCTCTGCACACTGCACTCGCGCCCGGAAAACCATTCCTTCACAACACACCGCGTTCCATCCTCCGCCACCGACAAAAGCTCGCCCTCCCGGTTCCGCATATACTGATCGGTCCGGCATGTTTTCTGATTTTGCAGAACATTCATGATTTGTTCTTCAAATTCAAGACGTTTGACGGTCCCCTTATATTCCCGGAGGAGTTTTAACCCCTGACTCGTCTCGCAGATCCACGCGCCTCTTCCACGGCGCTTCGACTGCACTTCCAGTTCATACTGTTCCAGCACCTCGGTTGTTCTCTCGTTCACAACTTCCCCCTCCTGCCTCTATCCGACTGCCCGCCTTTCCATTTCCCAAAAGAATGTGGACAGCATATTTTCACGCCGGGCCACAGCTGCTGACAGCTATGTTAATTGCAACATTCACACGATTATGCAAATATGCACATCAGACACCCAGCCTGCTACTCCTAACCTATGAGAGGGGGCTTACAAATATGCTTATGCATAAATATCGCAGATTTGAAACACAGTGCACAAACTATCACACACAATCGCCAATGTGGAGTGATTACGAAATTCTGTTCATTGCCATCATTTTAACGGTATGTTACAATGATTCACGTTGGGATAAAAAAGCGGTCTGGCTATTTGTCCCAACAATCAGGCAAAAAATCAAATAATATATTTTACTGTAAATGAAAAGGAGGGCTCTCTTTGTCCATACAATCCGCTCATCGTTCCAACGATGAAAATACGCGCCCGCATTCAGGCGCAGCATCATCCCGTGAAGCTGATCTCGGCAGTGCGCCGATCGGGGCACTTCTTTTTAAACTGGCGCTCCCGGCAATTGCCGCACAGATCATCAACGTTCTCTATAACATGGTTGACCGCATGTACATCGGCCATATCCCGGACATCGGTCCCAGCGCCCTGACCGGCGTCGGCGTCACAATGCCGATTATCATGTGCATTTCCGCTTTTGCCGCGCTCGCCGCCATGGGCGGTGCCCCGCAGGCGTCGATCCTGATGGGAAAAGGCAACAAGGATTCCGCTGAAAAGGTACTCGGCAACTGTACCTTCATGCTGACCGTCATTTCGCTCGTCCTGACCGCCCTGTTTCTTGGCTTTGGGCGCCCGATCCTCCTGATGTTCGGCGCCAGTGAGAAGACGATTCTCTACGCCTGGAACTACATGAAAATCTACGTCTGCGGCACTTTCTTCGTCCAGATGGCGCTCGGACTCAATGCCTTTATCAACGCACAGGGTTATGCCAAAACCGGCATGATTACCGTTGCCATCGGCGCTCTCTGCAACATCATCCTCGATCCGCTCTTTATCTTCGGACTGCATCTGGATGTGCGCGGTGCGGCACTTGCAACCATCCTTTCACAGGGTATTTCCTGTATCTGGATTCTGCGTTTTCTGACTGGAACGCATAGTACCCTGCGGATACGGCTCCGCAACCTGCGCCCGCAGAAGAAATTTATCCTGCCATGCCTGGCGCTCGGACTGGCGCCGTTTATCATGCAGTTTACAGAAAGTGCACTGTCCATCAGCTTTAACACCAGCCTGTTGAAATATGGCGGCGATACCGCGGTCGGCGCGATGACGATTCTTTCCAGCGTCATGCAGTTTTCCATGCTGCCGCTGCAGGGGCTCACACAGGGCGCGCAGCCGATCATCAGCTTTAACTATGGAGCAAAAAATATCGACCGTGTGAAAAAAGCGTTTCACCTGCTTCTGCGCTCGGCAGCCTGCTATTCCACCTTGCTCTGGCTCTTATGTATGCTGGTTCCGCAGATTTTTATTTCCATCTTTACCAGCGACGCAGACCTTGCCAGCTATACCATCTGGGCGCTCCGGATCTATATGGCAGCTTCCCTGCTCTTTGCCGTCCAGCTCGCCTGCCAGCAGACTTTTATTGCCCTTGGAAATGCGAAAACATCCGTCTTTCTGGCATTGCTCCGGAAAGTACTGCTTTTGATTCCGCTGATCTTTATCCTGCCGCATTTCGTTTCAAATCCGGTATTCGGCGTATTCGTGGCAGAACCGGTGGCAGATACGATTGCGGTGGCGACGACGGCGGCGCTGTTTTTCAGGGAGTATAAGAAATTGGGATAACCCTTTTAATCATCCTCTGATTGAAACTATTGTTGTTAAAAAAGCAAAAGGAAAAGAGACAAAATCGTTTGTCCGGCTTGTCCTGCCGGTTCCAAACGATTTTGCCTCTTTTCTCTTTTTATTTATTAATCGTCTTATGCTTTACTGGTTTTGGCATTCTGCGATTGTTTCAACACTTCCACCTCAGCCAGAAGCCGCTCTTTCTCATTCCAAGCCGGATTCTCCAGCACCTTTTCAAAGAGAAGATGCAGCGTTTTTCCAAGCGCCGGTCCCGGCTGGATGCCTGCCTGAATCAGGTCTTTTCCGGTTACCGCCAGAGTTTTAAGACGGATACAGTCACCGCGCTCCCGGATCTGCCTTGCAAGTGAGCGAACCATTTCCACCGCATCCATGCGCTCCGGCATCAGAACTTCCTGAAGGAGAAGCAGCCAGTCAAAGACCGTATCTTCCATCGCACTCATCGCGTGGCGGACAGCGCTTTCCTCCGGTTCCATCTGCGTGAATGCAAAACGGCTCAGAATCTTCGCCTTATCGATCGTGTCGTTGTCCATCTTGAGTTCTCTCAGAACCCGGACACAAGTTCCCTCGCCCGCCGGGGCAAGAAAATACGACCAGCGCAAGGCTTTTTCTGCTGGCAGATGTGCCGCAGCAGCAGAAATTTCCCCCGCCATGTCTGTCTCACATTCATGTTTCACGAACATGTGCCCCTGCTGCGCTACCGTTTCCGTTTTGATCGCATCCTTGTCAGCAGCTGGCACATCCTTCGAATATACCTTCTCTTCCAACCTCTGCTTTGCACAGCTTTTCTGCTTTTTCCACGCCGCAAATACCTCCGGAAATGTCTTTGAAATGTACGGTGCCAGTCCTGCCGCCTCCGTTTTCCAGATAAATTCCGGGCGGTCGGACAGGAGTGTTTTTGTCAACTCCACCTGCACCCGTTCCTTGCTCACATGGACAAGGGAGGGCGCCAGCTCACAGAGCGCCTGCCAGGTCTTTTTCTCTATCGAAAATCCCAGCTGGGCCGAAAAGCGGACGGCACGCAGGATCCGGAGCGCATCTTCCGTAAACCGTTCTCCCGCATCTCCGACGCAACGGATCCGGCGCGCTGCCAGATCCTCCGCCCCGCCGAAAATATCGACAATTCCCGTTTCGTGGCTGTATGCCATCGCATTGATCGTGAAATCACGCCGTCTCAAGTCCTCACGCAGTTCGGCAGTAAATACGACTTCCTTCGGGTGGCGTCCATCCTCATATTCACCGTCAATCCGGTAGGTGGTTATTTCATATCCGATATGATCACGCATGACCGTGACCGTACCGTGCTGAAGCCCGGTGTCGATCGTGTGACCGAACACCTGCTTCACCTCCTCCGGGTGCGCCGAGGTCGTGATATCCCAGTCACCGGGAATCCGTCCCAGGATCGCATCGCGGACACAACCGCCGACTGCAAATGCCTCGTAACCATGTTCTCGCAGCTTTCCCAGGATTTCCTCGACCTGGACCGGCATTTCTATCCGTTTTGGAATCATATTAATATGCCTTACCCCAGTAAACCATCTTCGTTGCCGGCTTGCCGCAGCATACGCAGGTGTCAGCCAGATGTTCCTGATTGAACGGAATGCAGCGGGAGGTTACGCCGACTACTTCTTTCAGTTTATCCTCGCACTCCTGATTGCCGCACCACATTGCCTTGATGAAGCCTGGCTTATTTTCTGCGATCTCCTTCATCTCATCCAGTGTTGTCGCTACATAAGTATGGGAATCTCTGTGTGCTTTTGCACGCTCAAACATATCGTGATGAATCGTCTCCAGAAGCTCGCCAACCTTTGCTGCGATCTCATCCAGAGATACCGTAATCTTCTCATGCGTATCACGGCGAACCAGAACTGCCTGATTTTCAGCAATATCTCTCGGTCCGATCTCGACACGTACCGGAATACCGCGCATCTCGGACTCGCTGAACTTCCATCCCGGAGATTTGTCGGAATCATCCACTTTGACACGGAAGTTGGACAGAACCTCTTTTACCTCAAATGCCTTGTCCAGAACACCCTCTTTTGCCTGCTGAATCGGAACGATCATAACCTGGGTCGGAGCTACCTTCGGCGGCAGAACCAGACCATTATTGTCACCATGAACCATGATGATCGCGCCTACCATACGGGTTGTCATACCCCAGGAAGTCTGATGAACGTATTTTAATTTATTATCCTTATCCAGATACTGGATGTTAAATGCCTTTGCAAATCCATCGCCGAAGTTGTGGCTGGTGCCGGACTGCAGTGCCTTGCCATCGTGCATCAGGGACTCGATCGTGTAGGTTGCCTCTGCACCGGCAAATTTCTCCTTGTCGGTCTTGCGTCCGCGGATAACCGGAATTGCCAGGAAGTCCTCGCACAGATCCGCGTATACATTTAACATCATCTCGGTACGCTCCTGTGCTTCCTCAGCGGTTGCATGAGCGGTATGACCTTCCTGCCATAAGAACTCTCTGGAACGCAGGAACGGACGGGTGGTCTTTTCCCAACGTACAACCGAAGCCCACTGGTTGTAGTTTCTCGGCAGATCGCGATAAGAATGTACGTCATGTGCATAAAAATCGCAGAACAGAGTCTCGGAAGTCGGACGTACACACATTCTCTCCTGTAACGGCTCTAAACCGCCCTGTGTCACCCACGCTACTTCCGGTGCGAAACCTTCTACGTGATCTTTCTCTTTTTCCAGAAGACTTTCCGGAATAAACATAGGCAGATATACGTTCTCTACGCCGGTTGCCTTAAAGCGCTTGTCCAGTTCATTGCGGATATTCTCCCAGATCGCATATCCGGCCGGTTTGATAATCATGCAGCCCTTTACACTGGAGTAATCAGAAAGCTCTGCTTTCTTTACGATGTCCGTATACCACTGGGCGAAATCTTCATCCATCGATGTGATGGCTTCTACCATTTTCTTTTCCTTTGCCATGTCATTTCTCCTTGTTAAAAACATTTTATTGTTGTTTTGTATTTCATAGAAATAAAAAAGCCCTCCGATCCCTGCTGATCGCTGCGATCAAAGGGACCGAATGGCTTAACTTCGGCGGTACCACCCTGCTTAACCAGAATTTCGTTCCGATTCTGGCTCACTTAACTTCCGTTAACGCCGGAAATACGTTGCATTTTCATGCACAGCTCCAGGGCCGGTTCAACTTTCAGGGACACAAAAGCCTCTCACCATACGGCTTTCTCTCTGGACGTGTGTCAAAGTTTACTGATTCCTCTCTTCGCCTGTTTTGTTTCTTATTGTTTGATGTTCTAAAATCAAACGCTGGATTTCTTCCACGGCATCCACAAACTCAGCCGCGCAAATCCTGACAGTATTATGATTTTACGCCAATCGGTCGGGTTTGTCAAGGCTGGAACTCGCCCTTGTACAAGTCTTGACGATACCTCGCATTTTTTACTCGGTCGTCACTGACTCGGTTGCGTCCGAACAAAAAATAATGTTTTTATCCCTATCTTACGAATCCTATTTTAATAAAATGTCCTCCCGGTACATCTCCGCCAGTGACCGCAGAATCTTCGCCGTCATCCCCCAGATGATTCCTTCCTCGCGGCGGTAGAAGTAGACATCGTAATGTCCGCGCCGCCAGCGGTAATCGCGTCCGCCCGGAACATCTTCAAACGGGAATGTCTCTTCCGGCACGGTCACAAGTTCTGTTTCATATCGCTCCGGTTCATGTTCCGCGAACCAGCGGAGCGGGACAGAAAAGGTATGATCGACCTCCGCCTCGGAATATGACCAGCGGTAGCCCTGCAGCGCACCTAAAAATGGAGAAATCTCCATCGCTCCGGGTGCTTCCAGCACATCCAACGGCGCGATAACGCGAATCTGGCGGCGACTGATTAAGAGTTCTTCCATCGCCTCACGGATCGCCGCCTGCTTCGGTGTCTCGTCCCGCTCAACGGCACCGCCCGGAAAACAGATTTCGCCCGGCTGAGTTTTTAAGCTTCCCGCGCGCACCTCAAACACCACGTGGTACTCCCCGCCTTTCTGAATCAAAGGTACCAGCACCGCCGCCCGACGGATCTTCTCCTTCTCCAGCCTTCCGGCTCTCCGGCTGCCCCAGACTCGGCTCATCTGCGCCAGCTCGCCGCCCTGTGTCTGTTCCAGGAATGATGCAACACATTGGTTAAATGCGTCCGGGTTCTCTGCTGCAATAAAATGGGTGCCCTCTAAAAGCCGAATCCTTGCGTTTGGCAGAGAACGTGCGATTTGGCGCGTGTGGCATTCGCGGATCATGTCGTCGCTCCCTGCTACCACAAGGACGGGCATTTTCAGGCGGTGGAGAAGTTCAGGGCGGATCCAGGGTTCATACAACATTAAGGATAGAAGCTCTTTTTTGTGTATATTTGCCTTCCGATCATTTTCCTTATTTTCAGGAATTTTTTCTTTCTGACAGCTTCTTCTCTGTTGTTTATTCAGTCCTTCCTGTCCATTCTGTTTTTCGTTTTCTTTTGAAAATTGCTTTTCTGTCCGCATTTTTCCTGCTGCCATCTGCATTTTTCCCCGTATCTGCCGATGCCGCTTTTCTGCAGCCAGAGCTTCCCCACAACTCCCACATACTCCCGCGCCACATCCGCCAGCACGGACGGCTTCATGCCAAACGGGTTTAAGTTCGCTCCATTTAAAATCAGCCGATCGACATATCCCGGATATTTCAGTGCAAAAATCAGCGCAATATTGCCGCCGTCGCTGAACCCCAGCAAAATGATCCGCCTAAGTCCCCGGCGGTCAAGAAATCCTTTCAAATCATCAGCAAACCGTTCCAAGGTAAATGTCCCACAACCACGCGGAGATCTGCCATGTCCACGGGTGTCCACCGCAATCACGAGATATTTTGATTCAAAAAAGGATATCTGGTTCACAAAGTAGGAGCTGTCCTCTCCATTTCCGTGAAGCAGCACCATCGGCTGTCCGGAGCCTGACTCTTTTGTATATAAATTCACGTTTGTTCCTCCATATTAAATGATATGCATATTTATTTCAGCTTAACATCCAGCTATCTTCCAGCAACTCTTTCTCTGCTGTTTTCCAGAACTTTTATGCGTTTTTAATTCCTTATCTATTATATATGATCCTTTTGTCTCGCGGCAATTCTAAAAAATCCTTTCATCTCCTTAAATTTCCACATTCAAAAGCAATTTCAGATCGCCCATCCACCAATACTCCACTTTTTTCCTCTTTTTTCCTCTAAAAGCGCCTACTTAATGAGCATCCGCTCCTTCGTCCGCTTCCCCATACTCCTCCACAAAATCCTTAATAATCAACAGCCCAATCGGACCCAGCAGAAATCCAAACAGACTAAACAGCTGCAAGCCCACATAGATCGCCGCCAGCGTTTCAAGCGGCGACAGCCCCATTTTCTTCCCCATCAGGTGCGCCTCCGTGAACTCACGCAAAAAATAACAGAGCAGATACAGCCCGAAGAGAATCAGCGCGTGTCCCCACTCCCGCTTAAACAGGAGAAAAAGACTCCACGGCACCAGCGCCGTCCCTGCGCCGAAGATCGGCAGGGCATCCAGAACCCCGATTCCGATTCCACCCAGAATATAATATGGATTTCCAATCAGCAAAAGCCCCGCCATCGAAAATGCCGAAGTCATCAGGAAAATGACCGACTGGGTTTTCAGCCATGCGCTTCCTGTCACCGCAAGGCGCCTGCCGAGCAGGAAAAATTCGCGGTGAAACATCGAATCAAACCGCCTCCGGCGCAGTTCGTCCATCTCCTGTAAACTCAAAATCGAGGCAATGAAAAATAAAACAACCACAATAACCGCGCGCACAATCCCCGCCGCAGCAGGAACTGATTTCTGAAGGAGCTGCGGCAGCAGGATCTCCTTGACCTGTCCACCGCCCTGCAAGCCTGTTCCGCGAAAGAGCTGCCCGATTTTACCGGCAGGCAGATGAAGGACTCGCTCGATCGACTGTTCAAATTGCTGTCCGAGCAGTGACAATTCCTCCATCCGTCCTGGAAGCTCTTCTAAAAAGTGTTCCAGCTCCTCCGTGAAACGCCGTCCCCCTGCTGCCAGCAGACCGACCAGAAAAATGCTCAGCAAAATCAGCTCCACGCCCCCGATCATACCGATGGGAACGCCGATCATGCGCCCGCGGAAGGAGATTCGCAGCCGTTTTTCGAGAAATGCTGCCGATGGCTGGAGAAGCAGCGCCATCAGATACGCTGCCAGAAATGGGAATATAAGCGGCAGCAGGTAACGGAAACTCAAATACACGCCCGCCGTGACTGCTGCTGTGAGAAATGCTTTTTTCTGTTTTCTGCTGAGTGCCATCTGTCTGCTCCACCTTCCCGATTTTTTCTTTATGCCATACACCGTTATGGTTCTATGATTTCTACAGCCATCCATTCAAACAAACGTCTTTTCCTTAAACCTACACGCCCTTTTTTCCGGATGTATGACAACGAAAAACCACAGGAAACCGGTGTCAGCTCCCGCTTCTCCCGGCTCCTGCGGTCTCTTTTGTAAGCCCTCTTTAGTCGCTCCGGGGCTTACCCATGGACTTTGCCCATTTATGATTCGTACTTCCTTTGTACACACTCTAGTATGGGCAGGCTGGATAAAAATATACACATCTTACCTTCTATTCACCCTTGATCTTTTATTTTCTTGACTTATAGAAAAGTTCGCTCACAGAACAAATTGCGGTTTGGTGGAAAACTCCATTCTTTTTCCCGTCACCGGGTGAAGGAACGATAAACGGACCGCGCACAGCGCCAGCGGTTCCCGACGGGCACGTCCCACGGAAGCAGCCGCTGGTGCGCCATACTTGGTATCTCCCATGAGCGGTGTCCCATGCGCGGCAAACTGTACGCGTATCTGATGGTGGCGTCCTGTGTGAAGATGGATTTCCACCAGTGAACGCACGGTACCGTCTTCCTGTTCTTTTTTTTCTAATATCTGATATTCCAGCTCTGCCCGTTTCGCACCGGCGACCGACTTATCCACAATCCGGCTGGTATTCGTTTTCCCGTCTTTCAACAGATAATCCACGTACTTACCCACATTATCCACAGGTTTTCCACATACGAGCGCCTGATAGATTTTCTCCAGTTTTCCCTCCTGTACCTGACGGCTTAAGTGCGCTGCCGCTTTCAGGTTCTTGGCATATACCATCACACCGCGCACCGGCTTGTCCAGTCGGTGGATAACTCCAACATACGGATCCACCGGGGCTGTGGACGCTTTTGGGGATAATCCTGTGGATAACTTTTTCGTCTCCTGCACCTTCCGGTGGAGATAATTTTTTATCTCGCTGACCATATCCGGCTCCAGGCGTCTCGATGTCTGCGACTCAACTCCAGCTGGTTTGACCACAACTAAAATATCTTTATCTTCGTATAATATATCTAACATAACCGATTTCCTCTCTACTTCATCCATGAATTCCCGAGCATTTTAACTTCTCAAATCATCTATGATCCATTTTATCTTCCACTTGTTAAAAACGCTTCGTTAATTTCTCATATTATAACATATCCCATTCCCCTCTTGCATATTTTTCGAAAAAGATGTATAGTATATAAAAACGTTCTATGTGGTTTTAAATACTACATATTGCATTTATAATTACTCTGTAACTGTTCAGTACCTTCACAGTCACGCGCAGTACATGTGCAGACCTACTGAACCGTTACATTACTCTCTCAATATTACAGCAAAGGAGGTTATCCTATGATTTCCAATCAAACACATACATCTGACACAACAAAACTCGCTGAGACAAAGCATCATAAATTCCACGTAAAGGATCCCGGAAGCGCGCTGACGCATTTTATCGCGATGATCGGCGCGGTGATCGCGGCAGTTCCGCTGCTTCACAAAGCGGCTGGAGAAGCAGATTCGCGCCATCTTGCGGCGTTGGCTGTGTTTATCGTCAGCATGATTCTGCTCTATGCCGCCAGCACGACCTACCACACCTTTAATATTTCCGAGCACGTTAATAAAATCCTGCGTAAGATCGACCACATGATGATTTTCATCCTGATTGCCGGAACTTACACACCGGTTTGCCTGATCGTCCTTGGAAATAACGCCGGTTACCGGCTTCTGGCGCTCGTCTGGGGTATCGCGATTGCCGGGATTCTCGTCAACGCGCTCTGGATCAACTGCCCGAAGTGGTTCTCCTCGCTAGTTTACATCGCGATGGGCTGGATCTGCGTGCTGGCGTTCCGTCAGATCGTACTGGCACTTCCGAAAAGCGCATTTCTCTGGCTGCTGACCGGCGGACTCATCTATACGGCTGGAGGCATTATCTACGCATTAAAACTGCCGATTTTCAATGCAACGCATAAAAATTTCGGTTCGCATGAGATTTTCCATCTGTTTGTCATGGGCGGAAGCCTGTGCCATTATGTGATGATGTACGCATTTGTAGCATAAGGGTGAAATACCCATTTCGTCTGACAGGCATTATGCCTCATACGTACACGAAATGCATACATTCAATTTTTTATGTCACATTCATTCTCCTTTCGAAAAAGGAACCGTCCTGATGCCAGTTGATAGACTGACCCAGGCGGTTCCTTTTCAATTCATTAAAAGCGTTTAAAAATTTTCTACGAAACTATTTTCTATGTTTTTACGTGCTTTCTCATGCTGCTCCTTTATCAAAGTCTCTTTTGATTTCCTTGTAATAAAGCACGATTCCCGTGACACCGACCAGCACTTCCGAGATCGGAAATGCAAACCAGGTAAAGCGCAGGTCAATCAGCGACAGCAGCCAGAAAATCGGAATCAGGCAGCAGATCTGGCGCATCACGGACAAAAAGAGGCTGATCTTTCCATTTCCGATCGCCTGGAAGAAGACCGGGGTCATCAGTGAAAATACCGCCGGAATAAAACTTGCCCCGATGATAGGGAATGCATTTTTTCCGATCGCGATGACCTCACTGCTCTTTGAAAAAACCTGGAGCAGCTGCACCGGAAAGAAAACGAAGCAGATCACACCGACCAGCATAAACACACAGGAAAATCCATAGCTGTCCCGCATAATTTCCCGGCATCTCGCATAGCTCTTGGTTGCATAGTTAAAGCTGAGCACCGGAACGATACACGTCTGCAAGCCCATCAGCGGGATAAAGAAAAACGTCTGCATTTTATAATAAAGCCCCAGCACCGTCACTGCCGAATCTGAAAATCCGGCAAGGATCGCATTTAAGATCACGATATAAACTGTAAATAATGCCTGCATAATAATCGACGCGTAGCCAAACCAGTAGATCTGCTTGATATAGAGCGGCATTTTTGTGCGCTCTGGCAATCTGCCAACCCCGCCAAACGATGTGATGACCGCAGCTGCCACCTGTCCGCAGACAGTCGCATAGGCAGCACCCGCGACTCCCAGCTCCGGCACCGGACCGAGTCCGAAAATCAGGATCGGGTCAAGCACGATATTCGTCAGCGCCCCCACGGTCTGGGCGACCATCGGACGGTGCATATTGCCCCGCGACTGATGGACCTTCGTCCAGTTTCCTTCCAGAAATGCCCCGATGCTGCCGATACAGACGATCTGTCCGTAGATAACAGCACTCTCGATCGCTTCCGGGGTATTCGCACTTGTCAGGACATACGGACGCATACAGAAGATCGAGAAAATGGCAAATATAAGCCAGGTTCCAAGCGCCAGAAGCGTGCCTGTTCCCGCTGTTTCTTCCGCCTGTCCCGGCATTTTCTGTGCATACAGCGCGCCATGTAGGTATTCACGCCCACGCCGGTTCCCACCGCCAGCGCAATGATGATGAGCTGCAACGGATAAATGACCGAAAGCGCCGTCAGCGCCGATTCGGAATATTTTCCCACAAAAAAACTGTCCACAATGTTATACATCGCCTGAATCAGCTGCGCCAGCATAACCGGAGGTGCGATTTGCAGCAATATCTTCGGAATTTTCTCCGTCCGGAAAAATTCTGTATCCGTTCCCGCCTTACTCTTCATCGTCCGTCTCCTCCAGTGCCTCTTCCAGAATCTGGTCATACTCCATAAACAGTTCCGTCATTCTGCGGATCTTGTCCTCTCCCAGACGTTTCGCCGCCCGTTCTTCCATCCGGCTTAACGAATATAATAATTTTTCCGAATACCGTTCGCCCTCCGGCGTCAAAACAAGCGCCTTTTCCTTCCCGGTGCTCTTTTCCAGATCCGCTACAAGAATCCCGTCCTTTTTCATCTCTGAAATCACATGGTTCACCGTCTGCCGCGGAAGCAGATACGAATCACAGATCTGCTTTTGCGTACAGAATCCGAATTCGCGGATGGTGTAAAGCACCAGCATCCGGTTATAGCTCACATTGTTATTCTTTGCCCACATCGAGTATACACCACGGCAGCGGATGATCGCCTGGTTGACCTGATCGTAAAGTTTTTGTATTTTATATTCCATAACCTTCCCCATTCAATCCCATTTGGGACTGAAAGAAGTATACGACAGGATTTTGAAATTGTCAATCTTTATATATTCTTCATTCTTGATATGCAGAGATGACGTAACTGTTCACAGGTAGGCATTTTCTGAACTGAAAATTCCGTATGACACAGTTCTGATTCTCATAAAAAAGACTATATTGTAAAACGAAAAAACACCGCCGGAAAAGCTATATAGAATAAGCCTTCCTGCGGTGTTTTTCCAAATATCACTGTCAAAGACGGGATTATATTTAATATTACCCAAAAGTACAAGATCCGTCTGATTTTTCTGTTATATAAACTGGAAGTTGTTTATTATTTTACAAAGGTTGCATCATCTCAAGAATGATTCCATCCGGGTCTCTGAAATAAAACGCTCTGCTTTCCCCAAACCCATCTGCCCTGAAATCGAAATACTGCGGTTCAGACAAGCACTCCACATGATTTTCAATAAGGGTTTTGTAGACAGAATCAATGTCATCCGTGTAAAAGCATACTTCTGAGATAGATGTCGTAAACAAGTCTGATTGTTCCTTATGGATTTTGCTGTCTACAAACTGAATCAATTCAATCGGTGGTGCTTCAAGAGCCTTCGAACCATTCAAATATGCAACCCTTGCTTTACAATTTTCCTTGCGAAACATTTTATCTGTCTCTTCGCCCTCCATAAAGATTTCGCCCTGAAATTCAAGCCCAAGAATGTCTCTGTAGAAAGCAATGGAGCGATCTATATCAGAAACGGTTAATCCTACGTGATAAATTCTTCCAACCATATTTTTTCCTCTCCAATAATTTCTATATTTCATCAAACCGGAAGTTGTCTAAACCTCTGCAACAACCCTACAAGGCAATCCGGTCATGTCAGCATAGTTCATAGGATAGGTATTGATAAGGCAAGTCCCTCCTGATTCAATAACTTTTTGCAGATTACACAGGTTTTCAATGATAAAAACGCCTTGATCCGCACAATACTGATCCTTTGGTGTATGTTCTTTTCCACGTCGTACACCTGCACAATCTACTCCAATGATAGATACTCCTTTGTCAAGCAGAGCATCTATCAATTTGTCTGAAAGCTGTGGGTGCCCTGTAAAATATTCTTTTCCACCATAGCCTTCTTTTTCAATAAATCCGGTATAAAATGCCACGAACATATTCTGTTCTACTTTACTAATAACGATATCATCAATATCTATATCCCTGTCACCAACATCAGAAACATCAAAGACTATCGCCCTTCTCTTTGTATATTCTAAAGGGAACTCTTTGTTCATAACATCAAAATGTGTTCCAAGATGACCTACCAGTGCTTTCTTTTCATTTCCCTGTGCATCCGTTACCATTTTGGGTGTGATTTTTAAAGTAATATCAATTAACATTCGTTATGTCCTCCTATTTCTGCTATTTTATCTTCCAGATAATTATTAAAATCCATCATAAACTGCTGTATTTCATCCAGTTCTTTTTTGCTGTACTTTTGTAAAAATGCGTTATCACGTTCCAGCCACAGATTATGCCTTTTCTCATGTTCTTCGTATAGCTGCTGTCCTTTATCAGTCAGTTTAAAGAAAATCTTCTGATTATTTCCTTCTGCCATATAAGACTCAATCATTCCATTCTGCATAAGTCTTCTTGTGATCTTGCTGATTGCTCCTCTGGTCATATGCATAGCCTGTGAAATTCCTGTGACATTTGGAAACTCCATATCTCCTATTGCAGCAATCGTATGTATTTCTGAATAATTATAGCCATGAAGCTCTTCTGATTCCGTCAGTTTCGATAGGACTTCCTGCTTTTCCATGTACTTTGCAAACAAACCTAATAATTCTGAATTCATTTTATTCTCCTTTCTTGTTTCTCTGGAAACAAATGTATTATACCGCTCACTTGTTTCCATATCAACAAGTCAATAAGAATATATAGGCAAAAAGCTGCTGCCAACTTATAAAATGGCAACAGCTTTAAAAATTCCAATTTTTCCACTTAATAACTAAAGCGCCGTTCCTTTCTTCGGCACAAAGAAACGACTCATATCGGTATGTTCCAGCATAAGCAGCGCCACCTTCTTCTCAATTCCGCCCGCATACCCAATCAGGCTTCCACTCGTTCCCACCACACGGTGGCATGGGATGATAATGGAAATCTCGTTATGCCCCACTGCACCGCCTACCGCCTGCGCGGACATATGGGACGCATTCTGCATCTTCGCCAGCTTTTTTGCAATCTCCCCATAGGTAGTCGTCTGTCCATACGGAATTTGCAATAAAATCTGCCACACCGCCTGTCGAAATGCGGAGCCAGTCGGATGCAGCGGCGGAATAAAGTCCGGTTCTTTGCCAGAAAAATAAATATCCAGCCATCTCTTTGCCTCGGTTAAAATCA
The DNA here is from genome assembly GCF_003478725.1 of Clostridium sp. AF22-10. NCBI lineage: Bacteria > Bacillati > Bacillota > Clostridia > Eubacteriales > Clostridiaceae > Clostridium > Clostridium sp. AF22-10. Next base: position 29,451 of record NZ_QUFZ01000008.1, read on the forward strand.
GGGATTCCTGTGAAATAGCTCCGTCTGGAAGTGTATTTGCAAAATACTTCTGCCCCTCAAACCACAGACCCGTGAGTCCGATCGCGTCTGCCGCCAGCAGAATATCGCCTAACTTTGATTTATATGTACATGTATATACTGTTTTATCCTTCACCGTGGACTCCTCCCAGGGTTATCGACTGTTTTTTTACATCCAATCGCTTTCTGCTTCCTCCAGCTTCTTCACAAGTGTATCTTTAAGAACCGTAAAAGCCAGAATAAAGCTATCGCGTATCAGCAGAATCAACTCGTCTATTTCATCCTCATTATATATATGAACAGAGGTATTGCGTTTTTTTAACATGAGTAACCATATCTCAGCATCATTGATAAATCCGATCTTATAACCAAGCTGGAAGTTCTCAATCTGTGAAAATATTTAATCTAATCGCTTTCACTCTGTAAGCACTCCTTTTCAAATTTCTGCTTAACGATTTCTTTTTCCTGTATTTTCTGTCCCTCGGATTTCCTCATGATAGAAATAATCTACGATCACCGGATGTCCCTGCGGGACTCTTCCATAAGGCATTTCATTATCCACAAAGGCACAATCATACTTCTTAGCCATTTTCTCAGCTTTTACTTCAAGTGCTTCAAAGTAGCTGCGGTTATGCTTGTTATAGATCTCGTCGTAAAGTGGTACAAGATCAGGATATTTTCCGGCGATATAATCCATAATTGTCTTTTTGAAACCGCCTCGAAGATTGAGATTTTCGAGCCAGAACAGATCGCACTGATCCTTTACCCGCTCAAAGATTGCTTCAAAATCCGTGATACCGGGGAATACCGGGGATACGAAACAGACTGTACGGATACCGGCTTCATATACCTGCTTCATAGCAGAGATACGGCGCTCAATGCTCGAAGCAGAGTCCATATCGTTCTTGAAATTTTCATCTAGTGTGTTGATCGACCATGAAACGGTTACACGTCCAAGCTTCTTCAGCAGATCAATATCCCGTACCACAAGATCCGACTTTGTGCAGATCAGAATATCTGCGTCACTGCCGATTAACTGCTCCAGAAGTTTTCTGGTATTCCCGAATTGCTCCTCCTGTGGATTGTAGCCATCCGTCACAGAACCGATGACCACACGCTGCCCGGCATATTTCTTCGGATTTTTAATTTCCGGCCAATGCTTCACATCAAGGAAAGTGCCCCATTCCTCCTTGTGCCCGGTAAAGCGCTTCATAAAAGAAGCATAGCAATACTTGCAGGCATGTGTACAGCCCACATAGGGATTGACCGAGTAACCGCCTACCGGCAGACTAGACTTAGTCATGATGTTCTTTGTTTCCACCTCACGAATGAGGATTCCATTTATTACTTCTTCCATGATTTCTGTACCTCTAACACTTTATTAAATTCTTCCGGCATTTCCTGAATCATATTTTCATTCCCTATGATAGGGACAAGGTCTTCCTTCATAAACACCGGAATGCCGAGCTTATGTGCCTGGTCCGCCAGAGACCATGCCCATTCCGGCTCCGTATGAATCTTCCTGCTCTGAGCCCCGGTCATAGTGCCGACAACGATCCAATTGATTCCGAAAAGGTCAACTGTGCCGGGATCGTCGAATAACGGCTCAAAGGTAACATGGTAATGTTTTGCTCTGACGTTTTTCCGAAGGGCGTCGATACGCCACAGTTCTGCTTTCCTCGTCACCGTAACGCCAAACCATGCGTTTTCCAGATCGGTATCAAAATCCAGCAAATCAGGTCGCTTGGTAAGGAACAGGAACTGATGCTGTGGATTTTCACGGATCTTTGCAAATACCTCGTCTCTCCATTCCGGCTTCCATCCGGAGAGATCGCTCATCCCGGTAAGAAGAAAGTTCTGCGGACGTTTCTTTTCCATCATCTTGAGCTTACTCGGAAAGAATTCAGGGTCAGCGAAGTCATCAATCATATGCCAGCGTTTCACGTTGTTGCGGGCATAGCAATATGTACACCCCACTGTGCAGCCGATGACGATATTCATGTTCTGAATCTGATCTTTGATACAAATACTCATGACTTCTGCCACTCCTCAAGATTCTTTCTGATGCGGTCGAGGCATTCCTCAAACCGGGTAATTTCTTCCTCTGAAAAACCTTTGTAGTAAATACTGCCCATCTCATCAGATACAGAATCGTACTCGCCCTTTAAGGCATGTGCTTTCTCAGTCAGAAACAGGAGTGTTTTCCTTTTGTCCGTTTCAGACTGAACACGGCTTATCAGCCCTTGATTTTCCATTCTTTCCAGCATCGTAGTAAGAGATGTTATCGCTAATCCGCATTTAATCGAGAGTGACCTGATTGAGATACCATCCTCCTGCCACAGCACATAAAGAATACGTCCCTGGCTCCATTAAACGCATCGATATTTTTTTCGCTGAGAATCTTCTCAAAAATCCGGTCACCAAGCTGTTTTATTTTGGTGACAAGAAATCCGCCATTTGTTTTCATGCAAAAGCTCCTATATAGTAGTTTATAAAATCATACTATATAGGAGCTTTATTGTCAAGAGCTTGTATGTTTGAATAGAGGTAAACTGGAATTTCTATTTGTGTTGCCATGTCATTACATAATCTTTTTCTCCGGTAGCCTCATCTAAGCCACTATGCTGAATCTCAAATCCTTCTCTCTTATAAAAAGATATTGCCCGTGCATTCTTTTGGTATACGTTCAAGTACAACTTACTCCTTTTGTCCTTTGCATAATTCAGCAGAATTTTACCTATACCCTGCGATTGCATTTCACCAGAAACAAAAATGCCCTCAACATATTCATCATTTAACCCTAGGGTTAAACTTAACTACTATTTTTTCTTTGCGATATAAAATACATAACTGTAATAATCTACTACTAATCTAAAATAAAGCGATTATAAGCTATCCTTTTTCCTGTGTTTGTTTTAAGTTTTCATCTATACACTTTTTTATCTTTTCCTGTTCTTTTTCTTTATCCATAATCGTTAAATTTTCAAGCAAATCAGCTTCCCATTGTATTTGAAAATCAAGTCCATCAATTTTAGATGGAGTATGATGGTTGCCTATTATAAAGCATATTCTATCAATATTTTTGTTATAGCCTACCTTTTTTAATATTTCTTTCGCTACTTCTGGTCCTTCCTTTTCTTGATAGACACCATCAATAGAACCGTATTTTTTTTGTGCTTCAACCGCACCAATATCATGTAGTATAGCAATAATACTGATGAATTCTTTTTCTTCCTCTCCGATATTTTCTCCTTTCATTATATCTTCTGCATTTTTCAAAACTTTGAGAGTATGCTCTATGCCAAAAGGAATTTCTTTGAATACTTCTTTCATCTCTATAATAATTTTTTCTTTAAACATAAATTACCTCCATTTATACCTTATAGGTGTTTTAGTTCTATCTATCCACTTTTTTGTTCGCCGATACAATCAGCATCATGGGACGGCGCATTTCATCCTGCATCCCCGGAATATCCATCATGTATTCCGGCGGCTGCGGCTCCACAATATGATTTATTATAAAACCATTTGAAAGCAGTGTATTTAGATATGTGGTCAGTGTTCTATGATATTTTGTAACCTTTTCTCCCAAAAAGACAGCTGTCCGTTTGCCCTCATAATAATAATTATCCACCGGAAAATGCAGTATTTCTCCTTTTTCGTTATAATGCCAGTCTTGTGTTCCATAGGCAGTAAAAACAGGATGTTCAACCGTAAAAACTAGCTTACCACCAGACTTCAGTATTCTATATATATTTTTTACTAAAATCTCATAATCTGCTACATAGTGAAACGCAAGTGAACTTAATATTACATCAAAACTCTCCTCTGGGAATTCCACATCTTCTATAGCACAGCATTTATATTCAACCTGTGGAAAATGTGTTTTTTCTTTGGCTACCTCGAGCATTTTATGAGAAATATCAACACCCACAACAGAAGACGCTCCGTGTTCCATCGCATAAATACAGTGCCATCCATAGCCGCATCCTAAATCAAGCACACGCTTATCTTTAAAATCCGGCAGCAGCTTTCTCAATGTTTCCCATTCTCCTGCACCGGCTAGTCCCTGCTGTGAGCGACTCATTTGACTGTATTTTTGAAAAATATATTATCATCATATTTGTTTTCTTTTCCATATTCTACATAATTCAACCTCTTTCACCTCGCTGTAAACTTCCGATTTTTCGTTCTCTGCGACTTCCCAATAAACGGGAATTTGACTTGCCTATTTTCTTAAAATCTCATGTGGAGCTTCTATTTCATTTGCCAAGGTATGCTCTGTTAATTCTGACATCAATTTCAATTTTTTATTAATCAATGGTCGCATACAATTAGGAACATGTTCCTGATGCGCTCTGTGGATTGCTACACATTCCTTACAGTTTCCGTGATAACGACAGGCTTTCAGGCAAGGACAGTGATCTTTGTCTTTATACTCCTTACGAAATTCCGCTGCAAATTCTTCTTGCAGTCTCAGTCCCTCGACACGGTTTCCCTTATGAAATTCTACCATTGCATCCAGTTCTTTCTGGTTCCCTTCAATCTTCATGTTATTATAGCGCCTCCATTTCAACTATTCCTCATTTTCTGATAAATTCCTGTTATACAAACTGGAATTGTTCGATCTTTTCAAATACTAACGTCCCTAATTCTGTTCAATAATTGATTTATAGTAGTTACCAAAGTCAGCAAGTGAATTAACAATTGGAAGCATTTTTGTTCCGAGTTCAGTTAAGCCGTATTCAACTCTCGGTGGCTGCTCATGGTAATCGTGGCGATATGCCAGCCCATCACTCATCATTTGTCTTAAACTATCTGTCAAAACCTTTTGTGAAATACCATCTATACTTCGTTGTAGCTCATTGAATCTCCATGGACGCTCTTTCAAGTTACGCAAAATCAGCAGTTTCCATTTTCCTCCGATAAGAGATACTGCTGTTGCAACTGGGCATTCCGGTAATTCTTCTTTTGCTCGCATAATTCTCACCTCCGAGTCTATTGTAACACATTCATTTTTGAGTGTACAGTTACAAAAAGGTGCGTACTTGTTTTTGTATGTGTCTCACACTATACTAATACCAAGCAACCAGAAACTACAAATTAACTATGGAGGTATTATTATGGCAAATTACACAAAAACAACTATTGGAAAGGAAAACCGAATTGAGCTACATGAAAAGTTGTCTTTAACAGGTGCAGAAATCAGTTTAAACGAACTACCTGCAGGAGCAAATGTCCCATTTGTTCATTCTCATAAAGAAAATGAAGAAATCTATGGAATTCTTTCAGGTAACGGCAAAGCCATAATTGATGGAGAAGAAATTAGCCTTTCAACTGGAGACTGGCTAAAAATCGCACCTGCTGCAAAGCGTCAGTTTTTTGCATCCGATATTTCCGGAATTACTTATATCTGCATTCAGGTAAAAGAAAATTCTCTGGAACATTTTACAGCAGAAGATGCCGTAATCGGCTAATTAAAAGTATTTATTTACAGAAATGCACAGTTCCCGATATGCTAAGAACTGTGCATTCCTTTTTTCTTCAATTTTACGATTTCTCAATTTTTCGAACTTGAAATTGTCGGGTTCAAACTGTAACCTCAATTTGATTCCCTTCAATTGCAACAATACAGCTTTCGTAATAGCCATCTCCTGTTGTCCGGGGACCACTGATTACTTCATAACCAGCAGTTTTCAACTCTACGGTCAAGGCATCAACCTTTTCTTTACTTCCTACACTAAATGCGATATGTGCATATCCCGTGCGAGCAAGTTCTTTAGGTAAATCAGGCATTTTGCAAGATGGTAATTTTTTAGTGTACAAAGGTGGTTTTTAAGCCAATTACCTATCTTGTACGAAAGATGTACAAAGGTGGTTTTTTACTGTACAAAGGTGGTTTTTCTGGATTCCTTTATCTTTTATCTAAGAAACTGTACAAAGGTGGTCTTTTAATAATAAAAGTTATTTTTGGTGATTATTCACATTTCATAGAACTGTATAAAGGTGGTTTTTTGAGCTTTTTCCCAATTTTACAAGAATGTATAAAGGTGGTTTTTAAGAAGTTATCCACATTTTAAAAAAGTGTACAAAGGTGGTTTTTTCATTATCCACTCTCCAATTCCTCAGGCGCAAACATACATTCGAAAAGCTTGAAGTTATATATGTCTTTGCAAATATACCATATCTATTAGTTGTACACCGCCCTCATAAATTGGGTGGTCATAATTGTCAGTAAAGAAATTGGGAATCTTGTGAGAACGAACAAACCCACATTTTTCATAAAATGGTATCGTCAATGGACTGTCACCTGTTCCAACTTGCAAAACAGAATATTCATCTGCATATTTACTGGCAAGAAAATCAATTAGTGCTTTGCCATAGCCCTTTCCCTGATTTTCCGGATCGACTGCGATATTCTTGATTTCAAGTATTTCGTTACCTTCATCGGTGACAACACATTCAGCTTTTACATCATTGTCTTCAAGCACATACATAGTTCCTTTTTCAAGATAGCGATCAACCATGCTCTCCTGTTCATCAGCTAATAACAATAATGATATAAACTGCTTTTTATTCTCATTCACTTCTCGGATTTTCATATATATTACTCCGTCAAATTGGAATTTGCCAGTCAATTACTTATCTTTTTCCAAAGAAGTAAGAATAGCAATCCTCATTACAACAATCGCTTTATTCATACAATTACACTTCTTTGTAAAATTCTAATTCTTTTCTTTATTTTATTTCCATTAGTCAGATTGAAAGTTAGAGATTTTTCATTTTTGTTATGAACTCTTCATAACTACATTTTCCCATTGTCAAATCCATCATGGCTAAATATTTCATTTCATTCTGAGTATATGGAATATTAATACATGACTCTAATAATTTTTCTTCGTTTTTCAAAGGTGTTATCACATTCTTTTTGTTTTTGTAGGCATAGTAATAACGAACCCCAAATTTTCTTTGAGAGACAGCATTTAAATGTATGCCATCTGGATTTGCTGACAACCCCTGGGCAGTTACAAAATATACATGATTATGATCATTGGCATATCGTAATAATTCTTTATTCACCAAGTCATACTCTGTACAATTAAAACCAAAGCCTATCTTTCCTAAATAGTCACCAAGTCCTCCAATAATAAACGGTACATCGTCTAAATTAAGTTCATTTTTTAAAGCCTCAAAAATTGTATGTAATTTTTCATAATACGTTTTGTAGTTACCATTATAGCTATCATTTTCTCCTTGATGCCACAGAATAGCAATCAAATTACTATTTTGCATTGCAAATTTTGCCTGAATAATTGCATTTTTAAATAATATTTTCTCTATAGACCAGTCATCAATGGAACTGCCACCTTCCGCACATGGAATCAAGCCGATTTGTTCTTCTTTGTTTTCCATGCACCACATTGCAGCAAATGAACCCGCAAGACTTACTCCTGATATAGGACGATCGTAGTTAATTGGTTCTGTCATCATTTGCCATTTTCCATTTCTTAACATCTGGATTCTCTCATTACAAATCATCGGTACTTCGTTTATGAATCCACGTCCAGCCATGTTGGACTGTCCAATCATTAATACACTTTTCATTCAACACCTCCACAACTTCCGATTTTTCCACGTAAAAAAGGATGTGCCTTTTTGTGTAATAGGGAATTCCAGGAAATTTCCTATTACACGAGAAATTGCTCTCTCATCACAGTTCACACATTATGCAAACTGCAATCCCATCTCGCACAATCTAATTATATCGCAGCTTTATTATCTCCGTTTATCCATTTATAGTCAAATATTATCATCAAATCGCCAAAATGGACAGCGCTTGCCAATACACTGATTGTTCTGAGCATAATGCGTACAATGGACTTCTGTGCATTCCATTTCGATTCCAAAATGCGTTTTTACAAAATCAACCGCCGCCAGAATCGCCAGATAAGAATCTCTTTTACAACACCTCGGACCGCCGGTGTGCGAAATCGCTTCCAGTGCTTTTGATGTCATCTGATTCGAAAGTCCCCAGGATTCCTCCGTCAGTGGCGTCGCCCCAGACAAGATAGATACAAACATACCTGCGCTGATTCCCGCTCCGCAGGCACCCCAGAATCCGCAGGTTCCTCCTGGAACGGCTTTTCCACGGTTCAGCATTTCCATCACAGATTCCCGCAGATTAATAGCACCTCCCGCATTTTTATATGCAGTAAGCAGCGCCGCTCCCACCATGACATGATGCTCCGGTCCATGCATATGGCAAAACGGTGCATCCATCATCTTCCGGACAATCTCGATCGGATTTCTGGATGTTTCGTCTATACACAGGGAAAGAATGGTGTCCAGTCCCTTCGTATGACAATCATTACAAACATAATGCCCGTTCTGGCATCTGGTCTTGCTCAATTCTTTTTTATGACATAATTCGCACTCCATCCATTCATCCTGTTCCAGATAAATAAGAGGTGCTTTACAGACAATACATTCTTCTTGCATGGGATTTCCATCTCCTTCACATTCATTTCCCGGCCAGCGCGTTGAGTTTCTGCACTATATCCATACTTCCCGACCGGAAACCTTCCAGATCGAGTGTAATGTACAGAAAACCCATTTCTTTTAATGTCCTGCAGATCGTCTCCCGCTCGGCAATCGCTTTTTCAAATTTATCCGCATTCACCTCGATCCGGACAATATCGCCATGCAGGCGCAGGCGCACATTTCCGCCAAACACGCTTCGAAGATAATCTTCGCCTTTCTCAATCCGCTTCAAAACTTCCATGTCAAAGGAAGTTCCATATGGAAGGCGGGTCGCCATACATGGCATGGACGGACGGGATGCAACGGAAATTCCTAAGTCAGCTGCAAATGCCTTGACATCCTTTTTCTCCAGTCCGCACTGTGCAAGTGGACTGACGACACCCAGCTCACGGAGTGCCTGGATACCTGGGCGGTACACATGCAGGTCGCTCTCATTGGTTCCGTCCATCACGCACGGAATCCCCTCTTCTTTTGCAAAATCCAGAAGTGTCGCGAACAGGTGGTGTTTGCAGATATAACAGCGGTTGACCGGATTCGTCCGGATGGCTTCCAGCTCCATCTCATTGACCTGGATAATTTTATGGATCGCGCCCAGCTCCTTTGCCACCCGCTCCGCGATCTCCAGATCACAGGCTGGGTGCAGCATGGTGTGAAATGTCACGGCATAAACCGGCATTCCCGTCTTCTTCGCCGTATCACACGCCAGCTTGAGAATCAGGCTGCTGTCCACACCGCCCGAAAAGGCGACACAGACCGGTGCTTTCGCTTTTTCTGCCATGAACTGTTTTAAAGCTTCTCTTTTTTCTGTCTCTGATATCATTGGTTTATTTTCCATGGTTCTTGATTCTCCTCTTAATTATCTAACGAGAATGCACTGTGCCGTTTTTCAATCTCAAAAGTGCCTACTGTAAACTAATACTTCCGTCTTCCATTACTCCGTGGAATACTTCCATGAAGCGCTTCCCTGTCTCCCGGCAGATCGCGCGCACGCTCTCATACTCCGGATAGCACGTATCCACGCCGCCGCGCTTGCAGATTTTTACCTTTGCTGCCCCGTAACGGGTCTGGATCTCCTTTACTTCCCGTGGCAGTATCGTCCTCTCTACTGGATAACGGCGCACACCAATCGTGGTCGTACAGGAGAATACAAGCTGTTCTAATTCTTCTCGTTTTTCTGCCGTTGTCAGTACATGAAGCACATACGCCGGACGGTTTTTCTTCATATATGCCGGTGTGTACCACACATCTCTGGCGCCCGCTTCCAGAAGCACCTCCATCGCATATCCCAGCGCCTCGCCGGTGCAGTCGTCCAGGTTTGCCTCCATGACCCACATGGAGCTCTCGTCGTGACCGTCTTTTCCGGTTTCTACTTCCACCGTTTTATCCGTCAGAAGCATCGCCCGCAGGATATTCGCGTGCGCGAAATCCTTATTTCCGGCGCCGATACCGATCTTTTCGATCTGGTACTTCTTCGGAAGCGCCGCTTCTGTCCGGAATGCCGCCGCGATCGCCGCGCCGGTCGGCGTTACCATCTCTCCTTCGACATCCCGAAGCGTCAGTTCCAAGCTCTGTGCTGCTGCGATATTTGCCGTCGCCGGAACCGGAACCGGCATTAAACCGTGCTGGCAGCGTGCGAATCCATGACCTTCGGAAAGCGGCGATATCACCACGCGGTGGATTCCCAGATCCTCCAGGCAGAATGCCGCACTGATAACATCCACAATCGAGTCAATTGCACCAACTTCATGGAAATGAACCTCGCTGACCGGGATTCCGTGTGCTTTCGACTCTGCCCCCGCTACAATCTCGAACATCCGGCGCGCCAGGTTTTTAACGCGGTCAGATGCATCCAGACGATCGATGATCTCGAAAATGTCATGGATGTTGCGGTGGATGTGAGGATGCATATGATCGTGGGTGTGAGCGTGATCATGGCTGTGCTCATGGTCGTGAGTGTGTTCATGATCGTGATGATGCTCATGGTCGTGCTCATCATGGCTATGTTCGTGCTCATGACCATGTTCGTGGTCGTGATGATGCTCGTGGTCGTGATGATGCTCGTGGTCGTGATGATGCTCGTGGTCGTGATGATGCTCTTCTTCCTCTAAATGTACATCGAAATCATACGCATCGATTCCACATTTCTTCGTCCGCCCAAAATGCAGATGATACCCGGATACGCCCAGACTGTCCAGTGCCTGTACCAGTTTTTCCCGGCTTGCTCCAAGATCCAACAGTGCGCCAACCGTCATATCTCCACTGATTCCAGACGCACAATCCAGATATAAGATTTTCTCATCCATTTTTTACTTCTCCTTCCAGTCTTCTCTCTTTTGATACATTCCCGCTTTTCCGCTCTCATGCATCTATTGTCCTGTTTATTTCCACAATAACACAAACTTTCTATCACTCTGCCGTCTTCTTCGGCTCCCGCACCGCCAGGCGGTTGATCTGCGCCGCCAGATATGCTGCGCCGTAGCCGTTATCTATATTTACAACCGAAATGCCGTTCGCACAGGAATTAATCATCGTGATCAATGCCGACAGTCCATGAAAACTTGCACCATAGCCGACCGAGGTCGGAACCGCAATGACCGGATTTTCCACCAGCCCGGCGACAACTGTGCCAAGCGCGCCTTCCATTCCCGCCACCGCAATCACGCAGTTTGCCCGCGCAATCGCCTCGCGTTTGGATAAAAGGCGATGGATGCCCGCCACCCCTATATCATAGTAGCGCTCCACGCGGCAGCCGAAAAATTCTACCGTTTTGGCAGCTTCCTCCGCAACCGGGATATCCGCGGTTCCGCCTGTGCAGACTGCCACCAGCCCTTCCAGCTTCCACGGTGTCTCCGATGATTTTCTCGCCTGCAAAATTTTTGAAACCGGATCGTATTCTATCTCCGGGATGCGCGCCCGCACTAGATTCCACTGCTCTGGCGTCGCCCGCGTTCCGAGTACTTCCCCATTTTCCCGGTACAGCGTCTCGAAAATATCCGCCAGATAGGCATCCGGCTTTCCTTGGCAGAACACCGTCTCTGGGAATCCCGAACGCAATTTCCGGTGCAGATCCAGCTTCGCATACCCTAAATCTTCGTAAGGAAGATTCTTGAACGCATTCTCCGCTTCCTCAATACTCGTATCCCCCCGTTTTACCTCTTCCAACAGCTTCCGAACATCCATTTTTCCTCCTCCTTACCAAATCCCGAATTATTAATCTCTTACTATCGCCCATCTTCTTGTCCTTTGGACAAGAAGCATCCCTCGCTCTTATGAGCTCGGTCAATCCCGATTTTCTCTGTCAATATGTGAACTGGCTAAACTGCTGCCATCTTTTCCTGCAATGCCTTTAAATCAATCCGCCGCGTGCAAATCCGCTTCAAAAGAGATTCCGAATGGCTCACAATCACCATTCCCAGCTCCCGCTCCTTTGCCTCCTGCAAAAGCGCCTGCCAGATCTGGCTCTGGTCACTGCGTCAAACATCGCGGTAATCTCATCCGCCAGCAAATACCTCGGATTTGCCGCCAGCGCTCTGGCAATACAAAACCGCTGCAGTTCGCCTCCGGAAAGCTCCGATGGGAACCGATCCAGCCATTCTTCCCGGATGCCAAGCCGTCCCCGGCTCTCCTCATCCACCTGACCGCCTTCACTGAGAACCTGGCGCATCCGCCAGCGCGGGTTGACCGCCTGCTCCGGGTGCTGCCAGATTAACTGCACCGGCATACAGCCCCGGATATTCTCAATCGGTATGCCGTCAATCTCTACCATTCCCGCCTCCGGTCTCTCATATCCCGCCAGCAGGCGACACAGCGTCGTTTTTCCATATCCGCTCGGCGCCACCAGCCCCACGCGCTCTCCCGGCTCAATTTTCAGGGAAATACGCGTCAGCACGTGGCGCCCGTCCTTTTCATATGAAAAGATAGGTTTTCTGCCTTTAGTGACATCTCATTCTCCTCCAAAAAATTCATGTTCCGGCAGCGCCCGGTAGAGCGCCTGCGTGTATGGCTCTTTCAGATTCCGTCCCTCCCGGAAGTTCTCCGGCTTTACTTCCTCCAGAATCGTCCCGTCATAAAACACCAGAATCCGGTCCGCCATCTCAATCGCCAGTTCCAGATCATGAGTAATCAAAAGCACCGCTGCCCCGTCCTGTGCCATCTCTTTTAAATGACGGATCACATGGCGCGCGGTCATCGCCTCCAGCCCCGGTGTCGGTTCATCCGCCACAATCAGCCTCGGCTCCTGCATCAGTGTCGCTGCCATCAGGACGCGCCGCGCCATGCCGCCCGACAGCTCAAATGGATAACATTTTTCCACTGATTCATCCAGCCCGTACCGCTTCAAAAGCTGGCGGCATTTTGCCCGCGTCGCTTCATCTTTTCTGCCGCCGCAGATCTGATCCCCGACCCGCATCAACGGATCGAGGTAGGAAACCCCCTGCGGAATCAGGGAAATCCCATTGCCCCGCAGCCCGGCAAGCCGCGTCTCATCCAGAACCTCTCCCTGATAGGAAATTTTTCCTTCCATCCGGCAGTTGTACGGCAAGATCCCCAGAATCGCGTGCGCCAGCAGGCTTTTTCCCGAACCACTCGCCCCGACCACCGCCGTCAGCTCCCCACTGAAAAGTTTGCAGGAAAGGTCGCGGAGCGGATGGAGTTCGCGCCGTCTAAGCCCACGCGCGTACTGCGTAAAATATAAGTTTAGATTTTGAATTTTCAATATCGGCTTTTCCATGGATCACGATTTTCACGCAATCTCCGTTCTTTGAGAACGTCTGTCTGTTCCAAATCTGATAGCCGCATCGTTTTTGATTGTTTCTGTCTTAATCGCATCATTTTATCAAAATATATGTTTTTCTGCCTCATTCCCAGCATCCTCTACTCATGCACGCTCCCCGGATCCATCAGCCGCCCCAGGCTCTGCCCGATCGCCTGAAATCCCAGCGTTACCAGCACCAGTGCCGCGCCCGGAAAGAGCGCCAGCCACCATTTTCCGGTAATCAGGTACGACATACTCTCGGATAAAATAACACCGATCGCCGGTTGCTCGGAGGAAAGGCCGAAGCCCAGAAAGGTCACGCCCGCCTCATGAAGAATCGCATGGGGAAAGAGAAGAATTAACCCGGTTACAAATTGCCGCGATACCTGCGGTACTATGTGGTTCCAGGCAATCCACCAGGGCTTTTTCCCCAGTTTTTCGGAGATCCGCATATACGGACTGTCCCGGATCTGTAAGATTTCCGCCCGCAAAAGCCTCGCCAGGGACGCCCAGTGCGTCAGGGCAATCCCGGCTGCTACACCCCGGAATCCCTTTCCCAGACTGTAGGAAATCAGGATCAGGAGAAGCATGTGCGGGATTCCCATTACCAGATTAATCAGCCCGCATACCAATGAATCCATCAGGCCCCCGCCAAGCGACGCCAGCAATGCAAGCGCCAATGCCACCGCGGCGCTGATCGCCGCGGTCAGAAGCCCCAGCCGGATGCTTAAAGAAAGCCCCGCAACCGTCCGTTTCAGCATATCCCGCCCCATCCAGTCGGTTCCAAACAGCCCGCCGGTTCCCGGAGGCAGGTTTTTTCTCGCAAAATCGACCTGCTGTGCGGCATCCTCCCAGACGATTCCAAGCACTGTCACCAGAATCAAGAAAAGGAGGGAAATTCCCAGCAGCCAGAGTGTTTTCTTTCTCATGCCCTACCTCCTTTCCTAAGTCTCGGATCGACCAGCCGGTACAGCCCATCCGCCGCTGCATTTCCTGCAAATACAAGCACGGCACTGATGAGTGTAATTCCCAGCAGAAGCGGGATATCGCTTCCCAGCCCCGCCGTGACCGCCGCCCGTCCGAGTCCCGGATAGGAAAAGACCTGTTCCACCAGCACCGAACCGCCGAAAATCTCGCTGATCGAGCCAAATTGCAGCGTAATTACCGGGAGAAGCAGGTTGCGGAGTCCATGCCGGAAAATCAGCCGCCAGCCGCTCTCGCCCCGCGCCCGCGCATAGAGTACGTAATCACTTTCCAGAATCTCAATCACTTTTTCGCGCGTGTGCATCGCAATCGAAGAAATCCCTGTCAGTCCCAGCGTACACGCCGGCAGAAATGCGTGATACAGGCGATCCGCCAGGCTGACCTCGTCCGCCGCCATTCCCACCGGGACACTGAACCCGATTGGGAAGATGGGAAGCTGCACTGTAAAGAGAAGCAGCAGCACCAGCGCCAGCCAGAAGGACGGCGTTCCCGCGATCACGATGCAATAGCCCGTAATCAGGCGATCCACCCACTTGCCCCGTTTTGCCGCCGCTGCAATTCCTAAAAATATCCCCACGATTCCCGAAAACAGCCACGCAGACAGAAGGAGCCACACTGACGCAGACGCCTTTTCCGCGATCACCTCCAGCACCGGTCTGCGGTACAGAAGGGAAATGCCAAAATCACCATGACAGATGCCCGAAATCCAGCTAAAGAAGCGCTTCCAGACCGGCACACCAACGCCCCAGTACGCCTGCAGCTTCTCGATCTGCTCCGGCGCCATCGAGCCGAGCGCCGTCTGCCCGACATTCGTCTGCAGCGGATCGACCGGAGACATCGACACCAGCAGAAACGATACCAGACTGACTGCCAAAAGCAGCAGAATCAGGTGCAGCAGACTGCGCCCAAACCATTTCATCCTACTCATAGTACCACCGATCGACATTGTTGACGATGGACCAGCCGTGACCGTGCGGATGCACCTTCTGCTCTGCGACATGAAGCCCGTCTCTCACCCAGTACAGATGATCGACATTTACCAGCCAGATCCACGGAAGATCACCCTCGGCTGAAACGCCCGTCTCGCCGTCCCACTGCGCCGTTTTCCACAATTCATACGAACTTTCCAGATCCGGTGCTTCCAGGGCCTCATCCATATAAGCGTCCACGGTCTCATTCGCATACGGCGAATATTCTGCCAGCCCCGTATCTGCCTTTGTATGGTAAATATTATAAAATTCCATCGGCGTGTGCGCGCCCCAGCCCCAGAGAAGCGGCTGCGACTGTGCCTCGTCATACGCAGTATCCCAGCCGGTGCCGCGGATCGATGCGTCAATTCCAATCTCTTTTAACTGCTGTGCCGTATCGGCTGCCAGCGCCTGACGCACCGAATCCCCGGTCGGATAGAGAAATTCCAGAATGGCTTTCACTCCATCCTTTTCGCGGATGCCGTCAGCATTTTTCTTCCATCCCGCCGCATCCAGCATCTCTTCCGCCTTCTCCACATCATAGGAAATTTTCTCCATTTCATCGTTGTACCACGGCATCTTGTCACAGACACTATATGCCGGGCTGCCGTAACCATTTAACACATGATCGATCATTTCCTGCCGGTCAATCGCCAGGTTGATCGCCCGGCGCACCTGCACATCCGCGGTAAAATCATTGCCGATTTTTACGCCATCCCCCCGTACCGTCTCCGGCACTGCCGGGAGGTTAAATCCACGGTTGTCCACCGTCTCACAATCCAAAAGACTGAATTCTGGAACCGACTGGTCTGCATAGGACGCCGCCGTGTACGCCACATCCACCTGCCCGGCGCGCACCGCCACAAATGCCGCATCCTCTTCCATAAAGAGAATCGTGACCTGCCGCATCTTCGGCGCATCCCCATAATAATCCGGGTTGGCTTCCAGAATCACCTGCTGCCCCTTGTCCCACTGTTTCAGGATATATCGCCCGGAACCGATCGGATGTGTGCCGTAATCCGTTCCATATGCATGCTCCGGCACAATTCCCGTCACCGCCATCGTGTATGACCAGATAGCAAACGGGCGTTCCATCTCAAACACAACCGTCACATCATCGATCGCCTCCGCCTGTTTCAGCATTGAAAAATCGTTGACGGAACTCGTCTTTTTCAATGTGTTATAAGTGAATGCCACATCCTCCGCGGTCAGCGCCTCGCCATCCGTGAATTTCGCATCGTCGCGGATCGTCACCGTCCATGTCATTCCATCCTCGGAGGTCTCCACATCCGTCGCCAGATCATACCCGATACTCAAATCTGCTTCTGTCACCGTCAGGGTGCTCTGGATCAGCGGTTCATGCATATGCTCGCCCGCGCCCCAGCCATATGCCGGATCAAAGCCCGCCTCCGGCTCTGAAGTCGGCGGCATCGCGATAATAACGCTTGTTGGGTATTTTCCGTCTGTTCTGCGCCGGAACCGCCTTTCTGTGCCTGATTTCCAGCGTTTCCGCATCCGGAAAGCATGACTGCCGCCGCTAAGGCAGTAACGCCAAGTTCCCTGGCTTCTCCGAACACCTTTCCAATGATTTTGCCTGTATTTTCTCGTTTTTTCATATTTTCTGTTGTACCCCTATATTTTTCTTTATGAAACAAAAGGATATCAGAAAAGTGCGATCCCTACTGAACCGCTGTACCTTCCTGGTATCCTTCTCCATTTTTCTTATTTATTTTATGTGCGGCTATTTAACTCGCTTCTCTGCCAACAGCATAGACACCTGATTCCTATTTTTTCGTTCCCCCGCTTCTGCAAGGCAGCATCTGCTTGTGCAGCGCTGTTTTCTTTTTCTTATATACATTTAGACTCATTTTAGATGTCTGTTATCTTATTATTATTCCGTCGGCGTCGTCTTTCTCACATTCGTCTCCAGGAAACGGTTATATCCGAGCCAGCCCGGATTCTCCCCGCCGCTCTTTAAGACTTCCAGCATCGTCTCCATCTTCGCATCGGTATTGTCCGCGAAATTCAATGCCAGCGCCTCCAGAAGCGCCGGTTTCTTCGGGGAACCGTACTCTAATTCGCCGTGGTGCGCAAGGATGCAGTGCTTTAACTCCGCCGCTGTCTTTGCCGGGAATCCCGGAATCTCCTTAATACGGTCTGCAACCATCATCGTGCCGATCACGATATGACCTAAGAGCTGACCGTCGTCCGTATAATCATTTTCCGGAAACGCGGATAATTCCTGCACTTTTCCGATGTCGTGGAACAGCGCCGCCGTCAGAAGCAGATCGCGATTCAGCGCCGGATATGACTTCGTGTAGAAATCACAGAGTTTCATAACACTTAACGTATGTTCCAAAAGTCCGCCCACAAAACCATGATGCACACTCTTCGCCGCCGAATGGAAGCAGAATTTCTTCACAAACGCCTTATCTTCCAGGAAATAGCTGGATGCCAGCTTTTTCAGGTACGGATTCTGGAAAGACTGCACCAGAGCCGTCAGATCCTGATACATTATCTTGATATCCTTTGAGCTGACCGGAAGGTAATCACTTTCCTGATACTCGCCCTCGTCTGCCTTGCGTATGCGCTTGATATTTAACTGGTTGGAACCCTGGAAAACCGTCACATCGCCGTCCACATAGACGTACTGCAGCGGCTCAAAATCATTGATGCCCGGAGAACTTAAATCCCAGATTTTGCAGTCTACCGTGCCTGTTTTATCCTGAAGCAGCACGGAAGCGTACTCTTTTCCGTTTTTCGTCACCGCGTGCTGTTTCGTCTTACATAAATATACGTCCGAGACTCTCATTCCTTCCCGGAACTGTTCAATATATCTCATTCTGCCTATATCCTCCTGAATTTCTATCTGGCGCGCAGAGATACCAAAAATGGAATTTCCGTGTATCCGTCGCGCCCTTTCCGCATCACATTTACCGATACAGACACGCCGCTCGCGGAATTTTCAATCTGCGCCTGGAGATCTTTGAAACTTCCGATCTCCTTTGTGCCAAATTTCACAATAATATCGCCGGGCTGGATGCCAGCGTCATATGCCGGGCTGCCGGAGACTGCCTCCGTCACGTAAACGCCCGCCGGAATGCCGCTCCCCTGCATCGCACGGCTCACATCCTGTCCCAGGATGCCCAGATATGCCGCCGAAGCGCCATTCGTCAGCCGCTCCAGAATCGGCTTGTAGCTGGAAATGGTGTACGCCGCCGTCCGATCCGTACAGCTCTCGCTGCGGCAGGACTCCGATGTCCAGCCGACCATCTCTCCGGCTGTATTGATCAAAAAGGTACCCGTCTGCGAATTGCTGCTGATATCCGCATACAGGATCCGCGTCAGTCCATCTGTAATCTGCACATTGCGCGCCACGTAGGATACCGTTCCGAACGAAAGCGAATGCACCTGTCCGGACGGACCGCCGATACCTACGAGGACATCGCCTGCCTTGACCGTATATGAATTGGCAAGTGAAAGCACCTGCACCTTTTTCCGCTCTTCTTCCGGCAGATTGCCGGACGGCACCGCCACAACTGCCATTCCGAGCACTTCGTCAATCTGGCGCACTGTACCAGCGATCTTCGTTCCATCCGAAAATCTCACATTGATCGAATCTGCTGCCCGCACCGCATCGGCGTAAGTAAAGATCAGAAATTCTCCATCACTCTCCGCGATGACTGCACCTGCATAATCACCCGTATTTTCCACCGGGTTTCCAAATATATCCGTATCCTGTTTGCCGGAGCTGACCGTCACGATCGACTTATCACCCTGTTCCCCGATTCCACGCAGCACCGACGTCATCGAATTGAAATTGTCTGCGGAAAACTGATAGCTGGAAAGCGCCTCGCTGACCGCCTCATCAATCTCCTGCTCCATTTGTTCCGGCTGCGCTGTCATATCCGCATCTGCACCGTCCGACGGCGAAACAGAGTCCGGATCGTCCTTGGAAAACTCGACTGAGGATGTCTCCTGCATCCCATTTTCCTGAAAACACCGATCCGCAAACGGCTTTACCGCCGCAAACGAAACCGCCGCGACTCCTCCAAATGCGGCTGACGCGCATACAAAGAGAGCCACCCGCTTCGCAATCTGTTTTCTGGTCAGCGGCGGCTTCACTATCGTTTCTCTCATGAATTCCCGTTTTTCCTTTTTTTCAAGTTCTTCTGAATCCGGCATTTCACTTTCCCCTTTGCATAACATATCCTAATTATACTTTCCTTCTTAAGGTTATGCAAGAAAAAAGTGCGAATGCTTGGCTAGACGGCGGGGAATGTGATATAATGTGAACACTTGACGAGGTCTTTTCGAGTCTAGTGAGAACTTATACCTGACCACTTAATGAGGTCTTTCACGAATTTAGTGGTCACGGTATCATGTGAACACCATTTAAATTAAGAGGATTACCACAACATGAATGAAAAAGCATTAAAAACTCTCGAATATACAAAGATCATCGACCAGCTCACGGAGTACGCCTCCACGGAGATGGGAAAACAGATGTGCCGGGAACTGCAGCCGTCCTGTGATCTGGGGACGATCCGGCAGAGCCAGACGGAGACGACCGATGCCCTGACGCGCGTCCGCATGAAGGGAAGTCTCTCCTTCGGCGGCGTGAAGGATGTGCGTGGTTCCATGAAACGTCTGGAAATCGGAAGTTCCCTGGGGATCCCGGAGCTTCTCGCTGTCAGCTCCCTGCTGACAGTCGCTGCCCGCGCGCAGAGCTACGGACGCCATGAGAAATCCGAAGAATTTCCAGATGATTCCCTCGATGAGCGCTTCCGCGCCCTGGATCCGCTGACGCCGGTCAACAATGAGATCAAGCGCTGCCTGCCATCCGAGGATGAGGTCAGCGATGACGCAAGTCCGGGACTTGCCAAAGTGCGCCGCTCCATGAAGATCGTGGGCGGACGCGTCCATACCCAGTTAAATTCTATTTTAAATTCCAGCCGGACCTATTTACAGGATGCCGTCATCACAATGCGCGACGGGCGCTATTGCCTGCCGGTCAAGGCTGAGTATAAATCCCAGGTACCAGGCATGGTGCACGACCAGTCCTCAACCGGTTCGACTGTATTTATCGAGCCGCTCGCGATCGTCAAGCTGAACAACGAACTGCGCGAGCTGGAAATCCAGGAAAAACGGGAAATTGAATTTGTTCTGGCAGCTCTTTCCAGCCAGCTTATGCCTTACACCGACGCGATCCTCTCGGATCTTTCGATTCTGGCAGAGCTCGATTTCATTTTCGCAAAGGCAGCTCTTTCCCGCCACTATAACTGCGTGGAACCGAAATTTAACAACAAACGGTATATCAATATCAAGGACGGACGCCATCCGCTCTTAAATCCGAAACAGGTCGTTCCGATCAACATCTGGGTTGGCGATTCGTTTGACCTTCTGATTGTGACGGGTCCAAACACGGGTGGTAAAACCGTTTCTTTAAAAACCGTCGGACTCTTTACCCTGATGGGGCAGTCAGGACTCCATATCCCGGCATTTGAGGGATCCGAGTTGGCTGTTTTTGACAATGTATTTGCCGACATTGGCGATGAGCAGAGCATCGAGCAGAATCTGAGTACATTCTCCGCCCATATGACGAATATCGTTTCGATTTTAAATGAGGCGGACGCCAATTCGCTCTGTCTCTTCGATGAGCTCTGTTCCGGTACCGACCCGACCGAGGGCGCGGCGCTGGCGATTGCGGTTTTAAATTTCCTGCACAACATGACCTGCCGGACGATCGCAACCACGCATTACAGCGAATTAAAAGTCTTTGCGCTGACCGCGCCAGGCGTTGAAAATGCCTGCTGCGAGTTCAACGTCGAGACTCTCCGCCCGACCTACCGCCTGCTCATCGGTATTCCAGGAAAAAGTAATGCATTTGCCATTTCCCGCAAGCTGGGGCTGCCGGATATATCATCGACGAGGCGAAAAACCAGATGGAGCAGAAGGACGAATCCTTCGAGGATCTGCTTGCCAATCTGGAAAACAGCCGCGTGACCATTGAAAAAGAGCGCGAAGAGATCGCCTCCTATAAACAGGAAATTGAAACGCTGAAGAACCGCCTCCAGCAGAAGGAAGAACGTTTCTCCGAGCAGAAGGAAAAAATGCTTTCCAAAGCCCGCGAGGAAGCTCAGAAGATCCTTCAGGATGCGAAGGACACCGCCGATCAGACGATCCGCAACATCAACAAGCTTGCCAAGTCTTCCGGCGTCAATAAAGAACTGGAAGCTGAGCGGACCAAGCTACGCGGCAAGATCCAGGATGTAGACAAGAAACTGGCAGTTAAGAAAACCGCCGCACCGAAAAAAGCCGTTTCCGCGAAAAAGCTGCGTCTCGGCGATACCGTGCGCGTTCTCTCGATGAATTTAAAGGGAACCGTCAGCTCCCTGCCGAACGCCAAGGGCGATCTGTATGTACAGATGGGAATTCTGCGCTCCCTCGTCAATATCCGCGATCTGGAAATGGTCGAGGAAGCATCCATCACCGGACCGGGACTTTCCGGCACGCATACGGGTGGTTCCCGCGGATCCGGAAGCGGAAGCAGCAAGATCAAGATGTCCAAGTCCTTCAGCGTATCGCCGGAGGTCAACCTGATTGGCATGACCGTCGATGAGGCGATCCCGGTACTCGACAAATACCTGGATGATGCCTACCTGGCGCATCTTCCGCAGGTCCGCGTCGTACATGGTCGTGGAACCGGCGCTTTGAAAGCGGGCGTACACCGCCACTTGAAGAAATTAAGCTATGTCAAGGAATACCGGCTTGGCGAGTTTGGCGAAGGCGATACAGGCGTTACAATCGTGACATTTAAATAAGAAATATCCATAACTGTGAAGGTACTGAACAGTTACAAATATCCAAAAAAACAGGAGGAATCAACATGGCTGAAAAGCAGCGCATTCTCATCGTAGATGACGACTACAACATTGCTGAACTAATCTCACTTTACCTGACGAAAGAATGTTTTGAAACGAAAATTGTCGGAGACGGGGAAGAAGCTCTCCGGGTATTTCCCGAATTTCAGCCCAACCTGATTCTCCTTGATCTGATGCTTCCGGGCATCGACGGCTATCAGGTCTGCCGGGAACTGCGAAGTACCTCCCAGGTGCCAATCATCATGCTCTCCGCCAAGGGCGAAATCTTTGATAAGGTGCTGGGGCTGGAGCTGGGCGCCGATGACTACATGATCAAACCATTCGATTCGAAAGAGTTGGTTGCCAGAGTCAAAGCCGTTCTGCGGCGCTACCAGCTGCCGGTGCAGATGCCTGCATCGTCCGTGACCGAACAGCATGGCAATTTTGTCGAATATCCGGATCTCATCGTCAACCTGACGAACTACTCCGTCATTTACAACGGACACTCGATCGAGCTGCCGCCGAAGGAACTGGAACTGCTCTATTTCCTCGCGTCCTCACCAAACCAGGTATTCACAAGGGAGCAACTTCTCGACCATATCTGGGGATATGAATACATCGGCGACACGCGGACGGTAGATGTCCATATCAAGCGGCTCCGTGAAAAAATCAAGGGCAACGACAAGTGGGCGCTGACGACCGTCTGGGGGATTGGATATAAATTTGAGGTAAAACGGTAACTGTTAGTAAAGGAACTGAACTGTTACGTGAAGAGGTAACCGGAGGTTTACCATGAAATCAAACCACTACACACATTCTCTTTATTATAAACTGCTGATCGGCTATCTCATCTTCGGTCTGCTTGGATTCATCACGATCGCGACCATCTCATCTGAGATGACCTACCACCATCTGGTGGAACGCGAATCGGAGGTTCTGTATGACGAGGCGACCATGATTGCCGATCGGTGCAGCAAAGCCTACGAGGGCAAAACCATCAATCTCGACTCGGCATACCCACAGCTCGAGGCGGTTTCCGCCTATCTGCAATCGGATATCTGGATCCTGAACCATGAGGGCACCATCGTTGCGGACAGCAGCGACAGTCGTACCGGCATCGCAATCGACGATTTCGACCCGACCGCACAGGCAACCGGCTCTATTCCATCGGACAGTATTACAACCTGTTTGACAGCAAAGTACTCTCCGTTTCCGCCCCGATCACAGGCAATATGAAGACCTACGGCTACATCGTGATTCATATGCCAATCCAGAACATTGAGGCGGAACAGAACGGATTTCTAAATATTATTTACATAACATCGATCATCCTGTTCTTCCTATCCCTGGTGGTGCTTCTTGTTTTTACAAAAGTGGTCTATTTCCCGCTCAAAAAGATTACGGTCGCAGCCAATGAATATGCAGCCGGAAACCTGGCACACAATATCCCGATTACCACCCACGACGAGATCGGCTATCTCGCCAGCACATTAAACTATATGTCCAGCGAGTTAAATGAAATGGAACAGTACCAGCACAATTTCATCGCGAACGTATCGCACGATTTCCGCTCGCCGCTGACCTCCATCAAGGGCTATCTCGAGGCGATTCTCGACGGCACAATCCCGCAGGAACTCTATCATAAATACCTGCACATCGTCATTTCCGAAACCGAACGCCTCAACAAGCTGACCCAAGGCATGCTGACACTCAACTCCCTGGACAGCAAAGGCTACTTAACCCGGACAAATTTCGATATCAACCGGACGATCAAGGATACCGCCGCAACCTTCGAGGGCACGTGCAGCGCGAAAGGCATCACGTTTGACCTGACCTTTGCGGATAGCATCCAGATGGTCTACGCCGATCTCGGAAAAATCCAACAGGTTCTCTACAACCTGATCGACAACGCGATCAAATTCAGCCACGAGGATTCGATCATTTACATCCAGACCTCCATCCGGTATGAAAAAATCTTCATTTCCGTCAAAGACACCGGCATCGGCATCCCGAAGGACAGCCAGAAGAAAATCTTTGAACGTTTCTACAAGACCGACTTATCGCGCGGAAAAGATAAAAAGGGGACCGGACTGGGGCTTGCGATTGTCAAAGAGATTGTTCAGGCACATGGGGAAAATATCGACGTTGTCAGCACCGAGGGCGTGGGGACGGAATTTATTTTTAGTCTGCCGAAGGCGACTGCGCTATAGCAAATTGAAACTGTCCAATTCCTTCGCAATTACAGCAAATCTTCCATCTGGCATCCCAGTGACCGTGCAAGCGCACGCACGGTTTCTGCGGATGCTTTTTGAATCTTCTTTTTTCCCTGTTCATACTGCTGAATACTCCGCAGCGTAACCCCCGATTGCTCTGAAAGATCCTTTTGGGTATATCCCGCCATCTTCCGGATCCGCCGCAACGCGTTTTTCCCCTGCTCTTTTCTTCGAATGATTCTGTCTGCCGCCTCAACAAATTTATCCTCCGGAGCTTCATGAAGTGCCGGATACATTTCCACAACCTCCCGGACCGGAAGCCCTGCTTCAATTTCCTTAAATTTCTTCTCACTGTACCACTGATAATACGCCAGTATCCAGCCACTCCAATACTCTCTGGAACAGGTAAATTCTACCTGCGGTTCCGGCAGTTCGTCCTTTTTTCCCGCTTTTCGAAGCACTTCCTCCGCAAGCTCCGTTCCAGAAAAGCCGCTCACTACTCTTGGTACACCTTCCCCAAATTTTTCTGCATACCCGGTTGTAAGAAACAATTTCCAAAAATCTTCCAGATCCATCCCACAGGCATTGACCGCATAATCTGTCATTTCCCCCAGATTCCTCATCGCATCATCCAGATATTCAATCCCATAAGCGCTCATCCTCAGCCGACACCTCCCCTCGAATCAAATCCCGCATATAAATACCGTCGATATCATCCTCTTCCACCTTTTTCCGGTATGCATTTCTAGCTTGCTCATCTCTGGCTCTTCGTTTTACATAATATTCCACTGAATCTACTCCTTCATAAGAAAGAAAGTGTATCGCCTGAAATGCCTTCTGACTCTTTAATACATACTGCTCTCCCAATTTTCCCAGCCGCATCGCATACGAAAGCTGCTCTAACGATATTTCATTATTTACAAACGCCCTTGCAAATGAAAAATACGAATCATCCGCCCGGTACCCAATCACCACATCATATCCGTCCACATCCGGGAGGAAATGTTCCAGCAGCCACTCTCTTCCCCGTTTCATGACCGCCGAAGAAAGGCGGATTTTCCGGTATTTCATCAAAATCGCCAGCCAATGAAGAACGCTGTAGTGCTTCTCCATCAAATTTAAAATCAAAAGACCGGTTTCATCCATTTCATACTGATTCACATAGCCGTCCTCCCGCTCGGCGCACGACCACTCCTTCGCCAGCTCCAGACTCTCCGTACAATAAAAGCCCTGTCCGTAGTCATTATAGACCTTTCCCTGACCATACATAGGAGTAGAAATAATTTCCAAGGAACCGTGATATAAAATTTTTCTCATTCTGAGGCAACCTCCTTATCTATTATGGGAGCAAGTAGAAACATGGGGTATATAAAAAATAGATTCGTTTTAATAAAAATAACTCTATAGAGATATTTTTATTAATATTATATCTCTATAGAGTTATTTAATCAATTTTTATTTCAGATCTTAAAAAGATATGCCACCTTACAGTACGCACCTTACACAAACTGTAACTGTCCTTTCACGATGTTTTGAATTACACCTACCGCGCCTCTTCCCCCGGAAAATGCGCGTCGGACCGCTTCAGAATCTCCCGTGCGGTCTTTGTCTTTCCAAGACCACCAAAGGTACACCGCAGTTCCAGCGGCAGCGACAGACCGATCTCATAGATTGCACCAATTGTCTCATCCAATGGGATCACTTTGTCATAGCCTGCCAGAATCATATTGGCGCTGGCGAGCGCATTGCTTCCGCCCATGATATTTTTGCCGAGACATGGCCATTCAACACGGTTTCCAACCGGATCGCAGGCAAGCCCTGTGATATTCTGAAGCCCTACAGACGCCGCATCCATACAATTTTCGATGGTTCCGCCCATCATCGCCGTGAGTGCCGCCGCTGCCATACCGGAACCGGCACCGCACTCTACCTGGCATCCTGCTACTTCCGCCGAAAACGTCGCTTCCTCTGCGAAAAAGACACCGACCAGACCCGCAACCAGAAGTCCCTGTACTACCATTTCTCTCGGAAGTGACAGCGCCCGCGCCAGTCCGATGACCGTTCCCGGCAGGCATCCGCAGGAGCCACAGGTCGGTGCTGCTACGATCACGCCCATGGAGCTCTTGCTTTCCATCACCGCCGTGATGCAACGGATGAGCTCATTGACAATCGGATCCGGAATCAGGCGTCCTGCCTGTTCGGCTGCTGCCACCCTGCTGACCTGCTCGCCCAGAATACGGTCCTGATATTTCGTCCCGGCTAATCCCGTCTCAACCGCCTGTTCCATGACCGACAAGATCTGTTCCATCTGACGGTATACGGCTTCTCTCGACTGACCGCCCCGACAAGCTTCATATTCCAATGCATACTCCCAGGACTCCATCGGATGCTCTTTCGCATAATCAACCAGGGCGGCTGCCGTTGAAAATGGAACCTGACAGGTTCTGCTGGAATGCGTCGGAAGCACCGGTTCAAGATAGCACGCCTGGTTGACACCCGCCACATCACGGACGGCTTGGATCACATTTTTTGTCAGCGGAACAGCTAATTTCCAATTATATAAGATCTGACCATTTTTCTGATCGCTCTGGAAAAATTCAGCATCCGGCAAAAGTGCTTCTATTTTTTTCTCAATTCCCGGTGCCACATCCGCAATCACCAGAAGCTCATAGAAATCTCCGGCTATCTGCACCGAAAATTCCTCGTATTTCTGCATCTCGACCATACCGCCGCCGACTGCGATCGCCTCCCAATGCACGACATTTCCATTCTGGTCCCAGACCTCTGCCCGGTAATTGCCCGGATGCTCTGCCCCATAATCAAGGATCCGGTATTCAATCTCCAATCCCCGTTCTTTCGCAATCGCCTCATACTGTGCGACATCCGGCGCATCCAGCTCCATATTCAAAAGCCCGCTGGCAAATCCCATATCCGTTCCGTGTCCCGTGTGCGATGCCGCCAGCGCACCATTGACATCAAAATCAACGATCGCTTTTTTCACCGGTGCATCCAGAGATTGCCGGATCATGGAGCGATCCGCGCCGCCCCCGCCACATGGGAACTGGAAGGTCCGCGCATCACCGGACCGAGTACA
The DNA here is from genome assembly GCF_003478725.1 of Clostridium sp. AF22-10. Classification (NCBI taxonomy): domain Bacteria; kingdom Bacillati; phylum Bacillota; class Clostridia; order Eubacteriales; family Clostridiaceae; genus Clostridium; species Clostridium sp. AF22-10. Next base: position 56,885 of record NZ_QUFZ01000008.1, read on the forward strand.
TCATTGAAGATACTGCAGGGTAGTTTTTCCATGGTTTGTCCTCCTTTTTGTATCAATCATTCCATGTTTTTTATTCATCATTTTTGATTCGTGTTTTTGTAAAGGAAAAGGGAACGTCCAACTTCAACGTCCCCTCTCGTTTCTATCGTCCCATTAAAATAAATGGAATTCTGGATACTACCGGAACATTCGTAATAATCGCTAATGCTGCCAGCATCGCTACCAGGAATGGTATTGCATTTCGAACCGTATCTCCAAATTTACATCTTGCAATATTGGTTGCCGTGTATAAGCAGACACCTACCGGCGGAGTTGCCAGACCGATGGTCAGGTTCAGGCAGACAATCATACCAGTCTGAATCGGGTCAACGCCCAGGCTTGCCATCGCCGGTGCCAGAATCGGCGCTACCAGCATGATTGCCGGAGCACTATCCATAAACATACCAACAACCAGAAGAACCAGATTGACCAGTAACAGTTTCACTGCTAAAGAAGTATGAAGGCCAACCAGCATATTCGTTACAGAAACTGCCCATCTCTCATTGGAGATAACCCATCCAAACAGATAGCAGCCGCCGACAATCAGCATAACCGTACCACTGTCGATCGCGCTGTCGATAATCGATTTCCAGAGCTCTTTCCAGCCAACGGTCCGGTATACAAATGCCGACAAAATCAGGGAATAAAGAACCGCTGCCGCCGCTGCCTCGGTCGGAGTAAAGAAACCACCCATGATACCGCCAACAACGATGATCGGAAGTCCGATACATGGAAGTGCCTGTCTGGTTGCTTCCCATTTTTCCTTCCAGCTTGTCTTAGGACCTGCTGAAAAATCACGTTTCACTGCAAATACATAAACAACCAGCATCATGATAATACCCATCAGGATACCCGGTACTACTCCGGCGATAAACATATCGCCAACGGATACCTTCGCTGCCGCACCGTAAATAACGAATGCCAGACTCGGTGGGATAATCGGGCAGCAGCAGGATGCACACGCGGTCAGACCTGCTGTAAACGCCGGATCATACTTTTCATCCTTCATTGCCGGAATCATCAGGCATCCAACTGCCGCCGTACCAGCTACCGCCGAGCCTGAAACTGTACCAAACATCATACATACCAGGATGTCTACCATCGCCAGACCACCCTTGATATGTCCAACGAATGCCTGTGCGAAACGAACCAGACGCATGGTAATACCGCCGTGATTCATAATATTTCCTGCCAGAGCGAAGAATGGAAGACAAAGCATGGTAAAACTATTAATACCATAGATAATTCGCTGCGGAACCAACGCCAGGTTGGCATCACCGGTACTTAAAAGCGCATAGGAGACCGTCGCTACGATCAATACAAAAGCAATCGGAACGCCTAATGCAAGAAACAAGAAAAAGCTTCCAAATAAAATTATACTGCTGAACATATTGACCTCCTACTCTTCATCCCCCGGAAGAGGAATCTTTTTCGCTTCCCCGTAACATATATTTTCAAGAAGCTGCACAAATGTATAATAAATCATAATGAGACCGCTGACCGGAAGGGCTGCATAAAAGAGCGCCAGCGAAACCTTGATCGTCGTTCCCAGATGTGGAATCTGTGCAACTGTATAGTTCCAACCTGAAATTGTAAATAAAACAAGTGCAAATAATAAAATCACATCCGCCAGAACCAGCATAAACTGACGTGTTTTTCCATGGCACAAGTTAATTACCATGTCAACACCGATATGAAGCAGATGACGGCTTGCTACGGCACTGCCAAGCATCGTGGTCCAAACGAAGATATAACAGGAGAACTCCGTTGCCCATGGCATCGTAGCTCCAAACCATCGCAAAATAAACTGGCCGATTACCGCGATACATAAAGCAATTGACGTAACCCCTAATGCAACTCTGGCAACCGTATTGATCACGTCGCCAATCTTGTGAAGTTTTTCAATCAATCCTGCCATTTTTCTCCCCTCTTTGTAAATGTACTCCCGAAAACAGGCTCCGGGAGTACATGATAGTTCAAAAATTATTGTACTTTATTTCGCTGCGCGAACCATCTCAACCAGACCTTCCCAGGTCGGATGTGCCGCGTACATTTTATCATATACCGGAGCAACTTTTTCTTTCCATGCATCAATATCAGTCGGACGTGTTACGGTATAACCTTTTTCTTCATACTCAGCAATCTTTGCCTCGTCATTTTCCAGGAACCAAGCTCTCTGCTCTTCGCCTGCTTTTATAGCTGACTCTTTCACGAGTTTCTGGTCTTCTTCGCTTAAACCCTCATACCATTTTGAAGAAGCAACAATGATACCGCTGGAATAGTAATGATGAATATCGCAGATATTATTAACAACCTCAATATAACCATCTGCTACTGCATATAATGCACTATTGTCTGTTCCATCTACAACGCCATTCTGAAGTCCTGTGAACTGCTCGCCAGATGCCAATGCAACCGGTGTAGCACCAAGTGCTTCGTAGGTTGCCACGCAAACTTCATTCTGCATGGTTCTCATACGAACGCCCTTCATATCATCTACGGTATTAATTGTCTTATCTTTAGTCAGGATATTTCTCCAGCCATCCTCATGGAAACCAAGTCCTGTAATTCCATCAACCGCGCTTAACTGTTCCAGAAGGGAATTGCCAAATTCTCCCTCCAGCGCTTTATTGACATTATCCTCATCCTCAAACAGGAATGGAAGCTCAAAAATGCCTAAATCTGGTACAAATCCGCCCAGGGCACCAGTTCCTACCCAGCCGATTTCCAGGTTATTATTCTGAACCATCTCAACACACTCAACCTCGTCGGTTGTCATATCGCCTGCATAAACCTCTACTTTAATCCGTCCGTTGCTGCCCTCCTCGACCAGCTTTTTAAAAGCATTCGCACCGTAATCATACGGAGAACCGGTTCCACATACATGTGCTACACGGATCGTCATCTCCGCTCCGGAAGTATCTACGCTGGAACCACTATCTGCTGCTTCGGTTCCGGCTGCAGATGCGGATGAAGAAGAATTTCCGCCTGAACACCCCGCCATTGCCATCGCTCCGATTACCAATGCCATCGTACCGCAAAGCCATCTCTTTTTCATAAAGTATCCTCCTTTATACTGTTTTTATGTGAACTCCCGAGGTACTTCTTTCCCTCAGAAGTACCTCCCTGTACCTTTAAACTCTTATTTTGTTTCTATCAATTTAGCCTAATAAGAAACCTTCCGGGAATGGATCGTCCGGATCGAATAACCATGTACTCTCTCCCATCACAAACGCCCGTCCGCTGATCTCCGGTACTACTGCCGGAATTCCTGCCACCTCTGTCTCTTCAACGATATGGCAGTGGAATAAACTTCCAATCAGGCTCTCATGCACAAACGGCTGTCCGACTGCCAGCTTTCCTTCCGCATGAAGAAGTGCCATCTTCGCTGATGTACCGGTTCCGCAAGGGCTTCGGTCAATCGCTGCCGGGGGAATGACAACTGCATTTTTTACATCCGAAACCCCTTCTGTACCCGGTTCGAAAAATTCCACATGCGTTACCTGGTTCATGATTTCCAGATACGGATGCTTGACTGTTACCTGCTCATTGATAAACTTTTTAAGATAATTTCCTTTTTCGACAATCTCTTTTGCATTTTCTTTATCCAGCTTTAAGCCCATTGCCGATGCCGGTACTAACGCAAATACATTTCCGCCGTATACGATGTCTAACGGAATCTCACCATATCCAGGAACCTGTACCTTTACATCCCGATTCATCACAAATGCCGGGGCATTTTTAAAGGATACCCGCACCGCCTTGCCATCTTTCACCTCAATTTTCACTTTTACCAGTCCAGATGGTGTATCTAAGGTCGCATATGTATACGGTTCCTCCGCTTTTAAGAGTCCGCTTTCAATCAGTGCCGTTGAAACTCCGATCGTATCATGTCCGCACATCGGCATCCAGTTTCCAACCTCGTAATATAAAACACCAAAATCTGCCTCCGGATTGCACGGCTTGGTAACAATCGTTCCGGACATTACGTCATTTCCACGCGGTTCAAAACAAATTGCTTTTCTCATCCAGTCCTGTTCCTGCATCATATAGAGCATCTTTTCTTCCATCGTGTTCCCCGGAATTTCCGGAAATCCCGATAAAATGGTTCGGGTTGGCTCTCCCTCTGTATGTGTCTCGATACAGGTTACTGCCTTTCTCCCCTTAATCTCCTGCAAACAAAATTCATTCTTTTTTTCCATAGGCTCCTCCGTATTAAAAATTTTGTCCGTTCTCTTTCAGTTTTCTGAAATCTCGTTGTTAAAATCATATCATGATGAAACTTTCAAAAAACATCATTTTTAATACAAAGTTTTTTGTGTTTTGGTTATTATGATGCATGACGTCAGTTAACGGTAGATACTTTCGGTTCTATCATAGTATACTTTTGGATACTTTTTCTATTTTCAAAGTTTTTCCACTTGCAATAATCATAACAACATTTTATTATGCTTTATATATTATCAGTCTATTAAAAATAGTTTAAAACAATAGTTGGACTATAGTCTAGTATTGATTCCATTTTGTTTTCACTAATTGAATACTCACGGGAAAGGAGGCATCTTCATGAGTGCTGAAAATCTTTTTACAACATCACGAATTGAAAACGTCAATCAGATCATTGCTGAACTTTACGACGATTCAATTCTTCTTGAAAAACGGATGGAGAGTTTTTTCCTGAACCTGAACAATATTGTTTTCTTTGAAAAAGCAAATTTTTTGTTTTACCAAAAGCAGGGACAGAATTACAAAACCCATTCCATCTACACCATCAACTGGAATGATGAACAGAAACGGCGATATCAGGAAGAATACTGCCATATGGATGATGTTCTGTCGATTCTGGACTCCGACAGCAATGTAACTTTCCTGACTAACCAGCTGTTCAATCAGGAGGTTCGAAAAAATTCTCTTTATTTTCAGGAATTTCTACTTCCCATGGGGCTGCATGATTCCATTGAAACGAATTTTTCGATTCGGAACCGGGAGCTGCGGGGTGTGTTTTCCATCCACCGATCCAACGATAAAAAAAATTTCCTGCCAGATGAATTAAGCCTTGTCCGGTTATTCCAGCCGCATTTCTGCAACGTATTTAAAAATTACGGGCGGGAGCTCAACATCGGACGGGCATTTCATGTACTGGAAAATTACAACTGCATCGGAATCGGCTGTTTTGACGATAAACTGAATTTTATCGGGTGCAACACAACCTACCATACATACATGGAGAATCATGGATTTGCAGATTTATCTAACAACCCCATTTCCAATTGTTTTCGCTCTCTTTGCCGTCAGCTGCTCCGTTCTGGAAGCATTACCGGACAAAATATCGAATACAAGATGGAAAACAGCCCTTTGTTTCTGGAGGTAAGCCGCTCCCATCTTAAGGAGGGACCAGACAACGACTGCTTTGTATGTCTGTTCTTCGATTTATCCTATGTGATGGATCGTACTCTTTCCCAGATCAGCCGGGATTTTTCCCTGACGAACCGAGAAGTAAATGTTTTAAGCCTTTTACTGCGCGGCTATTCCAACGATCAGATATCTTCCACCCTCTTCGTCAGCATCCCTACTGTCAAAAAGCATCTGGCTTCCATTTATTCCAAAATGGAAATCAAAAGCCAGAAGCAAATTCTGGAACGCCTTCATTTCTACGACAAATATTTTTCGCATTAATCTTGTTTAACCACGAAAAAAGGGAGTCCGCTCATCCTGCAGACTCCCTTTTTCGTGCCCCTTTTTACTCTAGCTTTCCTCCTTGCTCTTCCTGGGTTTCTCTTTTTTCGTTCTTGATCTCCCAATGAATCAAAAATGTAAGCATTGCCCGAAGGACAATGATGGCTCCCAAAATTCCAAGTTCCGACCATTCCCGTACCACAACCGTCCTGAGTACCTCGCCGCCCATCTTAAATTCCAACGCCAGCGCAATTCCCTGTGCCAGATTCAGGCGGATCAGCTGACGCTTGTTTCGTATCCACTGAACAAAGCAGGATACCGCTGTCGAAACCAGCACAATGATTCCAAACAATTCTAGCACGACCGTGCATATCTGTACCAAATTCTCTAACAACCAGTCTAATACTTTAATTACTTCTCCCATTACCCCTTCCTTTCCAGGTATTCTTCCCTTCTCGCTTGTGCTAATTTTATCCATTTCCTGTAGCTCAGTAAATGCGTAAACCTACTGAACCGCTACAATTTTCTTTACTATACACGCCCCATTTCAAATATGCAACTTGATTTTTATTCTGTTTTCATCTTGACAATGAAACGTGAAACTGCTACAATCCAGCTATACAAACCACATTTGATTTGTGATAAATCTATTTTTAGTATATATGTTTTATTTCATTCATAAATATTCAGGAGGTTTTGATATGTTATTTCTCAGCGAACAAGAAATGTGGCAGTCCGTCACCTTAGAGGATGTCATGGACGCGATCGAAGATGCGTATGCGATTCACAAAAGCGGCAATTATAAGATGCCGGATCGTTTTATCGCACAGCGTGATAAAAATATGATGCTCTATATGCCGTGTTTTCTGGATTCCGTCATCGGTACAAAGATGTTATCCGAATTTCCGGACAATTCCTCTCTGGGAATTCCGTATCTGAACGGACTTATGATTTTAAATAACGCAAAGACCGGTCTGCCGAAGGCGATTATGAACGGAAGTGTCCTGACCGCAATGCGGACCGGTGCGGTCGGCGGTGTCGCACTGCGCTATCTGGCTCCAGAGGATGCTGCCTCAGTTGGTTTGGTTGGCTGCGGTATGCAGGGACTACACCAGCTTCTCTATGCCTGCGAGGTGCGCCCGATCACAGATATTTATCTGTATGACGCATACGCTAAGGATCTTTCCGGCTTTATCGAGCGCTTATCGGCGCGTCTGGCATCGTTTGGAAAAAACGACATCCAGATTCATACCTGCGCGGATACCCGTGAACTGGCTGAGCACAGCCGCGTCCTGATCTCCGCCACCCAGGCGGTCGATCCGGTCTACCCGGATGATGAAGAGCTGCTTCGCGGCAAATGCTTTGTTGCCATCGGCTCCTGGCGTCCGGAACGGCGCGAACTGCCGGATGCGGTGTGGAAACTCGTCAAGAACGCGTACACCGAGCTTCCGTATGCCTGCGAGGAGAGCGGCGATCTGAAAATTCCGCTGGAAAAGGGCGTTCTGACACAGAAGCGCGTCCACTTTATCGAGGATCTGATCGAAGATACCAAGCAGGGACATCCGCATGAGCAGAACGAGACCCGCTGCTTTAAATCAGTCGGCATGGGACTCTTTGATGTGCGGACGGCACAGCTTATCTATGAAAAAGCATTGGAAAAAGGAATTGGACAAAAACTTAATTTCTAGGAAAAATGGTTGGAATAGAAAAGGCTGTATCACCTACCGCGCGCTTCCATGCGGCAGGCAATACAGCCTTTTTCTTATTGTTATATGTGCATTAATTTTCCAGCATTTTTCTGAATCTATAGACTGGCAAATTTTTCGCTCCATATTCTTCTCTACTTATTTATATAACGGATACTTCTCACACAGTTTCGTCACTTCCGCACGGATGTAATCTGCCTTGTTCTCGAAGTCGGTAGCTGCCAGCCAGATGCACTCTGCAATCACTTCCATGTCCTCTTCTTTCAGTCCACGGGTGGTAACAGCCGGAGTACCGATGCGGACGCCAGAAGTAACAAACGGGCTTCTCGGGTCGTTTGGAACGGTATTTTTGTTCAGGGTAATGTATACTTCATCGCAGCGGTTCTGCAGCTCTTTACCGGAAATATCCATGCCGCGCAGATCAACTAACATCAGGTGGTTATCGGTTCCGCCGGTCAGAATCTTGAATCCCTGCTTCTGAAGTGCGGCTGCCAGCGCTGCTGCATTCTTCTTTACCTGAAGCTGATACTCTTTAAATTCTGGCTTCAGCGCCTCGCCGAAGCAGACTGCCTTGCCAGCGATGATGTGCTCTAACGGACCGCCCTGGGTTCCCGGGAAGATCGCCTTGTTGAAGTTGAACTTCTCAGCTGCTTCCTTATTTGCCAGAATCAGACCGCCTCTCGGTCCGCGCAGTGTCTTATGTGTGGTTGTCGTAACAACATCTGCATACGGAATCGGGCTCTGGTGAAGACCGGCTGCTACCAGACCAGCGATATGAGCCATATCGACCATCAGGTATGCGCCTACTTTGTCTGCAATTTCACGGAAACGTTTGAAATCAATCTCTCTTGCATAGGCACTTGCACCTGCAATGATCAGCTTCGGTTTTGCTTCCAGTGCAATGCGCTCTACCTCTTCGTAATCAATCACGCCATTGTCATCGACACCATACGGCACAATGTTGAAATATAAACCGGAGAAATTGACAGGGCTTCCGTGTGTCAGATGTCCGCCGTGATCCAGGTTCATGCCCATAACAGTATCACCCGGTTTCAGCATTGCGATAAATACCGCCATGTTTGCCTGCGCGCCGGAATGCGGCTGTACGTTTGCATAATCACAGCCAAACAGTTTTTTCGCTCTCTCGATCGCGATGGACTCTACAACATCGACACACTGGCATCCGCCGTAGTAACGTTTTCCCGGATATCCCTCCGCATATTTGTTGGTTAATACCGATCCCATCGCCATCATAACCGGCTCCGATACAATATTCTCCGACGCGATCAGCTCCAGGTTTCTTCTCTGACGGGCTGCCTCTGCTTCAATGGCTTCTCCACTTCCGGGTCTGCCTCTGTAATGAACTTCATTACCTCATCTACCATGTCTGTTTCTCCTATTCTTTTCTGTCATCCATACAAAATCATCAAGTGGATTTTTCATATATAAATATAAAACCACACTTTTGTCTCTCCGGATTTTTTATTTAAAAAAGCCTTTTTCAGGTCTCATTAAATACTGTCACCAGACGCTTCTTATGCCAGCAGCGCTTCCGCCATCTGCTCCAGCGACGGAATATCGCTCTCCTTGAGCGCCCCGCGAACCGTAACGACCGGTTCAACCACCGTGATCTCCTTCATCGCATCCAGCATTCCCTTCATCGTGCGCGCTGCACTCGGCGCCCAGGAACCGTTTTCAATCAGGGCAACGGTGCGTTTCTGGTAATTCTTGCTCTGTAAGTGGTGCAGGAAATCTGCCATAACCGGCATCACACCCGCGTCATAGGACGGTGCTGCCAATACAATTTTTCCATACCGGAATGCATCTTCCAGCGCCTCCGCCATATCACCGCGCGCCAGATCCGCGATTGCCACTTTCGGGCATTCTTTTTTCTCAAGAATTTCCTTGCATTTCTTCGCCGCATCCTCGGTGTTGCCATGCAGGGACGCATATGCGATAAATACACCCTCAGACTCGACGCCGTAGCTGCTCCAAATCTGGTATTTTTCAAGCACATGACCGATCGTCTCTTTCAGAACCGGTCCATGCAGCGGGCAGATGATCTGGATCTCAAGACCGGCTTCTTTCTTAAGAAGTGCCTGCACCTGCATTCCATATTTTCCTACAATATTGAAATAATACCGTCTCGCCTCGCAGTCCCAGTCCTCATCCACATCAAGCGCACCGAACTTGCCGAAACCGTCGGCGCTGAACAGCACCTTGTCGCAGGAATCATAGCTTACCATAACCTCCGGCCAGTGTACCATCGGTGCCATGACGAACGTCAGCTCATGGCGCCCCAGTTTCAGGGTATCGCCCTCCTTGACCGTCAGCGCACAGCTGGTATCAAGATCAAAGTACAGTTTCAGCATCGGAAATGTCTTCGCATTGCCTACCAGTGTGATTTCCGGGTACCGTTCTAAGACTGCCTGGATACTTGATGCATGATCCGGCTCCATGTGGCTGATTACCAGATAATCCGGGGTTCTTCCAGCCAGTGCGGTTTCCAGATTTTCCAGAAATTCTGTCTGTTTGCGCTTGTCTACCGTATCCATGATCGCGATCTTTTCATCCATAATCACGTATGAGTTATATGAAATACCATTTGGCACCTGATACTGCCCCTCAAATAAGTCAATGTCATGGTCGTTTACACCGATGTAGCGAATATCTTCTGTGATCATCTCCTGCTTCCTCCTGTTCTTTTCGCAGCTGCTCCATCTCTTTACAGCTGCCTCTTTTTGTTCTCACAGGCATCTCGCATCCTGCTGTCAGCCTGCCTTATGATTTCATCCGTTACCTCTGACTCTGAATCAGTCTTTCTCCTCAATCGCCATAATCATATCCACGCGTCTCTGATGGCGTCCGCCCTCAAATTCTGCGTTGATCCACTCGTCAACGATCATCTTCGCAAGCTCACTTCCTACCACGCGGGCGCCGAAGCAGAGTACATTGGCATCGTTGTGGCGGCGGGACATCACCGCTGTGTACGGCTCGCTGCATACGCAGGCGCGCACGCCTTTTACCTTGTTAGCTGCCAGTGAAATACCAAGACCGGTACCGCAGATTGCAATACCCAGATCGGCTTCGCCGGAAACAACTGCACGGCCTACCTTCTCTCCGTAAACTGGATAATCACAGCTCTCGCTGCTGTCTGTACCCAGATTTAACACTTCGATTCCTTTTTCTTTCAGGAAATCCACAATAATGTTCTTCAGTTCTACCGCCGAATGGTCATTTCCAATCGCAATTTTCATCTCATCTTCTCCTCATCTGACTGACTTCCGGAACAAATGATATAGTCCGGTCATTATGGAATCATTTTAGTAAAGTTGCCGGGCAATGTCAAGACTGTGAAAATCTCAGAAATACATAAAAAGAGCGCAGAGGAAGCTCTTTCGCACTTCTCCGCGCCCTATTGTTTCTTCTATATAATAGTTATAAATCCGCCGTAAGACGTTTTCCGCTTACGCGCTATGGACAGCCGAAGCCGTCAGCTTGCCATCCGAAAGCCCGATCTCTATCGTATCGCCCGCACGGACGCCGTCCGCCAGAATCAGCTTCGCTGCCAGTGTCTCGACGTTCTTCTGCAGGTACCGTTTCAGCGGTCTTGCACCGTAAACCGGATCGTAGCCATTTTCAATGATGAAATCCTTTGCCTCGTCCGTCAGGGCAATCTTTAACTCCTTATCCGCCAGACGTTTGTTGACATCTGCAATCAGAAGCTCAATGATGCCTCCGATGTTGCCTTTCGTCAGCGGCTTAAAGAGAATAATCTCATCCAGACGGTTCAGGAACTCCGGACGGAAGTGAGCTCTCAAGTCATGCATAACGGAGCTTTCCGCCTCCGGCTTGATCTGTCCCTTTTCATCGATGCCGTCCAGCAGATACTGGGAACCGATGTTGGAGGTCATAATCAGGATCGTATTCTTGAAATCGACAGTTTTGCCGGTCGAATCCGTGATACGTCCATCATCCAGAACCTGCAGCAGGACGTTAAATACATCCGGGTGCGCTTTCTCAACCTCATCGAAGAGGACAACGGAATACGGTTTGCGCCGTACTGCCTCGGTCAGCTGACCGCCCTCGTCATATCCGACATATCCTGGCGGCGCTCCGATCAGACGGGAAACGGAATGTTTCTCCATGTATTCACTCATATCGATACGAACCATGTTGTTCTCATCGTCAAACAATGCCTCCGCCAGCGCTTTTGCAAGCTCTGTCTTGCCGACACCGGTCGGACCTAGGAACAGGAACGAACCGATTGGTTTCGTCGGATCCTTGATGCCCGCTTTGGAACGGATAATCGCCTCCGTTACCTTGGTAACGCCCTCATCCTGTCCGATGACACGTTTATGCAGCAGTTCGTCCATATGCAGGGTCTTGCTGCGCTCGCTCTCGGTCAGTTTGGCAACCGGAATACCGGTCCACTTCGAAATAATCCTGGCAATCTCATCCTCGGTGACACTCTCATGTACCAGACTGAGATCCTGATTTTTCACTTTCTCTTCCTCTTCCGCCAACTGTTTCTGCAGTTCCGGCAGCTTGCCGTACTGGAGTTCAGCCGCTTTGTTTAGGTCATATGCCTGCTGCGCTGCCTGAATCTCGCCATTTACATGCTCAATCTCTTCACGCAGTTTGGACAGCTTATCAACGGAAGATTTTTCATTCTCCCACTGGGCTTTCTGGGTCGAAAAGCTGCTCTTGAGCTCTGCCAGTTCTTTCTGCAGTTCTGCCAGGCGATCCTGACTTAAGCGGTCAGTCTCTTTCTTAAGCGCAGCCTCTTCAATCTGCAGCTGCATGATACGTCTCGACAGTTCATCCAGCTCCGCCGGCATTGAATCCATCTCCGTCTTGATCATCGCGCACGCTTCATCAACCAGATCGATCGCCTTATCCGGAAGGAAACGATCCGTGATATAACGATCCGAGAGAATTGCCGCCGATACAAGCGCAGAGTCGGTAATCTTGACCCCGTGGTAAACCTCATATCTCTCTTTCAGACCACGCAGAATGGAAATCGTATCTTCCACGGTCGGCTCATCAACGTGAACCGGCTGGAAACGACGTTCCAGAGCTGCGTCTTTTTCGATGTATTTACGGTACTCATCCAGGGTCGTCGCACCGATACAGTGCAGTTCACCTCTAGCCAGCATAGGCTTCAGCATATTCCCGGCGTCCATCGCGCCCTCGGATTTGCCCGCGCCGACGATCGTATGCAGCTCATCGATAAACAGAATAATCTGTCCCTCGCTCTTCTTGACCTCGTCAAGCACCGCTTTCAGTCTCTCTTCAAACTCGCCGCGGTACTTCGCGCCCGCCATCAGAGCGCCCATATCCAGGGCAAACAATTTCTTGTCCTTCAAGCCCTCCGGGACATCGCCGCGCACGATACGCTGTGCCAGTCCTTCAACAACGGCTGTCTTACCAACGCCAGGTTCACCAATCAGAACCGGGTTGTTTTTCGTCTTTCTGGAGAGAATCATAACCACGTTACGGATCTCACTGTCACGACCGATGACCGGATCGAGCTTCTGATCTCTCGCACGTTCCACCAGATCGTAACCGTACTTATTTAAAGTGTCATACGTTGCCTCCGGATTATCGCTGACGACACGCTGGTTGCCGCGCACAGTCGAAAGCGCCTGCAAAAAGCTCTCTTTCGTGATACCGTAGAGACGGAACAGTTCCTTGACCGCCTTATTCGGCTGTTTTAACATCGCCAGAAATAAGTGCTCGACGGAAACATACTCGTCTCCCATCGCCTTGGCTTCGTCCTCCGCGTTCACCAGCACCTTGTTGGCATCGTTGGAGAAATACACCTGACCGCCGGATACCTTCGGCAGCTTTCCAATCGCCTGCTGCACCTCATCACGGAACTGGTCGCCCGAGATTCCCATCTTTGTTATTAATTTAAAAATCAAGCTGTCTTCCACAGTCAAAAGACTGTACAGCAAATGTTCCTGATCAATCTGCTGGTTTCCATATTCATACGCCAGCTTTTCCGTATTTTGAACGGCTTCCAGAGACTTCTGGGTAAATTTACTGATATTCATAAACCTGCCTCCTTTCGAACAATCTGTGAAAACCTTTTGGTCTCCTTTTGTTCTAGCAGTAATATAACACTTGTTATTAGCACTGTCAAGAGTTGAGTGCTAATAATTTTGTGAATAATTTGTGAAAACATTTTTTTGAAAAACGGCACACCGCATTCTCATCACTAAGTAACGAGAATGCGGTGTGCCGTTCTTCAAATCCTATTTTGTAAAATATTTCTCTTTAATGATCTCCACCGGCATCTGCTGTCCTGTCCAGAGTTCAAAGGATGCAGCTCCCTGATAGAGAAGCATGTACATACCGTTGCTGGTCTTGCAGCCTGCCGCTCTTGCTTCGCGCAGTAAACGGGTCTCCTGAGGATTGTAGATGACATCGAATACGAACAGGTCTTTGTGGAACATCGTTGTATCAGTAATGATTGTGTTGTCTGTCTTCGGAGCCATGCCGACGGAAGTACCATTTACCAGAATCGCGCTGTCTGCGATGGACTGGCGCAGGATCTCCAGATCGGAGTAATCATGCAGGGTTACCTTGCACCCTGTGCGCTCGTTCAGTTTCTTTACAATCTCCTCGGCTCTCGGATAGAACGCGTCCTTGACGTTAAATACGTTAATTTCTGCCACGCCGTCTAAAGCTGCCTGTACAAGAATCGCGGTTGCGGCGCCGCCAGCGCCTAAAAGCGTCATTTTCTTGCCAATGATGTCTACACCATTTTCTGCAACTGCACGCATAAATCCGACGCCATCGGTCGTATAAGCAGTCAGAACACCGTCGTCATTGACAATCGTATTGCAGGCGCCGGAAATCTCGGAAGCCGGTGAAACCTTGTCTGCCAGCTTGCACATGATATTTTTGCCCGGCATCGTGATATTCCAGCCGCGCGCGCCCATCGTCCGCAGTCCCTCAACCGCCTGCGGCATCTTCTCTTCCGGCACATCAAACGCCAGATATGTATAATCCAGCCCCAACTGGCTGCACGCCTCGTTGTGCATCTCCGGCGAAACACTGTGTGCGACCGGGCTTCCCAGTAAACAAAGTAAACCTGTGTGTCCTGTGATATGATTCGACATCTTTTTTCCCCTTTCGTTTTCTCTGTCAGAACTTTCTGAGCAGTCACATTATTTAAACTTCTTCACCTGTGCAATGATCTCCTCGCAGATCTCATTCGCTGATTTTCCATCGGTCGCGATCACAATATCCGCTGCCGCTTCATACGCCGGTCTGCGCTTCTCCATCAGTTCGGAAACATATTCCACTGTCTTATTATTTTCCAGAAGCGGACGGTCATGGTTCTCTTTGACACGCTCCAGAATCGTCTCCGGCTTCGCGGTCAGAAGTATAACCTTGCCGCTCTTTCGCATCTCCTGTACATTGACCTCGCGCATCGCTACGCCGCCGCCGCAGGATACAATCTTGTTCTTCTCGTTTCCTACCTCTTTAAGCAGGTTTGTCTCCTCGTTGCGGAAATATTCCTCGCCGTGCAGATCGAAGATCTCGGAAATGCTCATGTTGTTCTTTTTCGCGATCATTTCATCCATTTCCACCACATCCATCGCAAAGGTATTCTGCAGTGCATTCGAAACGGTGCTCTTTCCGACTCCCATAAATCCGATCAGGAAAATATTGAATCCAAACAACTCATGGGACTGGATCCGTTTGCTCCGGTAGAGGACGCTGTCGTAAACTGCCATGATTGACTTTTTGTATTCATAATCATCCAGCTTCGCAAGCATCTTGCTCTTCTTGCGCTCTTCCTCCTCTGCCTGATAAATCGGAAGTCCGTTTTTCTGTTTATAATTTGTAATCTCCTGGATAATCTGGTAGCGCATCCGCAGGGCATCGATCAGAATCTCGTCGCACATGTCCAAATCATTTCGCAGCTTCTTTAATTCATCCATCTGTCTCATCCTTCTTCACTTGTATTCATTCAAATCACTTTTGCACTTTACATTGAAAGTGTGTTTTATTATTATACCCGAATCAGGATATGAACGCAAGTGCTAATGCGGAATAGCAGGTATAACTGTGGGGGCTATCGTTTAATTAGATTCCCAGCTTCTCCTTCATGTAATCCACCGGTGTTGATTTTCCTGTATACAGTTCAATCGCGATCAGCGCCTGGAACAGCATCATGCTCATTCCGTTGTATACGCGGGTGCAGCCAGCTTCTTTGGCCTGCTTCATCATCACGGTCTCACGCGGTGCATATACTGTATCAGTTACGATCAGATCCTTGCGGAAATAGGACGGATCCGGAATATTGGACAGATCCTCCAGCGGGTGCATACCAACGCCGGTTGCATCACAGAAAAT
Source organism: Clostridium sp. AF22-10 (assembly GCF_003478725.1). Taxonomy (NCBI): domain Bacteria; kingdom Bacillati; phylum Bacillota; class Clostridia; order Eubacteriales; family Clostridiaceae; genus Clostridium; species Clostridium sp. AF22-10. Next base: position 72,679 of record NZ_QUFZ01000008.1, read on the forward strand.
GTCTGCTTCGTGCATTTTCTCTTTTAAGAGTGCCAGATCGCCCAGGTCATGCATCTCGGCCTTGCAGTTAGAGTTCTTGTTGATGATATCAACGATCTCCTCGCCGCGTGCATAGAATTTATCTTTGATATTGAAGATATGCAGCTCTGCAATGCCGTCCAGTGCGCCGCGTACTGCGATAGCGGTTGCTGCACCGCCAGTACCGATGAGAACCATCTTCATTCCCTTGAAATCAATGCCTTCTTCCTTGATTCCCTGCCAGTAGCCCATACCGTCAGTGTTGTAACCCTTCAGGTATCCGGTTACATTGCCGTCTTTGTCACGGGTGTTGACTACAGTGTTGATCGCACCGCACAGCTTTGCAGCCTCGTCTACCTCATCCAGATATTTGTGAACGACGGTCTTGTTCGGCATGGAGATGTTGGAACCCAGCATCTTCAGCGCACGGATACTCTCAACCGCTGCTTCCAGGGTATCGTTGTCTACCTCGAACGCAAGCTGGATAACATCGTCGCCATTCTTGTCATAGGCAAGGTTGTGGGTAGTCGGAGACTGTGTATGACGGATCGGGTAAGCCATTAATCCTACTAATTCGGTATGTCCTGTAATGTTTGGCATGATAATTTCCTCTTTTCTTCTCTATTTTTTATAATTAAATAAAACGATATTATTCGTTCAGCGAACAGTCAGAATCTTTCAAATGCAATATTCAATTCCCTACTCCAATGGTGCCAGCTCTAAAAATCCTCTCGCTTCCAGCACGTTCAGAATCGCACGTCCTTCCATCGTTCCCTCCATGATACGGCGGGCGCGGACGGAGTCTCCGATCGGGTAAATGAAGGTATCTGTGTTGTCAAATGCCTCTTCGAGCTGTGCCAGAATCGGATTGTTGGCGCGCATTCCCAGGCAGTTGAAACCGAGTTCAAAGTTCAGATCCTCGATCGTGCCATCCGGCAGCTTCACGGTAAATGCGTTCTCTTTGACTTCCTGCAGCGCAGTATTCACATACTCTTTCACACCGTATTTATCGTGTGTCTCACGCATGGAACATTTCGTAATCGGATCTGCCATCATGCCAATCTGCGGAAGCTATCCACGATGGTACACTCCGCGCCGCGCGGTGCGAAATACTCCACAACATCCAGACCAACGGAGCCGCCGCCGACTACAACCACTTTTTTGCCCTTGCAGAAATCATCCGGGTATTCTCCGGCTTTTACTTTCTGAATCATCTCGAAAATGGTATCGACATGACCGGCTGCGATGTTTTCCTTGAGTCCCTTGATCGGCGGAACGACTGGAACGGAACCGGTTGCGTTGACAATGATATCCGGCTTGAACTGTTTGATCTTGTCCACGGTTGCCTCGCAGTTCAGAAATACATACAGATTTTTCAGTCTCTTCGCACGTGCTTCCAGATATTTCGGGAAGTCTTTCATACGGTTCTTGCTTGGCAGGTCGGAGATAAAGGTGGAAAGTCCGCCTAATTTACCACTCTTTTCTAATAAGAATACGTTGCATCCAACCTCGGCTGCCGTGCAGGCTGCTTCCAGACCGGCTGTACCGCCGCCGACTACAACTACGTTGCAGTTTTTATTGACTTTCAGCTTCTTGTAGATATCGCCCTCCGGAACAGCCGGGTTGACGGTACAGCGGATCGGGCGGTTGACGCCGATTCGGTTGCCCGCACAGCCAACGTTACAGGAGATACATTTACGGAGAATCTCTTCCTCGCCGTTCTGCACCTTGCTGACCCAGTTCGGCTCTGCAATGAGTCCGCGTCCCATGCCGACAATATCGACATCGCCGCTCTCCAATACTTTCTCAACGACCTCCGGATCGCGGTAGTTGCCCGCATTGATAACCGGTTTACCAAATTTATCCTTCACGCTCTTGCCATGTAGGAACGCCAGCCATCCGGCAGGAAGTTCGAGTCAATCTGATACTGTAAGGACGGGTTCAGACCGCAGGATACATCGTACATATCTACGTACTCATCCAGATATTCGAGGTATTCCAGTGTGTCTTCCAGCGTGTTGCCGCCCGGCACGCGCTCTTCCGCAGAGATACGGACGATGATCGGGAACCACGGACCTACATTTTTCCGCACCTCTTCCAGAACCATCTTCGGGAAACGGAGACGATTCTCGACAGAGCCGCCGAATTCATCGGTTCTTTTGTTGTAATACGGGGAAATAAACTGACTCATCAGATAAGAATGACCGCAGTGGATCTCAATCGCATCAAATCCGATCGCCTGTACACGTTTCGCCGCCTCGCCGTATTTTTTTACGGTCGTCAGGATCTCTTCCTTTGTCATCGGACGCGGAATCTCGCCGCCTGCCTTGGTCGGGATATTGGAGGAAGACACCGTCTCCATACCGGTTCTGGCAGAGGATGCAGAAGCACCCGCATGGTTGACCTGAATCGCTACCATCGCGCCATTCTTATGAAGATTCTCGACTAACTGATAGTAACGCGGCATAAAGCTGTCGTGATCGATGCGGATCTGGCTTGTGCCATTGGAACCAACCGGATATTCAATATTGGCATTCTCCAGAATAATCAGACCAGTTCCTCCCTTGGCACGCAGGGAATAATAATTCATATGGCGGTTGCTCATCTCACCGCTCGTCTCGCCATAGTTAGTACCCATCGGCGTCATGGCAACACGGTTTTTGATTGTCATGCGCTTAATGGTAATCGGTTCAAAAATTTTCGGGTATTTGCTCTTCATGATGAAATTCTCCTTCTCCATTGCATGAGAGGCATCCCTGTGTTTGTGACACTTTTATCATAACCGTTTTGCTTAAAAATTAACAATATCTTTCAAGTAAATTTTCAATACGTTTTTGCTATCGGTTTCCCGTTCCGCCTGCAGACCGTCCTGACGCGCCTGCTGTTTCATATATTCAATAAAGCGTTCCACCGCCGGAAGCCGGTAGCGTTCTTTCATCCAGAACATAAAAATCTGGTGATAAATGTCCAGATTTTCAATCGGATGAATGCAGACTCCCGGAGCAAGCTCCAGAATGTCCGTGCGCGGCATCAGTGCGATGCCAAAACTCTCCCGCACCAGCGCGACGATCGAATATTCGTCCGGACACTCCACAATGATGTCCGGCTGGATGTTGTATTTCGCATAGAGTGCGCGGGTGCGCGTCCCCATCCAGGAGTCCTTATCATATCCAATTACCGGATACCGGTTCAGCTCCGCAAATGGAATTCTCTCCCGTTCCGCCAGCGGATGATCCTTCGGTGTGATGATAACAAGCTTCTGGTTCGCCACCGGGAAAAATTCCATGTCATCCTTTTCCAGACAGCCGCCAAAGCCTACATCTAATTCACCCGTTTTTACCTTTTTTGCAATCGCCGGTGTGTGATTCTGCCAGAAATTAAACACAACCTTTTGATTTTCCGGTTGTTCTAAAAAGAGCTTGACCCGGTGCGGGATATAGTGGCCGGCCAGCGGAAACACGTAACCGATGTCGATCTTTCCCCCATCCATCGAAATCTCCCGCATTTTTCCGACCGCGATGTGGCAGTCTGTGAGAATCCGGTCCGCGTACTCCAAAAACATCCTCCCCGCCTTCGTCAGGGTCACCCCGCGTCCTTCTTTTTCAAAGAGCGTCACGCCCAGCTCATTTTCCAGTGATGCCATCGACCGGCTCAGGGATGGCTGTGATATATATAATTCTTCCGCCGCCTGATGATAATTTTCCAGATTCGCTATCTTCTGAAAATATAAAATCTGATTCAATGTCATTCCTAACGTCCCCCGTCTTTATGTATCTTCGTATTAACTCTTCGCAATATCAGCCGTAAATGCATCACACCAAACTTCCATAATCGTTACTGTTCACGCATACGTGCCCAGTAACGGAATTTGCCGTGGCTTCGCATTTAAATACGGCAAATTCCTGCTGCCACCACGTTTTCTTACGGCACTTTCGGTTCCAAAAGTGCCTACCCGTGAGCAGTAACCCATAATCATATTTATAACACATTAATGCTTAAAATGCATTGGTTTTTTGCTATAAAAGTATTAGACTTCGGCTATAATAATTATTAGAATAAAGGCATCAAACGTGTTATTTTTCTAACACTAAAACAGAACTTTTTATATCGGCATCTCCTTTGTGTCTGTGACAGAACATCAGCCATCATCCGCCCGGTTTCCGAAACGGCAGCACGACAGGCGGATCTTGAATTAAGGAGAAAATCATGAACAAGAAATATCTGCCAAGTGCACTTATCATGTACTTAAACTACTTTATCCATGGCGTCGGCTGTTCGATTCTCGGACAGGCAGTCATCAAGGAAGCGCTTGCCGCAGCCTGGGGCGTTGAGGCAATGGCGATCACCGCGATTTCCGCTGCTTTAGGACTCGGGCGTCTGATTGCACTTCCATTTGCCGGACCACTTTCCGACAAACTGGGACGCCGCATCTCAACCGCCATCGGCAGCGCCTCCTACGCGGTTTACCTGATTGGACTTGCTTTCGCTTTCAGCGCCGGACAAAACGGCGGCTATCAAATCGCTTATGTATGTGCAATCATCGGAGGTATCTCCAATTCGTTCCTTGATACCGGTATCTATCCGGCGGTTGCCGAGATTATCAGCAGCGCTCCGGGTGTCGCTACCATGGGAATCAAATTTTTCATTGCGATCGCGCAGATGCTTCTGCCGTTCGTACTCGGTGTTGCTGTGACAACCACCGCCACCGGCATGGTATCTTACAATCCGTTATTTATCGGATGCGGTATTATTTACGCTGTTTTATTTGTACTTATTTTCCTGTTCCCGCTGCCAGATTCTGAGCAGAAGGCAGAGGGCAAATCCGAGGGACTCATCGCCAGCTTAAAACACACAAATTTTTCGTTTGAGTCCATCGCCATGATCGTGATTGGTTTCACCTGCACCGGTACCTTCCAGTTATGGTTAAACTGCGCGCAGAACTTCGCAAAAGAAAATGCAGGCTGGGCGAACCCGTCCATCATGCAGACCTACTATTCCGCAGGTACCCTGATGGCGCTCGTTGTCACCTCCCTGCTGACCCGTAAAATCAAGGATGTACGTTTCATCCTCGTTTACCCGGTTATCTGCCTCGTTACTTTGGTTGCCGTACTCATCGGTCACAGCCAGACCCTTATGATTGCAGGCGCTTTCATCATCGGCTGGGCAGGCGCGGGCGGTCTGTTACAGATTGTAACCTCCGTCTGCAACATGCTGTTCCCGAAGATCAAGGGAACCGTAACCGCACTGGTTATGATTGCTTCTTCCTTATGTAATTACACAATTTTGACTGCCGCTTCCAAAATGGCACCATCCCATGTTATGATAATGAATATCGTACTGACTGCCATCGGCGTTCTCTTGGGACTCTTTGTCAATGCCCGCTACGCGAAAATGGTGTCTCTGGCAGAAAGCGACGAATAAATATTTATTGATAAAATGAAAGGATTCTCTGATTATGAATACTATCAAAGTTAGAAATATCGAAATCGGCTCCGGCACACCGAAGATCATCGTTCCGATCGTAGGCGTTACCAAACAGGAAATCATCGACGAGGCCAAAACGTTTGATTCTATTCCGGTTGATATGGTAGAATGGCGTGTAGACTGGTTCGAAGGTGTCTTTGATTTTGAGAAGGTAGAAGACGTCTTAAAGGAACTGCGTGCCGTTCTCGGCGAGACTCCGATTCTGATGACCTTCCGTACCTCCAAAGAGGGCGGCGAGAAATCCATCGAGCCGGAAGATTACGCAAAGCTGAACATCAAGCAGCTCAGACCGGCTATGTTGATTTCATTGACGTAGAGATCTTTACCGGCGACGCGATTGTAACCAAGATCATCGACGGCGCACATGCGGCTGGCGTGAAAGTCATCGCTTCCAACCATGACTTCCACAAGACGCCGGAGAAATCCGACATCATCTACCGCCTGCGTAAGATGCAGGATATGAATGCAGATATCCCGAAGATCGCAGTTATGCCGCAGAACAAGAAAGATGTTTTAACACTTCTCTCTGCCACTGAGGAAATGACTTCCCTCTATGCGGACCGTCCAATCATTACCATGTCGATGGCTGGCACCGGCGTTATCAGCCGTCTCTGCGGCGAGGTATTTGGTTCTTCCATGACCTTCGGCGCTGCCAAAAAGGCATCCGCACCGGGTCAGATGGGCGTAAAGGAGCTGGAGACTGTACTGGGACTGCTTCACAGTGCGATGTAATATCTGGCTTATCCAGTTATTCGGTTACTGTTCACGCTAACGTGCCCAGTAACTGAATTTGCCGTGGCTTCGCATTTAAATACGGCAAATTCCAGCTGCCACCACGCTATCTTACGGCACTTTCGGTTCCAAAAGTGCCTATATTATACTTTTAGCCACCTATTTTTTTACTCCCGGAAATCCCTGTACCTGCGGGTACGGAGGGATTCTCCGCGAGACACTCAAGACCTGCTACCTCCATCGCAGGTCTATTATTGTTATCAAGCGGCACATCCGTTTTCAAACGTGCCTGCATAAACAGCAACCTATTATCCGTATTTACAAGGGGATTATTCATGAAAAAAACACTTCACTGGCTGGATGAAAACCTGGAAGAATTTCTGCTGGTTGTCATGCTGGCTGCGATGACACTCATTATGGGAATCCAGATATTTTCCCGCTACGCGCTGGGACAGTCTCTGTCCTGGTCCGAGGAGGTTACCCGTTTTCTCTTTATCTGGAGCGGTTTTTTAAGCGTCAGTTATTGCAGCAAAAAATGCCTTTCTATCAAGATCGAACAGTTCGTCGCCGCCTTCCCGCGCAGAGGAAAGGCTCTTTTTAAGGTTGTCAACCACACCTTTGAGCTGATTTTTTTCCTCTATATGATCCCATTTGCATACTCTTACATGATGTCCGCCATTCACAGCGGACAGTTATCCCCCGCCTGCGGGATTCCGATGTACTATATTCAGGCAGCGCCGTTTGTTTCCTTTCTTCTGGTAACATTCCGCATTCTGCAGCGCTGGATCATCGAATTTAAGGTTGCCCGCGGCGAAGATGTCTACGATCCGGCCCACCCGGAGCGCAATACACCGGAATCCTTTATCCATGCAAATGCAGATATGCCGGAAACGGAATCCAATGAAATCGAATCTCTCATCGAGGCAAATACACCATCTGGAAAGGAGGAACACTGATGCCTGCTGCTCTCTTATTTGTTATCTTTGTCGTGCTGCTTGTCATCGCGATCCCGGTATCGATCACGCTCGGTATCGCCTCGGTTCTCCCTTCCGTTTTTGACCCGTCCTTCACGGTCGGCGCTAAGTATCTGATCCGCGCCATATTCGGCGGACTGGATTCTTTTCCCCTGCTCGCCGTGCCGATGTTCGTCTTATCCGGCATCATCATGGCAAAGGGCGGTATTTCCAAGAAACTGTTTGACGTATTCGCCTTCTTTCTTGGCAATTTTACCGCCGGTATGCCATGCGCGGTCATCGTGACCTGCCTCTTCTACGGCGCTATCTCCGGCTCTGCCCCGGCAACCGTCGCAGCCGTCGGAAGCATGACGATCCCGATTTTAAGCGCCCTCGGCTATGACCGGACTTTCTCTACCGCGATCGTGGCAGTCGCAGGCGGTCTGGGCGTTATCATTCCGCCGAGTATCCCGTTTATCATGTACGGCATGGCGTCCGGTGCCTCTGTCAGCAGCCTGTTCTTAGCCGGCGTCATTCCGGGTCTGATGATTGGTCTGCTCCTGATGCTGTATGCCATCTATCACTGCCGACGTTACGGTGAAGATAGAGAAAAAATCCACGCTGAAATCCATCTGCTGCACGAAAAAGGACTGTTCCGGGTGCTGCGCGAAAGCTTTTTCGCTCTCTTAAGCCCGGTCATCATCCTTGGCTGTATCTACAGCGGCATCGCCTCCCCCACGGAAGCAGCAGTTATCTCCGTTTTCTATGCCCTGTTTGTCAGCCTGTTCCTCTACCGGACCATGAAATTCCGGGATATCCCGCCGATTTTTGTGGAAGCGATCCGCACATTCACACCGATCCTCTTTATTCTGGCAGCTTCCACGGCATTTTCCAGAGTCCTGACCCTGATGCAGGTGCCGCAGGCGGTCAGCAGCTTTATCCTGGAGCATTTCAACAGCCCGGTCATGATCCTGCTTGTCATCAACCTGTTCCTGCTTATCGTGGGAATGGTCATGGATACAACCCCGGCGATCCTGATTCTGACCCCGATCCTGCTCCCGATCGTGACAGCGATCAACATGGATCCGGTCCAGTTCGGTGTGATCATGGTTGTCAATCTGGCAATCGGCTTCGTAACCCCGCCGATCGGCGTCAACCTCTTTGTCGCCAGCTCCCTGACCGACGTCCCGATCATGGCGATCGCCAAAAAAGCGATGCCGATGATTGGATTGTTCCTGGTGGCGCTGCTGCTGATTACGTTTATACCGGCTTTGTCGCTGGGATTGTTATAATGCTGAATGGACGCTTGGAAATGTTGAAGTTCTGAAAGATTTCATATAACGACCTGCTTCACGCTTTCAGGCTGTGAATGGAATATTTCACATATGAAATGGATGTTTTTAAATTTGAAAGGATCTCCCATTATGATTTATATTTCAAACCTAGTGTCCCGCCGATGCCGGACTTCTTCCCGATTCGCTGCGGCGCTCATTTCTTCCTCGGTTCTTTTATTCGGTGCCTCGCTCGCGCTGAGCGGCTGCGCCTCCAGCAAGGAAGAACAGCGCTATTCCTGGCCACTGGCGACCGCCAGCCCGGAGGACACGGTAACGCAGCTGTTTGCCGAAAAATTTGCGGAGGAAGTACATGACTTAAGCAACGGCGCAATGCGGATTCAGGTTTACGCCAACTCCACACTCGGCGGTGACCGCGACCTGCTCGAAACGTGCGCGGACGGCGATATCCCGTTTGTCGTGCAGAACACCGCCCCTCAGGTTTCTTTCATGAAGGATCTCGCCGTTTTTGACCTTCCATGCGTCTTTGATTCGCTGGATGACTGCCGCAAAAAGCTGGATGATCCGGATTTTTACAATCTCATCAGCCAGGTGTACACCGACGGCGGTTACCACCTGCTCGGCATGGCAGATCAAGGATTCCGCATCATGAGCACAAATAAACCAGTTTACTCCCTGGCAGATTTCAAAGGGCAGAAAATCCGTACCATGGAAAACAGCTATCATCTCGCATTCTGGAAAGCAATCGGCGCCAATCCGACGCCAATGACCTTCAGCGAGGTGTATATCGGTCTCCAGCAGCACACGATCGACGCGCAGGAGAACCCGTATGAGGTCATCGTCTCCAACCGTCTCTACGAACAGCAGGATTATGTGGTCGAGACGAACCACCTGCCGCATCTGATCTCCTTGATTGTCAATGACGATTTCTTCCAGAACCTGACTCCAGAAGAACAGGAAATCATGACGCAGGCAGCCAAAACCGCGACCGAGTATGCCAGAGAACAGTCCGACGCGCGCATCTTTGACCGTATCGCTACGATCGAAGCGAGCGGCACCGCGATTTTAACTCTCTCGGATGAAACGCGCGATGCCATCCGGGAGGCGGCTGGAAGCGTATATGAGAATATCCGCGAGAATATTGATCCGGAAATTTATGACGCATATATGGAGCCATAACCTCATCCTCTTTTACCGTCTGCAAAAAAAGTTCATACAAAATTCAAAAGCGGATATACCGGCCATCTGGTCAGTACATCCGCCTTTTCTCATGTTTCAATCATTCCGCGAAACTTTTTATCTGCCTTGCGGACAGCATCCCGTTTCGCTTCATCCTGGCACTGCGCTTCAATTATTTAGCTTCTTCTGCGTCAGCCTCTTCATCGGTCTCCGGTACATTGTTGTGAACCGCTGTGACGGTAGCAACTACTGCCTCCAGATCGGTCAGAATATCAATGTCTTTATCTTTTGCGATCGAAAGGTCTTTGACACGAATCGTATCACCAATCTCCATCTCACCAACATCAACTTTGACTTTCTCAACCAGTGCAGCCGGTAATGCACGGTACGATACTTCTTTCAGTACCTCCTGCAGAACGCCAGCTTCTACCTTGTCGTGGTTCTCGAAGATAATCTCAGCAACGGAATGAACCTTCTCATTGCTTACCAGCGCCTGGAAATCTATCTCTACAACCTGATTTGCCATTGCATCATAGTCAACTTCCTTGATCAGGACATCGTAGACTTCACCTTCTACATCCAGCATAATCTGTCCGCCCTTGGTCTCGGTCTTCAGCAGACGATCCACGTCTTTCTTTTCCATCTTAACAGGAATGGAGCCCTGAATCTTCTTACCAAATACGTTGCCTGTTACATAGCCTTCTCTTCTGAGTCTCTTTGCCTTAACATCCATGCTTCTTTTTTCAGCTTTTAAAGTAGTCATTTGTCTTTTCCTCCAAAAATCTGATCTGCGCCTTCCGCACACCCTGTGTGGAAAACACATTGTGCTTAGCAGCCCTCAGCCATGGGGTTTTGTTAAGTATCTATCTCCTTGTTACGGCTCATATTATAGCAGGGTTCTCTGAAAACGATTCACCAAAAATAAAATCATTTCGGCTTTATTTTCAGCATTTTTTAGCTTGAAATTTAGAATTTGTATATTTTTCTTTCTGTCTTTTTTATACAAGAAGTATCTCCCTAAATCCGCCACCCGGTTTCAGGGCACACACACTTTTAAATCCACACGCCACCGCCAGCTCCTGCGCCTGCTTAAACCCATATCCGATCGTGTCGGTACTGTGGCTGTCGGAGTTGATGAGGATACGTCCACCGCAGGCACACAGCTCTTTTAACAGAGCTGCGGACGGGTACGGCGCACTCCGATAGCCGCGGGACATGGCGCCTGTGTTGATCTCAAACGGAATCCCCAGAGTCGCCAGTTTGTGCATCGCCGTGATCGCCGGTTCCAGATAGGCGTCTTTCGTCTCGTCAAAATGTTTATATCCCTCGTTAAATTTTGTCAACAGATCAAAATGTCCGATGAAATCGCATTTTGTCCGGTCATAAATCTGCGCCTCTGCCTCGAAATACTCCCGTGCAAACGCGTACCAGTCACCATGCCACAGCGTCTCGACTGCTTTTACCAGTTTCTCCTCCGTATCATCCACACAAACATACTCGCCATCCTTGATGAGCGCATGGGTCGAGCCGATCGCGTACTCTGCTTTCTGCACCGGTCCCAGTCCATCCAGCTCGATCCCGATATAGAGATTCATCTTTCCCCGGTATTCCTCCCGGAGTTCTTGAAGTTCTTCGGTATACTGGCGAAGCTTCTCGTCGTCCATCCCGAATCCCGGCTCAAACATCGAAAAATCAGCATGTCCTGAAACGCCCAAATCGGTCATTCCCATCCGGTATGCCGCCTCCACCATCTCCCGCGGCGTACTCTTTCCGTCGCAGAACGTGGTGTGGGTGTGAAAATCCGTATGAAGCATCGGTAATCTCCTTTCTTATTTCACTCTGTCAAAACGGTTCAGCCTCTTCACAGCTGGGGGCAAACATCCTTGCGGATTTGTCTTCAACAAAGGATTTATCGCAAACTCCGCTCCGCCATCTGCATCCGCTTTTCAAACTGCTCGTAAAAGTCCTTCTCTCCATCATACGGAAGCAGATAGAACAGTTTCATAATCAACAGATTGCGCCGTTTTTCGCGCTCGGCTGCCGCAGCGGCACGGTTTTTCTTCTGTATCTCCTGTTCCTCCGACGTTCCGATGCATGGTTCTGCCAAAAGGTTTTGCGCCGCCTCCGTTTCCGCCATTCTTATATCTTTTAAGAAATAATGCCACCGGCTGATATACGCCTCATACCGCTTTAAATCTGGCGTATCAATCCATTTTTTCACTTTAACTTTCGTCCGGTTTTCCTTTTTACACTCATGAATCTGGAGAAAATACTGGAAACTTCCATTTTCATAAAAGCGCCCCAGTGGAAACAGGCGGCAGATACCCGGCCGGTATGCATGGATCCGGCAGCGCCCTGCTTCATCGAGAAACCCACAGGCTTCATCCGCCCCGCTCCGGAGAGCCAGATTCGGCAGAATCTGTCCGTCCACGACGTTCCACTCCACCTTTTTCTCCTCCAGCAGATGTTCCAGCGTGTCCCCGCGCAAGGTGGTCAGACGGTACACATCATATGGATCCAGCACGATCGAATTACCCATTCCGTGGCAGCACGCCGAACAGCCCCGGCAATCATCGCATCCGACTTTTACCATATCGTCCCGGCTGTACAGCTTTCCATCTGAAATCTCCGCCATCGTTACATTACGTTCCATCTCTACTTCTCTCTTTCTGCCTCAATCCGATCTAAAATCTCCCACAAATGTTCCAGATCCGCCTCTCTGGTCGCCCAGCTCGTCGCAAAACGGACAACGGTGTGATCCTCGTCATACCGCTCCCAGAAGCTCACGGAAACCTCTTTTTCAATCTGCTCCATCCGATCATTTTCCAAGATCACAAACTGCTGGTTGGTCGGGGACTCACGGAAAAACGTATAACCGCGCTGTTTTAACCCTTTCTTTAAAGCTGCCGCCATCTCTACCGCATGGCGTCCCAGGCGCTCGTACAGCCCGTCTGTAAACAGCACATCAAACTGGATTCCCAGCAGGCGTCCCTTTGCCAGCAGCGCGCCCTGCTGCTTGATCCGGGTAATAAAATGCGCCGGAACATTCTTCTTCTCACCAAATACAACTGCCTCTCCGCAGAATGCGCCAACCTTCGTGCCGCCGATATAAAATACATCACACAGATGCGCGATCTCCGAAAGACTCAGGTCATTTTTCTCTCCCGCCAGACCATATCCAAGACGCGCTCCGTCCAGATAGAGCGGGATTTCATACGAACGGCAGATCTCCGAGATCGCCTGCAGCTCCTTCCGGCTGTATAAGGTTCCGTATTCCGTCGGATGGGAAAGATACACCATTCCCGGAAATACCATATGATCATTGTTTGCGTCCGCCTCGAAATTTTGCAGATATTCCTGCAGATCCGCCGGATCAATCTTCCCATCTTTTTCCGGAAGCTGCAACACCTTATGCCCGGTGTACTCGATCGCCCCGGCTTCATGAATACTCACGTGCCCTGTCTGCGCTGCCACTACGCCCTCATACGGTGCAAGCATGCTGCTGATCACGACCGCATTCGTCTGGGTACCGCCCACCAGAAAATAAACCTCCGCCTCCGGGCATCCGGTCGCCTCCTGTATTTTTCTGGCGGCACTCTGGCAGTACCGGTCCATGCCATATCCCGGCAGACTCTCCCGGTTCGTCTCCGCCAGCTTCTGAAGTATCTCCTCGCAGGCGCCCTCTGTATAATCGCTTGCAAATGAAAGCATCGTAGTATCTCCTCCTGTTCTTTCCTCGAGCAAACACAATCCTGCGTTCTCGAAATTGTTTGTATTTTTATGTCCTCACCAGTGCCAGAGAAGCCCCCGCATCAGCATCGCCGTCAAATTTGCTGCACTGTGAAATAACACAGGTTCCCACAGACGGTTCTTTTTTTCATACAGCCACGCCAGTATAAGTCCCATGAGCGCCGCATAAATCCCCTGCGCCCAGTTTCCATGCACCAACCCGAAAAATACCGCCGATCCAAGTGCCGCCCAGAAAAATGGAAGCGCCATACGCAGGCGCTCAAATAAAATGCCGCGAAACAGCAGTTCTTCGGAAAGTGGGGCGGCAATGCCCATGAGAAAGAACTGCTGCCACAGGGCGCCGGAAAATAAAGCGGCGGCGCCCTCCGACGCACCTTTTCCCAGAGCTGCCGCAAGCATATCCCCCTGAGGCATTTTCAAACACAGAGACACCGCTTCAGCTGCCTGCCCAGTCACCCGAACCTTTTGCACTGCAATATGCAGCACTCCCAGGAAAATCTCCTTTTTTTCTAATGCCCAGAAAATCATGTTAAACACAGCGCTGAACGCAGCTGCCCCCAGCAGGATTTTCCACACATCTGGCACTTTTTCCCAGAAATATCCACATTTCTCTTCCTTTGTCGTCTTTATCTGTGGAGAGACCTGCTCTTTCATCCCGTCTGCCTCTGCTATGCGCCTTTTTTCTTTCTTTTTCTGGATCCTCCGCCAGTAAAATGGATAAATCACGGCAAATGTAAGAAACGACGACACGGTTCTTCCCGCATTTCCCTCCAGATGTCCCAGCACCTCCACACATCCGCCGATTAAATCGCTGATGACGCACGGAAAAAACATCTGCCAGACGATACGCCAATCCGCTGTCTCCTGCCGTTCTTCGTCCATTTTTCTGCCTCCTGTCATCCTTTTCCTATCTGCATCTGTTTCCATGACTTTTTCAGACTTTCTACTCCACGCCTGCCTTCGCGCAGATATCCTGCAGACAGCACTTGTCACAGTACGGCTTCGTCCGCGCCGTACAGACTTCACGCCCGTGATACACCAGGCGGTGGCAGAAATCGCTGCCTTCCTCCGGTGGAATCAGCTTCCAGAGTGCCATTTCCACGCGCTTCGGGTCCTTGATTCCTTCCACCAGCCCTATCCGGTTTACCAGGCGGATGCAGTGCGTATCCGTGACGATCGCCGGTTTTCCAAACACATCCCCCATAATGAGGTTGGCACTCTTTCTGCCGACTCCCGGAAGCTTTAACAGAGCGTTAAAATCATCCGGCACATGCCCGCCGTACTCGTCGCGCAGCACCTTCATACAAGCGCTGATGTCCCGCGCCTTGCTGTGTCCCAGACCGCACGGCTTCACAATCGCCTCGATGTCTTCCACCGGGGCATCCGCCAATGCCGCCACATTTGGATATTTCTCAAACAATCCCTTGACTACCACATTGACACGCGCATCGGTACACTGCGCCGCCAGACGGACACTGACCAGCAGCTTCCACGCCTGATTGTAGTCCAGCGTACAACCCGCATCCGGATATTCTTTTTTCAGGCGGTCAATTACCTCTAATGCAAGCTCTTCCTTTGTCATGTTCCTGTCTCTCCTATCTGCTATCCTTCACTTTTCAATTTACAGTCTGTCTTTGTAACACCTGACACAACACTACAACCACTGCTGCATTCTTCCAGCCTCATACGAATCACAGCCGCTTCTGCAACTTTTTATTCTCATACGAACCGCATATGCTTACTATTCTTCCGCGTCCGCATCCTTCTTTCGTTTTCCGCCGCGCCGTACCTTGGAAAGTACCGGCTTTTCTTCTTTCTGTTTGACACGCACATAGATGATCGACAGAATCTTATTGTGCGGATTGCGCGCTGACCGAACCTCAACGGAATCAAACAGCTCGATAAACTGCTTTAACTTCGTGCATTTATAATTTCGCGGGTCAAATCCCGGCACACGCTTTGGAAGATTGTCTCCCAGCTCCGATAAATCCACCCATCCGTCATCGTCCGCATGTGTGTTGATGATCGAGATAATCTCTTTCTCCATCTCCTCCATGTTCGGAATATTGCTGACTGCATTCGGATCGCTTTCTTTCTCTGCCTCTTTTCTGGAACCATCCGCCTCACTCTCCTTGCGCGTCTGCGGCAGGGACGGATTCTGCGACGGATTTTCATCGTTTAATAAAATATCCAGGAATTTAAATGTCTCACACGCCGAGACAAACGCATTCGGCGTCTTGCGCTCTCCCATGCCGATCACCGTCATGCCTGACTCACGCAGGCGCAGCACCAGCTTCGTAAAATCACTGTCCGAGGTGACGATACAGAAGCCATCCACATTGCCCGAATATAAAATATCCATCGCATCGATGATCAGCGCTGAATCGGAGGCATTTTTCCCCTGCGTATAATTGTACTGGAAAACCGGCGTGATCGCATAGTCGCGCAGGTTCTTCATCCACGCCCGCACGCTCGGCGTCTGAAAATCGCCGTAAAGGCGCTTGTATGTCGCACTTCCATAATTGCTGACCTCATCTAAAATCAGCTTGATATACTTGCCGGACACATTTTCCGCATCGATCAGTACGGCTATTTTTTTGTCATCCATCTCCTGTTTCCTTTCTCAAATACCGCTCAAAATATTCTCTGCCGCTTTCATCAGGGCGCACTTTCCTTTGAAATAAAAAGGCACCGGAACTTTCGCACGGTCGCATGATCGTGACTCTGAAAGCCTCCGGTGCCGGAATTTCTCAATTTCTCATCTTCACACCGCCGAAACGGTCGTGATCGACAGCCGATACAGCTTATCTATAAGTGTATCACGTTCATGAGAAATCAGCAAATATTCTTTTTATTGTTCAGGCAAATGGATTCTCCGTCTTATAAAGCATTCCCTTCGGCTGGTTAAAGCCAATCTCCGGGATGGCAAAAATACCGATGAAACCAAAGGAATGCGTCGCGACCGGAAGCACCTCGCCCCATGCGATATACGCACGCAGGATACCCTGAATTTTACACTTCTCTTGTCGCTATCTTTTTAGTTAATAAAGCTACCGTCTCCACATGCCCGCTCATCCCGAACATATCACAGCATCTCACGCGCTCCACCGCGTATCCTCTTTCATCCAGATACTTCACATCGCGCGCCAATGTGGCGGAATCGCAGCTGACATAGACTACCCGCTTTGGCTGCATCCGGACGATCGTGTCGAGGCAGACGCTGTCACAGCCTTTGCGCGGCGGATCGACGACGATGACATCGGCATAGACCTGATTTTTTTCATACTCCCTTGGAAGTACCTCTTCAGCTTTTCCGACGAAAAACTCGACATTTTCCATGCCATTTAATGCCGCGTTCCGGCGGGCATCCTCGATCGCCGGAGGGACGATCTCTACACCGTACACTTTCTTCGCTTTCTGCGCCAGAAACAGGGAAATGGTTCCGATTCCGCAGTACAGATCCCATACAGTCTCCCCACCGGTCAGCCCCGCGTATTCCAGCGCCGTTCCATAGAGTTTTTCCGTCTGCACCGGATTGACCTGATAGAAAGAAAGCGGCGAAATCTGGTATGATACATTTCCGATTTTATCTGTGATATAGCCCGGTCCGTATAAGTTTACAAGCTCCGAACCAAGAATCACGTTTGTTTTTTCCTGATTGATGTTGTAGGAAATACTGGTCATGCCAGGGACTTCTTTTAAGCGTTCCACAAAAATATCCGCGTGCGGCAGCTTCTTTCCATTGATGACGAGACAGACCATCAGCTCGCCGTTTGCAAATCCCTTCCGAATCAATGCATGGCGAATCAGACCCTTGTGCGTCTCCTCGTCATATGGCGCAATCTGGTATTCTTCCATGATTTTCTTGATAATATCCAGAATTACCGCATTTTCTTCGACACCCAGCAGGCAATCCTCCGCTTCCACAATATGGTGGGTGCGTCCCGCGTAAAATCCGGCAATGATTCTTCCATCCTTATCGCGTCCAAACGGAAACTGTGCCTTGTTGCGGTAGCGCCACGGGTGCTCCATCCCCAGGATCGGCTCCATCACGATGGTTTTATCCACAATCACACTATCCGCCCGCTCCGGCAGCCGCAGGTTCTCCATCCCGCCGATCCGGCGCAGGTTATTGTAGACCTTGCGCTCCTTAAAATGAAGCTGCGCCTCATAACTCATCATCTGAAGCTGGCAGCCGCCGCACTGTCTTGCGACCGGGCATTCCGGCATCACGCGGTCTTTGGATGCTTCCAGCACCTCCATCAGACGGGCAAAGCCATAATTTTTCTTCATTTTCATCGCCCGCGCCCGGATCCGATCCCCGATCACGGCATCTTTTACAAACCAGATATAGCCGTCCTGCTTTCCGATCCCGGCTCCATCTTCGCTCATATCTTCGATTGTCAGTTCAAATTCATCATTTTTCCTGATTTCCACGTTTTTTTGTACTCCTCATTTTCTTTATTTCGCATCCAGATAATGCGCCCGCTCTCCGCCAATATATTTCAGCCTCGTTCTCGCACACGTCACATGGGCGCCGCCGATCGCACGGATCGAGGTCCGCACCGGAACTGCAACCGGGCGCAGGTGCATACCGATGAAAGTGTCTCCGATATCGATGCCCGCGTGTGCCTGAATCCGCTCTACGGCTGTCGGATGTTCAAATCCCGCATAGGCTGCCGTTGCAAAGGAACCGCCTGCTTTTAGCTGCGGCACGACGTTTACCATCTCCAGACCATATTTTTCCGCCGCTTCTTCTTCCACAATCAGCGCCCGGTTCAGATGTTCACAGCACTGTGCCGCCAGATAAAGCCCCTGCGACTTGGTAACTGCATACAGCTCCTCAAACACCACTTTTCCGATCTCAGCGCTGGAATAGGAACCGATCTTATGCGATGCTATCTCGCTGGACGAACATCCGACCACCAAAATCTGTCCCGGCTTCATATTTGCCGCACTGAGAAGTTCCTCTGCGGCAATCCGTACTTCCTGGCGCAGCTCCTCTAACTGTCCTGCTGTCTCTATTTCTTTTGAAATTCCTGTTGCACTCATCCTGCTGCCTCCTGATTTAATGCCAGAAAAAGCCGCGGTTCAAACAGGCTGAGCCCGCCGCAGCTTTTTCAAAATTTTTATTTGCATTCCCTTACTTCCGGTAAAACTCCTGAATCCGATCCAGCCTCGCCGTCATGCCGCCCAGCAGCATATCCGCCGCCGCAAATGCCGCCATCGTCTCAACCACGACAACCGCTCTCGGCACAATGATCGGATCATGGCGTCCCTTGATGCTGATGCCGATCTCCTCGCCGCTCTTATTGACGGTTCTCTGCTCTGCGGCAATCGACGGGGTCGGTTTAAATGCCGCACGGAACACAACTTCGCTTCCATCCGTCATACCGCCTAAAATGCCGCCTGCATGGTTCGTCGCCTTGCCGACGCTTCCATCCGCCTCCATGACAAATGCGTCGTTGTTCTCGCTTCCTGCCATCTGCGCCGCATGGAAACCCTCTCCGATCTCGAAGCCTTTAACGGCACCGATCGAGCAGATTGCCTTTGCCAGGTTCGCATTAAATTTATCAAAAACCGGTTCACCAAGCCCTGCCGGAAGACCGGCAATCACGCATTCCACGATACCGCCAGCAGAATCTTTCTCCGCCATCTTCCTTTCCAGATACTGCTCTGCCTCTGCGGCTGCGGCAGCATCCGGCATATACAGCTTATTCTTTTCACATTCTGCCAGATCAAACCGATCCGGCGCCACTTCCACCGGTCCGATCGCTTTCGTGTATGCTTTTACCCGAATGTTCAAGGATTCCAGCAGCTTTGTCGCGATAGCGCCTGCTGCCACGCGTCCGATCGTCTCGCGTCCCGAAGAACGTCCGCCGCCCCGGTAATCCCGGAAACCGTATTTTTCATCGAAGGTATAATCTGCATGTCCAGGACGGTAATAACTGGCGATCTCACTGTAATCCTTCGAATGCTGATCCTGGTTCCGCACCAGCATCGAGATCGGCGTGCCCGTCGTCCGCCCTTCAAAAACGCCTGACAGGATCTCCACCGTATCGCTCTCGCTGCGCTTCGTCGTAAAACGGCTCTGCCCCGGTTTGCGGCGGTCCAGATAACGCTGAACGTCTTCCTCACAAAGCGCAAGCCCCGCCGGACAGCCATCTACGACCACGCCCACGCCTGCGCCGTGGGATTCGCCCCACGTTGTCATTGTCAGTATTTTTCCGTATGTTGATCCTGCCATTCTCGCTATTAACTCCTTCTGCCATTTAGTCTGCTTTCTTTCCTCTCGTAGGTACCTTTGTAATCACACAGCAGTTCGGCTCATTCACCGAAATACTGCGTCCGCTCATCACCAGCAGTTTCTCCTTATATTCCACCTGGAAGAAAGAAATGCTGTTACTGCCGTGGTTGATCGACGCCAGATGGTTTCCATCCGGGAAAATCGCGATATCCTTCGGGTAATCTCCACTGATCGGCAGACAGCAGAGCAGCTTCAAAAGCCCCGTCTGTGCATCGCGCTCGTAGACACTGACTGAATTATCGCCCGCATTGCTGCAGAACAGATGTGTCTCGTCCTCGGACATCCGGATCGTGCACGCTGCGGTCAGCTGGCTGGTGCGCTCCGGTGCGGTCGATGGGATCGTCTGGATCTTCTCGATCTTCGGCACACGATCGCCCGTTTCATACGTGTATACATCAATCACATTTTTGATTTCATACATCAAATACAAGAATTTTCCATCCTTGCTGAACATGAAATGTCTCGGACCAGATTCCAAATCACAGCGGATCGCGTCCACCAATGAAAGTGTTCCCTTCTCGCCATCAAACCTGTAAATCTTGACCTGGTCAATTCCCAGATCGGCTACCAGCAGGAATCTGCCATCCGGTGTGCGCTCCGCACAGCTCACATGCGGGCGGAACGTGCGCTCTGCCACGCTTCCAAGTCCCTTGTGGTAAACGCCGTCGGTCACTTCCCCGATAGAACCGTCCGGCTTCAGGCGGACCACCGTCTCCTTGCCGTCATGATAGCCGGATACGAAGATAAACTTGTCCTCCGCATCGGTCGCAATATGGCAGCCGCGCATCGCCTTGATATTTGCGCTGTTCACACGGCTGAGTGCGCCGTTTTCCAGAATCCGGAACGCCACAACGCCCTCGTCCGCGATGGAATAGAGCATCCGCCCGTCATGTGAAACAGTTAAATAGGAAGAGTTGTCCACTTCCACCTCGCACCGGTAGATAAATTTTCCCTTTTTTACATCCACATCATACACGGTAATTCCCTTTGCCTGACCGTTGTATGAGTAAGAACCCACATATGCCATATACTTATCCTGCATGAAATGTTCCTCCTTTGATCCCCCAGAACCGTTATAACGGTTTCTATCAAATTATCTGCCCCTATTTTATCATCATACCGCCATTTTTGCACCCTTTTTTCACACAATTTGAGAGCCCCCGGATTTTCCCGTTTTTTTCCTTGACACCTTCCCCACATTCTGTATAATAGATACTCGGAAGCAAGTTTATTATTTCTAAACAAAAAGATTAATTTTACATTCATTTTAGAATTTCTAAACTTTCATCTTACTTTTGTATGTTTCTAAAAACGCCGGACGGATGGTTTCCCACCCGGTTTTTATAAAAAAGAATGTGCCCTAGCGCATCCTCGCGGAGCGTTTTTTGTTTCATAGGACGCAATTTCCTATGAAACCAGGAAAGGAGGTTCCCTCTGTTGAGTATAGGAGGAAAATTAAAGGAACTGCGAATTTTAAAGGGTCTGACGCAGGAAGAGCTGGCTGACCGCGCAGAGCTTTCGAAGGGATTTATCTCCCAGGTAGAGCGCGATCTGACCTCCCCGTCCATCGCTACTTTGATGGATATTCTCCAGTGTCTCGGCACAACCATAGGGGAGTTTTTCAACGAGGCTCCGGAAGAGCAGATTGTATTTGAAAAAAACGACTATTTTATCAAGGAAGATCCAGAACTGAAAAATGAGATTCAGTGGATCATCCCGAACGCCCAGAAGAACACGATGGAACCGATCCGCCTGACACTCGGTGTCGGCGGCTCCACCTATCCGGACAGCCCGCATGAGGGTGAGGAATTTGGCTACGTTCTTTCCGGCAGCATCCTGATTCATCTGGGGAACCGGACGTACAAAGCCAAAAAGGGCGAATCTTTTTACTATACGAGCGACAAGACGCATTACCTTGAAAGCCGCTCCGGCGCGACGATCCTCTGGGTCAGCTCGCCGCCAAGTTTCTAATACTACACATTATTTTACTATTTACGGAGGAAACGCATGAGCCAGCCATTAATCGATTTACAGCATATCTCGAAACGCTTTGACGACACCCTGGTCCTGGATGACTTGAGCCTTTCAGTAAAGGAAAATTCCTTTGTAACGCTCTTAGGTCCCAGCGGCTGCGGCAAGACGACCACGCTCCGCATCATCGGCGGATTTGAATCCCCAAATACAGGAAAAGTAATTTTCGGCGGCGAAGACATCACCAAACTTCCGCCAAACAAGCGCCAGCTAAACACCGTATTCCAGAAATACGCACTGTTTCCGCATATGAGCATCGCAGATAATATCGCATTTGGGCTAAAAATTAAGAATAAATCAAAAGCATATATTGATGACAAAATTAAGTACGCTTTAAAGCTTGTAAACCTAAACGGCTTTGAGCATCGCAGCATTGACTCTTTGAGCGGCGGTCAGCAGCAGCGTATCGCCATTGCGCGTGCGATTGTCAACGAGCCAAAGGTCCTGCTTCTCGATGAGCCGCTCGGTGCCCTAGATTTAAAACTGCGCCAGGACATGCAGTACGAGCTGATCCGTCTGAAAAATGAGTTAGGCATCACTTTTATCTATGTTACCCACGATCAGGAAGAGGCATTGACGATGTCCGATACCATCGTTGTCATGAACCAGGGTTATATCCAGCAGATGGGTTCCCCGGAACAGATCTACAACGAGCCGGAAAACGCATTCGTTGCCGACTTCATCGGCGAGAGCAACATTGTGGACGGTCTGATGATCCACGACGAGCTGGTTGAAATCTTCGGTGCGAAATTTGCCTGCGTCGATAAGGGATTCGGAACAAACCAACCTGTAGACGTTGTCATCCGCCCGGAGGACATCGACCTCGTAAAACCGGAGGAAGGCACGCTGCAGGGCATTGTCACCCACCTGATTTTCAAGGGCGTCCACTATGAGATGGAAGTCACCACACCGGACGGCTATGAATGGCTGGTTCACAGCACGGATATGTTCCCGGTCGGCGAGAAGGTCGGCATCCATGTAGACCCGTTTGACATCCAGATCATGAACAAGCCGGCGTCAGAGGACGAGGAAGCTGTGGGCGTCAATGAATAGAAAGGAGTCGGACTTAGCATGAAATCAAACGTGAAACGGCTCTTCGCCGGTCCTTATATTCTCTGGATGATCGGTTTTACCATCATCCCGCTCCTGCTGATCGTATACTACGGTCTGACAACCAAAAGCGGGGCATTTACACTGGCAAATGTCTGTTCCATCACGACACCGGAGCATATGAAGGCGCTGCTCTTATCCCTGGGTCTGTCTCTGGCTGCGACCGCCATCTGCCTGCTTTTGTCCTATCCGCTGGCTTTGGTGCTGCGCCGCCGCGGCATTGGGGCAGGCAGCTTCATGGTATTCGTCTTCATCCTTCCGATGTGGATGAATTTCCTGCTCCGCACCCTCGCGTGGCAGACGCTCCTGGAGAAAAATGGCGTTATCAACGGCATTCTTTCCTTTCTCCATCTGCCAAATATTGCCATCATCAATACCCCGTGGGCGATCATTCTGGGTATGGTATACAACTTCCTGCCTTTCATGATTCTCCCGATTTATAATGTGCTGGCAAAGATCGACGACAATACCATCAACGCCGCCAAAGACCTGGGTGCAAACAATTTCCAGACACTCATTCACATCTGGATTCCGCTCAGCATCCCGGGCATCATCAGCGGCATTACCATGGTATTTGTCCCGGCGCTGACAACCTTCGTTATTTCCAGTCTCTTAGGCGGCAGCAAGATCCTGCTCATCGGAAATGTCATCGAGCAGGAGTTCACCAAGGGAAGCAACTGGCACTTAGGTTCCGGTCTCTCGCTGGTTCTGATGATTTTCATTTTACTGAGTATGGCGCTCATCGCCAAATACGATAAAGAAGGGGAGGGCAATGCGTTCTGATGAAACATAACCGCTTAAAACAGTTTTTCCAGGACTTTTACCTGGCGCTCATCCTGCTCTTTTTATACATCCCGATCGTGACCATGATCGTTTTGTCCTTTAACAACACAAAATCGAGAACCGTCTGGGGCGGTTTTACCACCCGCTGGTATACGCAGATGTTCCAGGATTCCGCCATCATGAATGCCTTAAACAATACGCTGCTCATCGCGTTTGCGTCGGCTCTGATCGCGACCGTCATCGGCACGATCGCCGCCATCGGCATCAACAGCATGAAACGGATTCCGCGCACCATCGTCATGGGAATCAACAACATCCCGATGCTGAACTCCGATATCGTAACCGGTATCTCCCTGATGCTGGCATTTATCGCGTTCGGTATCTCTCTCGGATTTAAAACCGTGCTGATCGCGCATATCACATTTAATATTCCATATGTGATATTAAGTGTCATGCCGAAACTCAAGCAGACGAACCGGTACACCTACGAAGCCGCTCTGGATCTCGGCGCCAGCCCGCTATATGCTTTCTTCAAGGTCGTATTTCCGGACATCGTCCCGGGTATCCTCTCCGGCTTTTTGATGGCATTTACGATGTCCCTCGATGATTTTATCATTACGCACTTTACAAGAGGTGCCGGTATGGATACCTTATCCACCCTGATCTACAGCCAGGTGCGCCGAGGCATCCAGCCGACGATGTACGCCCTGTCCACGCTGATTTTCGTGGCAGTCCTGGTGCTCCTGGTGATCACCAACTTTGCCCCGGAGAAAAAATCCACCGGCAATGCGACTGTGATTGACACAGAGACCATCAAGCGCCGCAAACGCAACAACCAGATCAAGAACGGCGTTCTGGGACTTGCCTGCACGCTGATTCTGCTTGTCGTTGGTGTCAGCACCTACAGCCGCTACACCACGACTCATTCAAACGAACTGTACGTCTACAATGCAGGCGAATATATTGATCCGGACCTGATTGAGGAATTTGAACAGGAAACCGGAATCAAGGTTACCTACGACGTATTTGAGACCCTGGAAGAAATGTATCCGGTCATCGAAGCCGGCGGCGTCAACTACGATGTAGTCTGCCCATCCGACTACATGATTCAGAAAATGAAGGAAAATGACCTGCTTGCCGAACTCAACTTTGACAATATTCCAAATGTCAAAAACATTGACCCGCAGTACATGGAAATGTCCAAGCAGTTCGACCCGGAAAACAAATATTCCGTGCCATACACCTGGGGAACCGTCGGTATTCTTTATAATACGAAGCTCATCGAAGAAAAAGGACTTCCGGTTCCGACCAAATGGTCCGATCTCTGGAATCCGGCTTATAAAGGCGAGATCCTGATGCAGGACAGCGTCCGCGATGCCTTCATGGTAGCGCTCAAAAAAGACGGCTTCTCTGCCAACTCGACCGACGAAACCGAACTCCAGCAGGCAAAGCAGGATCTGATTGACCAGAAACCGCTCATACAGGCTTACGTCATCGATCAGGTACGTGACAAGATGATCGGCGGTGAGGCAGCCATCGGCGTCATCTACTCCGGCGAGATCATGTACATCCAGGATGAGGTAGCCGCACAGAACCTCCCATTCTCCCTGGAATACGTGATCCCGGAAGAGGGAACCAACGTCTGGCTCGATTCCTGGGTAGTTCCGAAAAATGCGAAAAATAAGGAAAACGCAGAAAAATGGATCAATTTCCTCTGCCGCCCGGATGTCGCAGTCAAAAACTTTGAGTACATTACCTACGCGACGCCAAACAAGGCAGCCAAGGAAATGCTGGACGAAGAAATCCAGAACAACAAAGCCGTCTTCCCAGATGCAAAGCAGCTGAAAAACTGCGAGGTTTACCGGTATCTTGGGGATGAGGCGGACGAGCTTTATAATAGTTTGTGGAAAGAAGTTAAGTCGGATTAAGCGGTGTGCCGTTTTTCAAATCATATTTGCAAAAAAGAGTCAACAGAAGTGTATTCTGCTGGCTCTCTTTTTCTATCAAAGATATTATACTTCCAATGCCGCTTTTAAGTCTTCCATACTGGAATATCTCGGTGCATTTGGATCTTTTACAATCGTTCTTCCTTCTTCGATTGCTATCAGTAACGCATTCTTCTTTTCATTCTTCTCAATATTTACTCCATCCATACAAGCCACCTCCATATATGTCTATTATATATTTTTTCATAAATAGCATATACATTTATATTGATTTTTCAATTCTAAGCGCTATACTATCTCTAAAAAAGGAGGTCACTCATGAAAATTGCAGTCCCTTATGAAAACGGAGAAATCTGCTCCCACCTGGCTCAGGTGAAAGAATTTTTAATTTTTGATGTAGTTGACGATGAGATTATTTCCACCAAAACCGTGAAACAGACCTATGCAAACGATCCCGGCGCGCTGGTCGAGTTTCTGAAAAAAGAAAATACTGCCGTTCTCCTCTGCGACGCCCTTCCGATCCCGATGATGATCGCCCTGCGCGAAACCAGCATCCAGGTTCTCGGCGGCGCCAAAGGCGCTCCTAAAGACCGCGTCGAAGACTTCTTAAACGGAATGCTTCACTTTGACCGGAGCGGAAATAACGGACCATCCTGCGGCGTCCACCTGCCGGACAACAATAAAAATGGCACTGACTCCGACGCCGAATGCGACGGAAATATCAGTGCCTGTGGGACTTGGTGCCACTAATTCCTGTTTCATCTGAGACGTTGATGACGCACGTGTGGGAGAGAATCCACCTTATTTCCACTGGAGGTGATGCAGATGCCCCTCCGTATTCATCTTCTCAAACCCATTCTGCCGCAGCGCCTCATACAGAATGATCGCCACCGAGTTTGACAGATTCAGAGAACGCGTCTCACCCCACATCGGGATGCGGACGCAGCGCTCCGGGTCTTCGATCAGGAGTTCTTCCGGGATGCCGCGGCTTTCCGGTCCGAACATGATATAGCAGTCCAGATCGTAGTGAACGTCCGTATACACCTGCGTCGTCTTCGTGGTCGCCATATACGGGCGCGCGCCCGGATTCTTCTCCAGAAAATCTTTAAAATCGCTGTAAACTGTCACATCCAGATGCGGCCAGTAATCAAGACCCGCTCTTTTTACCATTTTATCATTCAATTTAAAACCGAGAGGCTCGATCAGATGAAGCCGCGTGTTCGTTGCCACGCAGCTTCGTCCTATATTTCCTGTATTCATCGGCATCTCCGGTTCATAGAGTACAATATTTAACATTTCTTCTCTCCATCCAGCCGTGCCACAAACCGCTTGATGCGCTCGATCGCCTTCTGCAGATCCTCCAGCGAATACGCATAGGAAACACGCAGATAGCCCTCGCCGCAGTTTCCAAACGCGGTGCCCGGCACAAGCGCCAGCTTCTCTTCCTGTAACAGGCGGTTTGCGAATTCATCCGAGGTCATGCCAAACCGTTTGATGCACGGGAACATATAAAATGCTCCATACGGCTCGAAACAGTCCATGCCGAGCCCCCGGAACTCTCTCAAAAGATAGCGGCGGCGCTCATCGTAGGCTTTCTTCATGCGGGCAATGTCCTCATCGCCATTCCGCAGGGCGTCAACCGCTGCATACTGGCTGGTGGTCGGCGCACACATAATCGCAAACTGATGGATTTTCAGCATCTGTTTTAAGATAAGCGCTGGAGCCGCCGCATAGCCGAGACGCCACCCGGTCATCGCATATGCCTTGGAAAATCCGTTGATCAGCACCGTGCGGTCACGCATCCCGGAAATTTCCGCGATGGAAACGTGCTTGCCGCTGTAGGTCAGCTCGGAATAAATTTCATCACTCAGCACAAACAGATCCTTCTCCTCAATCACCTTCGCGATCGCTCCAGATCGGTGCGGTTCATGATCGCGCCCGTTGGATTGTTCGGGAATGGAAGAATCAGCACCTTTGTTTTCGGTGTGATTTTCTCCAGCAGCTTCTCCGGCGTCAGACGGAACTCATCCTTCTCCTCCAGCTCGATAATGACCGGCGTACCACCCGCCAGCACCGTACACGGCACATAAGAAACGTAACTCGGCTGCGGAATCAGAACCTCATCGCCCGGATTGAGCATCGCGCGCAGGGCGATATCAATCGCCTCGCTGCCGCCGACCGTTACCATCACTTCTGTATTCGGATCATACTCAAGGCGCTGACGACGTTTCAGATAATGGCAGATCTCCTGGCGCAGTTCCTTTAAACCAGAGTTCGACGTATAGAAGGTACGTCCTTTTTCCAGCGAATAAATGCCCTCCTCGCGGATATGCCACGGTGTATCAAAATCCGGTTCGCCCACGCCCAGGGAGATCGCGCCCTTCATCTCGCTGACAACGTCAAAAAACTTCCGGATTCCGGACGGCGGAATATTTACAATCGTATCTGATAATGGGTTTCTCACGGAACAATCAACATCCTTTCATCCTGAGGACCGTCGCAGAGAACGGTACCATGGTCTTTGTATTTTTTAAGAATAAAATGGGTCGCGGTACTCAGCACAGAATCGATCGTGGAAAGCTTTTCTGCCACGAACTGTGCAACTGCACGCATGGTTTTCGCCTCGATCATAACGGTAAAATCATAGCCGCCGGACATCAGGTATACCGAAGTCACCTCGCTGTACTGATAGATTCTCTCGGCAATCTTGTCAAAGCCCATCTCGCGCTGCGGCGTTACCTTTACTTCGATCAGTGCAATGACCTTCTCCTCATCTGTATTATCCCAGTTAATCAGGGTATGGTAACCGCAGATGATATGTTCATTTTCCATTTCGGCGATCTCCGCCGCGACCGCAGCTTCATTTTCCCCGAGTAAATCCGCCAGCTCTTTGACGCTGATGCGGCTGTTTTTTTCAATGACCGCTAAAATTCTCTCTCTCACTTTACTACCTCCTGTTAATGGGATTTTGGTAAGTCTTTCATTTTATCTATCTCATCCGGTTTTGGCCGGTCAAGAAAGCTATGTACTTCGCCGCTGTAAATCTCGCGTCCGATCGCGGTGCGCGTCCGACCGATGAGCGCCGCCGGAATGCCCTCTCTCTCCAGATTCTGGAGCAGTTTCGGACCGCTAGACGCCGTCAGCAGAATGCAGCCCTGCGACTGTAAACGGTATGGATTGAGGTCAAATACCTCGCAGACCTCCACCGTCTCCTGGCGGATCGGAAGTTTCCTAAGATCCATCTCAAATCCGAGTCCGAATCCATCAAAAAAATGCCACAGCGCTGCCATGACGCCGCCCCCGCCCGCCGGATACCACGCAGATGCGCCGAGACGGGTCAGCACTTTCCGCTCTTTATGTGCAGCAAATGCCTCCAGAAGCGGAGACGGATTCCATTTCTCATAGAGATTCTGGCATTCTCTCACATACCGTGCAGAAAATCGGTTCAAAAGCGCCGCCTCGCCGCTTTTTGCCGCCATCGAGGTACCAAGAAGCGCGGTGTAACCGACCGCCAGAAGATCCTGCTCGGCTTTCATCTCCCCGTATACCTCGAAAATTTCATCTTTTATGTTCATTCTGATTCCTTTCCCAGCTTCACATTCAAGTACAGTAATTTTCTGCGTTTACCACGCCATGTTACCACAAATCTCTGCTCTCATACCATCACTATATATGATCCGATATAAGCTATCACTCCATCGGCGGCGCTGCTTCCTGCGCCGGACCGGCTGGTCCCTGCGGCTGTGCCGGGGTCGGCTCCTGTGCTGCCGGTGCTTCCGTCGGTGCCGGAACCGGATTTTCCGGCTGTGGCGCCGGTGCTTCCGTCGGTGCCGGAACCGGATTTTCCGGCTGTGGCGTCTCAGGCTGCGGTGTCTCAGGCTGCGGTCCAGCCGGAACCGCCGGTGCCGCAGCTGCAACGGCCGGACCTACACGGTAGATTGCCTTCGATGCCATATAGGTATCCGTCTGCAGCAAGGTTTTCTCCGTCTCCACGCCGTCCACGTAGACGTATTTCCAGAGCCGTGACTGCAGCCCATAGTGCGCCGACTGTTCCTTCACCCTCGCACCCGGCTTCAAAGATGCGTCCACCTTTGTGATCGGCTCGCCCGGATCCTTCTTCGACAGTGTCTCCGAAACGTATTTGATCGTCCGGTTTGCCGGCCGTGTCTCTTTTCCATATATCGTAAATGAAATAGTTCCACCGTTCACTGCCCCTTCCATATAGATCGGGGTATCGTATGGATTTTTAAATTTCAGATCCTTATAAGTACCCGCAATCGCCGAATCCTGCGATGCCGGAACGTAAGTAACAATCATCGAATGATTCTGGCGCTGGGTGATATCCATCTCCGCCAGAAGCGCTGCATTGTAGAGCGTCGTGCAGATCTGGCAGGCGCCACCGCCGACCGTATCGACTACCTGACCGTTCGCATAGGAACCTGCCGATGCATAGCCATTTTCCACCGTAAATGGGGTCAGCCATGTATAAGCCGAAAATTCTTCTCCCGGCATCAGAACCGTGCCGTTGATCTTCGCCGCACCGTTCCGCAGATTCTTGGAACGCGACACATTTCCCGGGTTGAATCCGGTACTGAATGTTCCAAGTGCATCCTGAATCGTAGATAATGCCTCTGTCGTGCGGGTCGGCTCTGCATTTTTGACTGTTGCATCCACCGAAACCGGTTCCGAAAGACCGCCCGCGAGCGCCTCATTCAGTGCTTTTGTCGTCGCATCTATGTCCACTTCCTGTCCCGCCGAAGACTGGCTGACCTGAAAGACTCCATTTTCATGCGTGATCACAGCGTCCTGCGGCGCTGTCGTAAATTCCGCGCACCGGGTCTGCACAAACTCGGCAACCTTCGCTTCATCGACCGCTGTCTCAATCTGCAGATCCACGCCGGACTGCTCTAATTCCTTCTGATTCAGATACCGGCGCAGAAGATTTCCGCCGGAAAGTTTCTCCACTTCCTCATCAATCTCGTTCTGGTTGACCCAGGAAAATCCCAGCTCCGCCGCCGTCGTCTGAACCTCATGACCTTCTACCCGGATCGAAATGGTCTGATTTTCCATCTCCCCGATCGATTTCTCAATCGTCTGATCCGCCTCTTCCCGTGTCATCCCGGAAAGATCAAACCCACCGACCTGAAAGCCCGTGGGAATCGTCCCCGCTGACGCGGTGCCCGTACCGGCTATAAGCAGTCCCATCACTGCCGCACCGCATACGCCTGCCATCCAATTTCTTTTTTTCATCATCTACCGAACCTTTACATCATAAGACCTGCCAAAATGGTTCCCGCTACCATCGCTACTACTACGATTATAATAACAACCGCTGATACGATCTGGCGTGTTTTCTGATTTGAAAATTTAAACATATCTCTCACCTCTTCTGCATTCTGCCATGCTGCGCGATAATCTGATCCGTAAGTCTCGAAATCTCATTTTTCGAAAGCGAATCAATCTGCGCAGATAAATTTATTCTATGATATTTTAGTAATTCCCGCAAGACTTCTTTTTGCTTTTTTGACGCGGGCTGTTCGCGTTTTACCTTGTAAATCAAAGGCTGCGGTGCAAACACCTCCGGCACTTCCAGAAAATACCTGTTTTTAAGCTCCTGATACAGATGGTGCGCCGCCAGCGCATCCGAAAACGCCCGATGGCTCTCGCCCGGATCCACCGCAAAATACCGGCACGCGGCTGCCAGATTCTTCTTTTCCTCCTCCGGCATAAAATGGCGGCAGATTTTCAAGGTATCAAGCCCCGCGCGCTCAAATGTATACTTCCGGTTGACCGCCGCCCGCTTGAGAAAGCTGAAATCAAAGATAACATGATGCCCCAAAAGCGGCAGCTCCCCGCAGAATGCCAGAAGTTCCGGCAAAACTGTATCCAGCACCGGCGCATCCTTCAAATCATCGTCACAGATTCCCGTCAGCTCCCGGATGCGCGCATCCAGTTCCCGCTCCGGGTTGACAAACGTCGAATACGTCTGCACCACGGTTCCATCTTCCACCCGCGCCGCTCCGATCTCGATGATCCGCTCGGTTTTTGGATTTAACCCTGTTGTCTCCAGGTCAATCGCTATATAAGAATTGTCTGTTTGTTCCATTTTATTTATCCATCGTAACTGTTCAGTACCTTCACAGTCACGCGCAGTAAATGCACAGACCTACTGAACAGTTTACTATCCATC
Source organism: Clostridium sp. AF22-10 (assembly GCF_003478725.1). Lineage (NCBI taxonomy): Bacteria > Bacillati > Bacillota > Clostridia > Eubacteriales > Clostridiaceae > Clostridium > Clostridium sp. AF22-10. The sequence goes on from NZ_QUFZ01000008.1 coordinate 104,454, forward strand.
TAATTTAAAATATGGCTGTCTTACATTTCTTCCCATTCTCAGGTGTTCAGACTGCCGCCATCTGCAATTTCTTTTTCCTGTCTTTCTCTGGAAAATCCCATTTCTCACTATATTTCATCCTGGGAAATGGAAAATGCCGCCGCATTGCCAAACAGAGCATCCCGGTTTTTGTAATCAAACAGCACAAAGCTTCCGTCTTCCATCCGCTCTAAATGCGCCATTTTCGCCATCTGTCTGGAATCGTATGCCTCGTAGCCCTTCAAATAACGGCGTTCCTTCGCCTCGCGCATGAAAAACTGCTTCGTCTCGTTCTTCCACTCCGACGGATCCGGGGCAAAGGATGGGCGGCTCTTGACGTTTTCGCGGAGGTAGAGGTCATACATTAAAAGATCCTGATAGGATGTCTCATCGATAGAAAAAATTTCTGCCTGCTTCCTCCATTTCTGAATGAACCTGTATAAAATCTCATACCGCGCCAGCCGGTTATGGCTCACGCCATTCAATCCTTCATCCTCATAAAATGCCGCCAGGCGGTCATACAAATCAAACGCATCGCCCCATTCCTGCGACAGGCATTTCATCGTGCGGCGGAACTGCCCGCTGTTGTAATAGACCTCGACCATCTCTTCCACACCCTTGAGACGGATCACCTCTTCATAGGAAAGCCAGTTGGTTCTAAGCACCTCATACGGCGGCTTGCTCTGGCTGAGCAGACCGTATTTCTGCTTCATTTCTTCCATATAGGAACCTTTCAGCACCTTCAGAAAGCCAAGCTGAAGCTGTTCCGGCTCCATTTTGTATACATCGTTGAAGGAACGATGAAAGCTCTCGATATCCTCATACGGAAGCCCCGCAATCAGGTCGAGATGCTGATGGATGTTGCCAAAGGTGTTGACCTGCGCCACACGGCGCGCCACCTTGTCTAGATCCATCGTCCTCCGGATCTCCTTCACAACCACCAGGTTCGTCGTCTGCACGCCGATTTCCAACTGAATCAGCCCCGGACGCATCTGTTTCATCAGTGCCAGCTCGTCATCATCCAGAAGATCCGATGAAATTTCAAAATGGAAGTTGGTAATTCCATTATCGTGTTCCAGCAAATACTGCCAAATCGCCATCGAATGGCTCTTTTTGCAGTTAAACGTCCGGTCTACGAACTTTACCTGCGGCACCTTCCGGTCAAGGAAAAACTGCAGCTCCCTGGTTACCAGCGAAAGGCTGCGGAACCGCACTTTTTTGTCAATCGAAGACAGACAGTAACTACAGGAAAATGGACATCCACGGCTGCTCTCATAGTAGATAATGCGGTGTTCCAGCCCGCTTAAATCTCCGTAGGAAAATGGAATGTCGTCCAGATTCATGAGCGGCGCCGGGCGATGGACCTCGATGGTGCCATCCGAACGGCGTAGGACAATGCCTGGGAGCTCTGAAAAACAAACCTCCGTCCCGCACTCACACGCCTCCACCAACCGCGTAAAGGTCTCCTCGCCTTCGCCCTGCATGATCAGCTCGACCTCCGGCAGCTCATCCATCAGGTGAACCGCGTCATACGAAGCCTCCGGACCTCCCATCCAGATGCGGACCTGCGGAAGAACCTTTTTCAAATCGTGGATCAGTTCCTTCACGTAAACGATATTCCAGATATAACAGGAAAATCCCACCACATCCGGTTTTCTCCGGTAAATATCCTGCAGAATCTGATCCATCTGGTGGTTGATGGTGTACTCGCCGAGATCGATCTGGATTTCCGACACGGTTTTCGTTCGATTCGCGCCTTCTGCTGCCTCCGAAACCATTTCCATTCCAACAGCCGCACCCTGCTCATCCTTCTGTCCCAGCCCCAGCCGCTCCATCGCATATCGTCTCAGGCTGTAAATTCCCAGATTTGAATGTATATATTTGGCATTAATCGCCGCCAATAAGTACCGCATCGTCTCACACCTTCAAAATATGATAGCCAGCCGCCTTATTGAGCCGGTTCATAATCGCCCGTCCTAAATTGTCTTCCGAAAATCCTTCCGAAAAGATATATTCCGCGCCGCGATCGTCGAAATCGCGCAGAACTGCATACAGGTTGTGTGCAACAGTCTCCTGACGCGCCCGCGCACCGATGCTTTCCAGCATTCCCGCCGGGTAACGATCTTTCGTCTCGTCCGTGCAGATAATTCCAACCTTGCGCCCTTCTGCCAGCTTTTCGCCTGCCAGGCGGTTGATCGTCTCCACAACTGCCTCCGTCTCGCCCTCGACCAGTGTCAGATCGGCTTTCGGTGCATAATGGCGGTATTTCATTCCCGGTGCTTTCGGGCGCACATCCGCGCTGACCGGTCCTAAAATCGCCGGATCAATGCCGACTTCCCCGACCGTTTCACGCAGCATCTCCACGGTGATCGCACCCGGTCTTAAAACCATCGGCATTTCCTCCGTAACATCCACGATCGTCGATTCCAGACCAATTCCAACCGGACCGCCGTCGATGATCGCATCGATCTTTCCGTCCATATCCTGAAGCACGTGATCCGCGCGCGTCGGGCTTGGGCGTCCCGATGTATTCGCACTCGGAGCCGCGATCGGCACGCCGGACAGACGGATTAACTCTGCCGCGATCGGATCAGACGGCATCCGGATTGCCACCGTGTCAAGCCCGCCGGTCGTTCCATACGGCACGATCGCGCTCTTAGGAAATACCATCGTCATCGGTCCCGGCCAGTATGCCTTTGCAAGCTTTTTGCCATTTTCCGGCATATTCGATACCAGCGGCGCGATCTCCTCCAGACAGGACACATGCGCGATCAGCGGGTTGTCAGACGGGCGTCCCTTCGCCGCATAAATCTTCTTCGCTGCTGCCTCGTCCAGCGCATTCGCGCCCAGGCCGTACACAGTTTCCGTCGGAAATGCCACCAGACCGCCCGCGCGGATGATCTTTGCCGCCTTCTCAAGCACCTCCCGGTCATGCGCCGTAAAGTCCTTTGGATTTTCTATCTTCCACATCTGGGTGTGAAGTTCTTTTTTCGTTTCGTTTTGCATATTGACTCTTCTTTCTACTATCTCACAATGAATAAATCTATCTTCCGTACTAAGCTCGAAAACACCTCGCTAAGTACTCCTAGTATGCGCGGCATGACTCGTACTAAGCTCGAAAATACCTCGCTAAGTACTCCTAGTATACACAAGATTCCTCGCCAGTTCAAGGTTTCAGCGCCCATTCAGATACTCCATAATCCCCATATGCAGCGTATACGCCACGCGGTCCTGATATTCTTCTGTTTTCAGCAATGCCGCCTCTTTCCAGTTAGACAAAAATCCGCACTCGACGATGACAATCGGGCATTTGACGTGGAGCAGGAGGTAATAGCTGTCATTCGGTTTGGCTTTTCTGCGGTTCTGGTCTCCCAGCGCATAGTCAAAGCGCTTCTGCAATATCTCCGCCAGCCGTTTTCCCTTCTCCGACTTCCGGTAATAAAATACCTGAGCGCCGGATACGTCCTCCTGGTGGTAGCTGTTCTGATGGATGCTGACGACCAGATCCGCGCCGGATTCCTCGACGCGGGCGCAGCGGTTTTTCATGTCGGACATTTTCCGGCTTCCGGCTGACGTATCGTAAAGTCCCCGGTCATCCTCCCGGCTCATCACGACCTCCACATCCGACTGCTCCAGATACCATCTAAGGCGCTTCGCGATTGCCAGATTGATGTCCTTTTCCAGGCTTCCGTCCACACTCACCTTTCCCGGATCAAAATCCCCATGTCCGGCGTCCAAGAAAACAACCGGCTTTTCCTTTCCAAGCACAGCGTCCGCCCCCGCTGATGCCAGCCCCGCATACCGTGCCGCCAGAAAGACGCCGCAAAATAAAAGAAGGCAGACTGCCAATTCCACTGACAGCCGCCTTCGCATTTGTTTTAGAAACGGGTGTGTTTCAAACCATTCGTTCAAGTGCACCGCTCCTGATGCATTCTTATGATATCTATATTCGCCTTGTTCGCGGCATATCCCGCTATTTTCTAATTCTAATCCCGGCTCCTACTGCTGCGCCTCCGCTACATCCTTAAACCCAAGTCCAAAAATGCCCGAGGTTTCCTTCACAATCACAAACGCATTCTCATCCGTCTCCGCAATAATGCGTTTTAAACGATTGAACTCCGTTTTGCGGACGGTACATAAAACCACCGTCGTGTCCTCGCCGCTGTAGCCGCCCTTGCCCGGAAGCAGCGTTACCGTACGGTCAATTTCCTTAATGACACGTTCTGCGATTTTCTGCGGGTATTTCGTCACGATCGACGCCTCGCTTCCGGCATCATTTCCGTAGATGATCATGTCGATGACCTTCGTCTGCGCGTACAGGGAAATCAGTCCGAACAGTGCCGCATCGACATTTCCAAAGACGAAGATCGAGGTGGAGAGGATGATTCCATCGATCATCATCAGGCGCGCCCGATCGAGACATGCGGATATTTCTTCTGGAGCAGGTAGCCGACCACATCGCTGCCGCCCGTCGTCGAACCGGACAGAAAGATGAACGCCATGCCAACGCCGACCAGAATGCCGCCGTAGAGACTTCCCATAAGCTGGTCGCCCATATAAACCGGAAAGACCGGGGCGATCACGTAGTCAAGCACCACCGAACAGATTCCGCACGCAAACGCCGTCCGCAGCGCAAAGGCACGGCTCAAATGAAACCACGCCAATATTAAAAGCGGCACATTGACCATCAGTGTCAGCCGTCCGACCGGCAGGTTCGTCACATGGTTTAACATCAGTGCCACGCCGACCGCACCGCCCGGCGCAATATTCGCCGTCTCAATAAAGCTGTGCGTGCCGATACTGTAGATAAATGCGCCCAGAATCAGATATAAAAAATCTTTTACAGAATATTTTCCAATGTATTTCTCCATTTCTGCATTTCCTCCTGTTATTCTGTCTGAGCGTTCCATCCTTTCCGGGCTGATTCCGCTTCCCGCATCGTCCTCAATTTTCCGTATCTATCCTCCATCGCTCAGATTTCTTTTTCCTGTTTTTCCTTCGCCTTTTCGCCCCGCAGCTGGCTCGCCTTTCTCTGCAGCGTCTGCCTCGGCACATCCAGAATCCGCGCTGCCTCAGATATATTTCCGTGCGCCGCCTCCAACGCCTGCCAAATCAGTTTTTCCTCATAGGCAGCCACCGCCTCACGAAGCGACGAGCAGAGTTTTGGAACTTCTTCCAGGCTTTCCGGCGCCTTTTTCCTGTCCGCCTGCTTTTCCAGCAGAAGCTTTCCCTTGATGTCTTTATACTGGAGCAGGGCGCTCGTCTCATCCACCATGCTCATGCCGTAAACGATCACGTGTTCCAGCTCCCGGACATTGCCTGGCCAGTCATATTCTTCCAGTTTTTTTAGCAGATCCTTTGACACATACTGAACCTGCTTGTGGAACGTGCCATTGTGTTTGTTTACATAAAACTTGACAAAATGTCCAATATCCGCCTTCCGTTCCCGCAGCGGCGGAATCCGGATCGACATCATGCTCAGACGATAATAAATATCGCGCCGAAGCTGTCCTTTCTCGATCGCCTCAAGCGGTTCCACATTGGTCGCCGCAATGATCTTCACATTCGTGCGTTTCGTCTCACTGCCGCCCAGGCTGCGGAAACTGCCGTCCTGCAGAACCCGCAGAAGCTTTGACTGCAAAAACAGAGGCATCGAATTGATCTCGTCGAGAAACAGTGTTCCGCCGTCCGCCAGCTCAAAGAGTCCCTTATTTTCCATTGCCCCGGTAAACGCGCCCTTGGACGTTCCAAATAAGATACTTTCGAGCAAGGTATCCGGCAGCGCCGCACAGTTCTGCGCGATAAACGGTTTATCCCTCCGTTCACTGGCATTGTGGATCGACTGTGCAAACACCTCTTTTCCGGTTCCCGTTTCCCCATAGATCATAACCGGCAGATCGCACGCCGCCACCACCGGTATATAGTCTCTGGCATTTTTCATTTTTTCATCCACTGCGATGATATCTTCCATCGTAAAAGATGCGCCGCTGTGTTTTTTCAGCTTTCCAGCGCCGCCGACCGGGATCTGTTCCGAAGTCAGTTCCACACTCTCCGGCTCTTCCTCGCCGTCTGTCATCTCCTCCATCGACAGATCGATCGCGCCCACCACGGCGCGCCCGCTCTTGATCGGAATCGAAAGAGAGCTGATATGGATGCCCTCCTGCCCCTTGGTCTGAAGTAGCTGGTTTTCCACGTAAACCGGCAGTCCGACCTCCATCGCCCGGATCATGCTGCTGTTCTTAGCGTTCAGGTTTTCAAATACATCGAAAAAATTTTGTCCCACCAGCGCCTGGTAAGCTTCTCTCTCTTTCCGGTTTGAAAATTTACTATTTAACTTTGCTGAAAACAGAATCTCGCCATCCAGGTTGATGATCGTGATTCCGTCAATATATCCTTTTCCATGAAATAACTGTCTTAAAAACTCCATGCATTTCTCCCCTGTCTGAAACACCGCTGACCGGAATCACGCGCTAAGTCTCACGGACGTTCGACTTGAATCTGCGTTCATCCGGCCTGACAACGGTGTTATGTTTACACCTGTTCCAAGTGTATCAGAGGAAACAGGCAAAGACAAGTTTATCCGATCTCCTCCACACCTGGGCGATCCAGCGGAAGTTTCAGCCACCACCATTTAAATACGATATTTGCGATGATGCATGCTGCCATGATTACCAAATAGATGCCGATAAACTTCCAATGGCTGCCATTTAAGAGCATCATCGGTCCCATCGACCACGCAAACATCTCTGCCGGAGTTGTAAACGGCGCTGCAAATGCAGTATCGTTCAGCGTCTTGGAGCGGTTTTCCGGATCAACGATTCGAAGAAGGATGAAGCCGATCGCAAAAACGCCCGTTGAATAGCCAAATACGAAGATCGCGCGCTCAAACCAGCTGCCGCGGTTCATCGCCGGACCAAAGAACATCAGAGTTGCCACTACGATTACAATACCGCAGAGCAGAAGAAGTGCCAGCGGAGCTGCATATTTAACGATAACTGCCAGTTTGATGGAAGCGATTCCGAAAAACACCAGATAATCCGTCGCAGTACCGGAGATACGTCCCACTACATTTTCATCAATATAATCACCGACGCCGACTTTTCGGAAAACGAGGAACATCACGATCGCGGTCAAAAATGCCATCAGGTAATTCGGCAGATCCAGACCGATCGCTGCATAGATTCCCTTACTGAGTCCCACACCGATACCGGATGCGATCAGCATCACTGCCAGATGCCATGCCAGCGGATCCAGGACGTTGGATGAAATAGTTTCCTCGCCCATCGACTTGCGCTCATTTTTGGGCACCAGACCACAGCGCAGATCATCGGAGATCTGATTGAAGCCTTTCATATATTTGGTCCAGCCCTTTTTCGTTCCCAGCTTGATGAAGAACAGACCGCCAAAGATACCCGATAAAATACCAACAGTTGCACAGGTCATCGCGATATCCATTGCATCCAGATCACCCAGTCTCTCAAACGCGGTACCAACAGCCGCTGCCGTTCCGTGTCCGCCGGAGAAACCAGCTGCCAGCAGCAGACCGAAGCCATAGTTAATGTTCGGGAATAATTTCGAAATTACTAAAATACTAAACAACGGTGCCAGTGAGAACTGAATCGCCTGTGCCAGCACTTTATAGGAAAAATAAGAACCAATCCGGTCAATTTCCGCTTTAAAATCTTTCTTATTGAAAGAAAATCCATTAATTCCGACACCTGCGAAAATCAGGATAATCAGAACACTTGCATAAGAACCAATATTTTCAGAAAACGGCAGGATTCCCAGTCCCTGCGCCCCGAGTGCCAGCGCGATAAATCCGGCAATCATGCTTGGCGGAATGAAAAATTTCTGTACCAACGGCACTTTTGCACGTAAAAGCTGACCAACCGCGATAAAAAACGATGCGATCGCAAAGTCCACTAAAATGTCTGTAACACTCACAGATACCCCTCCTATTCTTCTGTATCAAATGCGCCTCCAGCTATTTCCCATCCGGAAGCGCTTCTATTCTCCCCTCAAATGGCAGAGCGCTTTTCATCCGTATCCCCATACGTTTCACGAAAAGCGTTCTGCCGGTATCCTTTATCTGAAAAATCACTTCTCTAATTTGATAAAGTTATCCGAATGGCTCTTGGTTGCCGACGGAGCCAGATCCAGTTTCTGATCTGCGATCTCTAAGATGTCTTCCGGACGAACCCACGGTCTGCCCTGGATAGCACTTGTCTCCTCATGGGTTAAGTATCCCTTGTAGGCAGTTAAGCTGCGGCGCAGGAAACCATCCTTTGCACACGCCTGCGCCACACCATTGTTGATGATGCTTCTGAAGTGCGGCAGTACGGATGCTGCGTATGCGATCGAGGTAGACTGGGAAATTGCACCCGGAATGTTGCTTACGCAATAATGTACGACACCTTCTTCGATGTAGCGCGGATTTTCATGGGTGGTCTCATGGAATGTCTCGATTGCACCATAATCGTTGCTAATATCTACGATAACGGAACCTTTCTCCATCGAGCGGACCATCTCGCGGTCGATCATGTATTCTTTGGCATCCTTCGGCCATCTAACACAATTATATACGACATCTATCTCTGGTAAAATCTTTTTCAGATTATAACGGTTGGAAATCTGGGTGTTGACTTCCTCATTGAACTGTTTTCCGATATCGCGCAGGGTTCCGATATTAATATCCATAACCGTTACCCACGCGCCCAGCGCATGAAGAACAGAGATTGCTGCGCGTCCTACCACGCCGCCTCCAATGACCAGCGCCTTAACGCCCGGAGCACCGCCGAGACCGTTGACGAATTTGCCCTTGCCGCCGTTGATGGAAAGCAGGGATTCCAGGCCAAAGAGTGCACCCGCCTTACCAGCTGCCTCACAGTTCGGTGAACCGTAACGGTGGGAATCTTCTGCGGTAAATGCAATACACTTGCTGTCGAGAAGTGCCTGTACCTCTTCCGGATGTGCTGCTGGATGGATGCAGGTAAATACGATCTGGTTTTCACGGAGCAGTTTGTACTCGCACGGTTCAAACTCTTTTACCTTTGCGACGAAATCGCAGGTTGCATAAATTTCTTCCTTTGTATCAACCAGCTTCGCGCCCTCTTTCACATATGCCTCATCCGAGAATCCAGAACCTTCGCCCGCGCCCTTCTGAACGTAAACCTCATTGCCGTCACCTACCAGCATGCTTACCTCTGCCGGGGTTGCGATGACACGGTACTCGCCTACTTTGATGTCTTTCAATACGCCAACTTTCATAATGTGTTCCCTCCATGTAATATATTTTTCTTTTTGCTTGATACTTTTGCTTGATACTCATATATACAGCAAGTTCCGTGCCAACTTTTACGTTTTTCGATTTTATTTAATATTTTTATTTTTTATTTTCCAAAAAAATCGAGATTCTCCTTGTAAATACAAGGTTTTTGTCGACTTAAAATTTTTATTTATTTTTTTGATGATCTTCCAGAAATGACCCGTTCTTGTCTCATTTCTTTTCAGAGTGCAAAAAATGACTCATTTATGAGCTTTTATGCGCTCATAAATGAGTCATTCAAATTTTAAGTTTGAGTCACATGCCGATTTTTGAGTCTTTCATTTCCAGGGTGCTCATTTTCATTTCTACGCTTTCGCTGATAAACTTTTTATTTTTTCGCACCCAGTTTAATTCCTACTGCCCGACTTCCGCCGCTGCCAGCTTTCGCGACTCCGTCAGCGTCTTTCCCTCGCGCAGATGAACCGCCACGCGCTCCAGTTCCGCCGGATCTGCATAATTCGAATGGTTCACTGCATTGTACAAACTCCGCAGACTTTCCCTCGTACTGAATATCATCCGAAATAACGTGTCCTTGTGATCCCGCCTTGCTCTTGCGTAAGTTCCTTTTTTCATAAATTCTCCTTTCTGTCAGGAGAATTTCTTCTGCTTTGTAACACTCCCGTCACCTCACAGTCAGAGCAAAATCCATCGAAAATCTCCTGCTTTTCAATTGTTACTTAATTGGATATGCATAAGATTTTCTCAGATTCATAATTAGATTGGAATGTAAGATATACTTGAAATGTTTACAAAGAAAAATATATGCTTGATATGATAAATGTAACATATCCGAACCCATGATGCAAGGTATATGGTCCTAAATTGTCCATCCGTTCAAAAGATGGATTTGCCGGATTCGGTCATTGCATCCGCAAAAAAGGAAGCAGGTGAGCAAACCATTTAAGATCCCCTCACCTGCTTTTCTTATACCTTGATGTTGTCTTTGAAGTATTTCTCCCAAGAAATCTTGAACGCTTAATGGGGTCTGACCCCATTAACTTCATTCACTTTTTGGCTGTGTAGCTAAGGATACCGCAACTAATGTAATCAAAGCAATCGGGAATGCAACAAAAATTGTCTGTAATCCAAATGGAGAACCGGTTGCCTCCCAGATAATACTTAATCCACATCCAATAATCATAGATGAAATGCCTCCCGCTTTTGTAGCTTTTTTCCATACAAGTGCTCCAACAACTGCCGGTGTAATTCCTGCTCCATAAATAGTATAGGACCAATACTGAATTGCAAGAATCGATGGGAAGAAAGTCAGAATAATATAAGCGACAACACCTGCAATCAAAATGAACGCACGGCTGACTTTAAGCTCTTCTTTCTCTGTTGCATTCGGATTGATTTTACTATATAAATCGATGCAGAAGTTAGCTGCTGCAGATAACAGATATGAATCACCTGTTGTAATGGTAAATGCTGCTGCTGCGGAAAGTACGATGCCGCCCACAATCGTAGGAAGAAGTGTTGCCGCACCGATCAATGCCTGTCCTGCTGCAATACTGGTTCCAAAATACTGACGTGAAATGAATGCATAGCATGCAACAACCGGCATAATAACAAAACAAGCAAGCATAGTGCCCATCAGACCAACACGAGCTGTTTTTACATCCTTCGCTGCAACAATTCTCTGATAATAGTTCTGATCGGAACAAGTCAGAAGAATCAGCGGAAGATATCCGCCAACCCATTTAAGAAGCGTCTGACCGCCGAAGAACGTAAGGCTTTCCGGATCGTTGGCCTGTGCAGAAGAAATAACCCAATCCCAGCCACCTACTGTACTAATTAAAACAGGCAAGCCAATTGCAAGGCCACCTACCATCAAAAATGCGGACATTGCATCTGTCGTAGCAACTGTCTTCAATCCACCAGAAAGGGCTAGTACAATAACAAGTGCACAACAGATTATTGTACAATAAGTAGTTGGAATACCAGTTGTAGCGTTTAAAATAAATCCAAGACCTCGATACTGATAAGAAACGATAGAAACCATCGCAAGTGCTATGATAACCGCTGATATTGTTCTAGCTTTAGAACCATATTTCGTTTCAAGAAGCTGTGATACCGTGTAGCAGTTGCTTTCCCGGATTTTAGGGGTCAGATAACATAAAACACTCATACTGATAACCGGACAAATCGTAAAAAACAAACCACTCCACAATCCATAATTAAAAGCTAGGCTATTTCCACCACCGGTTACTGTACCACCACCTGTATATGTAGCCAAAATCGTACCAACTGCTACAATCTTTCCAAGGCCTCTTCCTGCTAAGAAAAAATCTTCTTTTCCTTCTTTTTTTACAGCTGCTTTCTTTGCGAAATAAGCTCCCGTTCCAACCAGAGCAAGTAAATAAACAATAACAACCAGAAGCATTTTAGGCTGAGCAATTAATTCATGCATAATGTATCCTCCTTTAATGTCAATATCATTTTCCATATTCTATACTAAAAGACCTTCTTTATATACCGCCGATAAATGTTCTGTAAACGCATGTAAATCTACCAATGGATTGGCATCCAGAACTACAATGTCTGCAATTTTTCCTTCTTCTAAAACACCTCTGTCTTTCACCCCTAGTTCCTCCGCTGCAGCCAAAGTTGCACAGCGAATCACCTGAGCAGCTGACATTCCATTTTCCTGCATTGCAACTAATTCTTTAAATATGGATGGGTGCGGGCCGAAATTCGGAGAACCTGCATCACTTCCCGCAACAATCTTCGTACCGATTTTCATGGCTGCTGAAAAAGCCTTTTTTTGATTTTCCTCAACAGCTGATGCCTTCTCTACGATAACATCTGCGATCATTCCTTTTCCTCGAGCCAGTTCTTTATATACCTGCAGAGTCGGAACCCACACCTGCCCATTTTCTTTCATCTTATGAAGAAGTTCTTCATCTAATGCACCTCCGTGCTCAATTGTATCAATTCCGGCATCAATACATTTTGAAATAGCATCTCGTGAAAGCGCATGTGCTGCGACCTCATATTTAGACGGTGTGCTTCATATGTAATCGCCTTCAACTCATCCGGTGAATACATACATGGACCTACATCTTCCAATCCAGCTGCGCCTCCACTCGCCATGATCTTAATCCAATGAAGTGGTGGAATGCTCATCTCGATATTATAACCTTTCAAACGTTTAATTTTATCAATCAACTGCTCCTTTGTATTCGCAATATAGCCAATCATCGGACAATGTCCATAGGAACCTTGAATTGCACTTCCCGCCGGAACAATATGACTTCCTTTAATCAGTCCAATATTCACAGCTCTTGCCAGAGGAATCGAGCAATCATCATTACAGCCCAAATCGCGTACAGTCGTTACCCCGTTCTTTAAGGATTTTTCCGCCGAAGAAACACCTTTGGCAAAATTTAAATAGTTTCCATCCCGTACAGTCTCATACATGGGGTCCTTGGCTGTTCCTTCCCATACAAGATGCACATGAGCGTCCATAATACCTGGAATCAGATATTTTCCACTGCAGTCCACCTTCTTTGCTTCAGTCGGCGCCTTTTCCTGAACTGATGCAATTTGCTTACCAGTAATTTTTAAATCTGCCTTGATAAATTTTCCTGTTCTTACATCCAGAATTTTACCATTAACCAAATAGAATTCTTCCATACTTCCAACTCCTTCCTGATTTTTCAATCAATGTTGAATATAAATATCCGTAGCCAAAATCAAAATAATGTAATAAAATGAGGATTAAGAATAATTATTTTGATGAACAGATTATAAAAAAAATATAAACTGATTACTTCGTATATCTGATACAATATCAAAAAACATCTTGTGCAGAATGCACAAGTAGAAAGGAGTCCCTTATGCTATCATTCCTATCATTCATGCAAAAGCTTTCTGCTTATCACGCTTTAAAAAAAGAAAGCATCCGCTACCCGGATTCCCCAATTTTTCACGTTCAAAACAACCTCCCTGTAAGAGAAACATTTACAGAAGCTACCGCATATATTATTCATTCTGATGATTGCCTTCAAATCCCCAAAGACAACCAAAATATACTTTGGATCATTTTGCCGAACGGCACAGATGACACAGAAATCCCTGATTGGATCGAAAACTATGTTATGCTGGCTGAACCTACCATTCAAACTGAGCTTACATTCCAGCTGCAGCATATACTAAAAGTAGAGCGACGAATCGAAGAAGCTCATTACAAACTCAGCCAATGCCTGATAAACCGTAAAGATGTGAATACCATCCTATCTACAGGTGCAGAACTTCTCGAAAACCCCTTATTTTTATCGGATACATCCACCCGTGTTCTTCACTGGTCTGATCTGAACGAACTAAAGAAAGTTGATGACGAACTAATTCAATGCATCATCAAACACAATTTTGTAACCTCCGATCTATTCGAAAAATATGACTATAAAACACTTCTCCCCAATATCGAACAAACCGAACATGCCTTTATTGAACATTCTAATTACCAGAAGAAAAAAGAACGTCTGATTGTAAAAATTGTTATTGAGCACCGATATTTTGGTTGGATCGTAGTGATTCCACAGAAACGTCCCTTTGAAGACGGCGATTGTCAAATACTAGATATTTTGGCAAACGTCCTATCGTTAGAATTAGAGCGAAATAAAATAGGCTTTGCACTCAGTTATCGTGAAAATCTTCTATTTGAACTTATTTCTGGACGCATCCGCAATCAGGAAGAATTTAATTTACGGGCAAAAGGATTTGGCTGGATTCCGGGAGAACACTTCTATACCATGGCTATTGGCTTCCGGGATGCGTACCAATCGGACAATCAAGAACGTTCCATCACTGCTTACAAAAATCATCTTGGTATGATTTATCCAACCTATAAAGCAGTCTGTATCGGCAATATCTTATATCTGCTTCTTGAAACCGAAGATCTGGAATCAGTTGCCAATAACTTGGATAACTTCTTTCAAACTTATCATCTGGCCGCTGGTTGCAGTCACCATTTTTCAAATATCATTGAATTTAGTGCATCTGTAGAACAATCCTTAGAGATTCTACGAATTGGAATGAAACAGAATCCAAGGCAGAATATCTATCGATTTCAGGAATACAATATGCCTTACCTGGTTTCCACTTTGAAAAAATATAGTCAGCCGAACTATTTCTGCCTTCCAGAAATACTCAGATTACAGGCCTATGATCAAGAATTCGGAACCGATTATTTAGATACATTACAAACCTACCTCTTCTTCCGCAATGTAATAACTGCAGCAAATCATCTTCACATTCACAGGAACACTATGAATTACAGAATCCAAAAAATCATTGAAATTACGGGGTTAAAGCTTACCGAAGGCGAGGATTTGTATAAAATATGGCTTAGCTGCCTCATTCTTGGTGTTAATGGGTTCTGCCCCCATTAACTTTGAATCACTTTTTCTTTACCATGCAGCGTTTCTTAAAGAATGAAATACCATGCAAAGAATCTGACCAACGCCCCCACTGTGTATCACACACAGCGAGGGCTTTTTTTGCACTCCAGGAGTTCATTTTATTTCCGTCATAAACTATACACTTCCACCATAAGCCGTATCCCAACTTTCAGACCTTCCTGCTCCTGCTTCAGCTTCTTCCGGTCTCCACCGGGCTTTCTGACTTTATATGCTCTTTTCTCTCCCATAATTATTCGTGCAGCTCCAGCGGCAATCCGTCCGGGTCAAGGCAAAATCAAAATATAAAATTCTAAACTTGAAATTTCCAAGGTAATTTTGCTTGAGTAATTTCACAAAAAGCCGTTTTTCTGAAATTTCTTCTGTTCTTTATTTTCACAATAAGTTGATTTCTTGAAATTTCTATGCTAAAATAGCCTCAAAAATTTCAATTTCCATTTTTCGGAGGAAAAAACAATTATGACAAACCGAGCAGGAACACTCGTGAGTAATCTGTCAGGCGAAATGGCGTATGAATCCTTTCGACCAGCTCCGCTTCCACCAAATCCTCCTATTGAGGTATCTGGTGAACTTCTCACGAAACTTATTGATGCAAACAAGAAAATAGCAACACTTGAAGGGCTTTCCTCCCGTATACCAAACATGGGACTTTTTGTTTCCATGTATGTCCGTAAAGAAGCCCTTCTTTCCTCACAGATTGAAGGTACACAGTGCACCCTTGAGGATATCTTGAATCCTCTGATTGAAGACAACACCAATCGAGATGTTTCCGATGTTGTTAACTATATCCGTGCGACTGAGTTTGCGCTTGAGCGGCTGAAAACACTACCTCTGTGCAATCGTCTAATTAAAGAAACTCATGCAGTTCTTTTGGAAAGCGCGCGAGGACAGGAAAAGAATCCTGGCGAATTCCGGTATTCACAAAACTGGATTGGCGGTCAGGGAAGTACTCTCAAAAACGCTCGATATATTCCGCCAAATCCTGAAGATATGCTAACAGCCATGTCCGACCTTGAAAAATATATCAATAGTGATGATACTCTTGACCCTTTGATTCAAGCCGCATTAATCCACTATCAATTTGAAACCACTCACCCTTTCCTTGATGGTAATGGACGTGTTGGACGACTTCTCATTACGCTCTTCCTAATGAAAAAAGGCATTCTGTCTACTCCCGCACTCTATATTTCTTATTACCTCAAGATGAACCGTATTGAGTACTATGACCGTATGACTCAGGTGCGACGTACTGGTGATTATGAGCAATGGATTTCTTTTTTCCTTCAGGCTTTTGCAGATTCCGCAGAAGATGCGATTCATACAATTGATTATCTTACTGCATTACACGATAAAAGCACAAAATTATTTGATGCTCTCACAAAGAGACAGCGTACCAGCGTTCTTAAAGTGTTTGCCTATTTGGAATCAAATCCTATTATTGATATTCAGAAAACCTCTACAGCTCTTGACATGTCCTATAATACTGTGTCAAAGGTAGTCTCCATTTTGGTCAATGATGGAATCTTGAAGCAAACAGACAAATCTGGAAAGGCGAAGATATATTCTTATACCGAATACCTCGATATTCTCCGTAAGGACACTTAACGCCTTGACTATCACCGCAAAAAGCGCTCCAAACAATGTCTTTTTCTCAATTTCTTTCACAATCTTCACTCTTATTCTACCACAAGATTACTACAAATGTCTTTCTTCCGTCAAGTCGCACGAAAAAGCGCCTGCACATCCGCACAGGCGCCTTTTCCCAAAATAAATAAGTTGGTGAATAAGTAGTTATTGTATATAAAAATATAATGGAGGCATAATTAATAAATGACTACGCTTCTTTCTCTGCTTCCAGCTGTTTTTTCAGTGTTCTCAGCTGTCCGCCATTTAAGACAACTTCGATTTCCTTATCTGTCAGTTCTAATTTAACCCAGAAGGAAAATCCTTTTGTCTTATCAGTAATCTGCACACGGTGTGCTGCAATCTGCTCCCGCAGGTTATCGATATGAAGCTCATCTGTCTGCTCCAGGCGGTCATAATCAGCTCCATCCTCAAACAACATTGGAATTACGCCATGATTTACCAGGTTTCCCTTATGGATACGGGCAATACTCTTGGCAATGACCGCTTTTACACCCAGATACATGGGATTAATAGCCGCATGCTCACGGGAGGAACCCTGTCCATAGTTTTCACCGCCGATGATGATGCTCTGTCCCATTTCTTTCGCACGGGCTGCAAATTCCGGATCATAGCGGTGATAGCAATACTGGGACATCAGCGGAATATTGGAACGCATGCTGCTGAACTCAGCACTTGCCGGTGTAATATCATCGGTGGATACATTATCACGGGCTTTTAAGCTGATAGGAGCATCCAGTGTCTCCTGCGGCGGCTCCGGAACCGGAAGAAACTTGATATTCGGTCCGCGGACAATCTCCACCTTGGCAGCCTCTTCCGGTGACAGTGGCGGCAGAATCATCGAATCATCAATATCGTACTGATCCGGCTCATGGATGGTATCCAGAATCTTCACATTTTCACCCATAATATCTTCTGCCGTTGCGAAAGTTCCCACAATCGCAGTTGCCGCAGCACTCTCCGGGCTGACAAGGTAAATCTTCGCGGTCGGATTTCCGGCACGTCCCTTGAAATTACGGTTGGAGGTGCGGACTGCCACACCGTCGGTCGCCGGAGTCTGACCGATTGCGCAGCACGGACCACAGGCAATCTCCAAAAGACGGACACCTGCATCCAGAAGCATCTCCACATATCCATCGCGCATCAGCTGACGGTACACCTGCTTGGAAGAAACCGCACAGGTACAGCTTACATCCTCATTCACATGATGTCCCTTAAATACAAGTGCTGCTTTTGCAATATCGGCATAGCTTGCATTGGTACAGCTTCCGATAAATACCTGCTGTACTCTCTTCTTTTCCGCCTGATGCAGCGGCATAACATTGTCCGGCTGGTGCGGACATGCGATCAACGGCTCTAACTCGCTTAAATTGATATCGATCGTCTCGTCGTACTCGGCGTCCTCATCCGGAAGAAGCTCTGTGTATGCTTCCGGACGTCCCTGTGCAGCCAGAAATCTCTTTACCTGTGCATCTGCCGGGAAAATGGAAGTGGTCGCGCCCATTTCCGCACCCATGTTTGCGATAGTCGCACGTGCCGGAATCTCCATCTCGGCAACTGCCGGTCCCACGTACTCATATACATTTCCCAGACCGCCCTTGATGGTCACGCGGCGAAGCATTTCCAGGATAACTTCCTTCGAGTTGCAGCCCGGTCTTAATTTACCGGTCAGGTTGACACGGACGACTCTCGGCATCGTCAGACGCATCGGAACACCCGTCATCGCCGTTGCTACATCCATGCCGCCGACACCGATACACAGCATACCGATCGCGCCGCCATGCGGTGTGTGACTGTCTCCGCCCATCGATACCTTGCCTGGCACACCAAAACGGGATACATGAACGGTATGGCAGATGCCGTTGCCCGGTCTGGACACATACACGCCGAATTTCTTTGCTGCGGACTGCAAATAAATGTGGTCGTCCGGCGTCTTATTATCTACATATAATAAATTGTGATCGAGGTAGCTGACGCTGCACTCCGTGCGGACACGGTCCAGCCCGATCGCCTCGAATGCCAGATAAGTCATAACGGCATTGATATCGTGTGTCAATGTCTGATCCACCTTGATAAAAATTTCTTTGCCCGGCGTCATATCGCCCGATACGAAATGTGACTCAATAATCTTTCTGGTAAGTGATTTCCCCATGTTTTGATTTCCTCCATTTGGTTTGTCATATTCTCTCGGAGTCTTTCCTGCACTCCGCCATCTCTATCAGCCCCGCAGCCCTGACCCGGCTGCCCGTCTGTTTTTTCCGTCCTTATTGTAACGCCTGCCTGCGGGGAAAATCCAATTAAGAAAGGGAATGAAGGTATAACTTTCTGTTATCAGGGCTTTTCCCCGTACTCCTCCCTACTCAATTCTTCGCTTCCATTTACGCCTCCTTATTTTCGCTCATTTTTCGTATATCTACAAAATTATATTATGTATTTTAGGTAGCATTAAAAATTATTTTATTTTATTATGTAATTTTATGTATCTTTTTGTATTTTTATGACTGTTTTATGTTAGAATCCAGCCATGTTTGGGAGGACAATTTGTATTAGGGAGGAAATTCGAATGAGAAAAATTAAAATGATGACCAGTGCAGTGCTTCTTTCTTTATCCCTGGCTTTTTCTTTAACAGCTTGTGGAACAAAGTCTGAACCGGCAGCCGATACAACAGCGGCTGAAGCCGAAGTAACCGAGACAGAAGGCGAAGCAGAGACTGCCGAAGAAGCGGCGAATGACGAAGAAGAGAAAGTCAAAGTCGGCGTTTCATGGAATGCCGACGAAATCGACGAAGATGCACAGTTATATATAGATGCCGTTACCAAAGCTGGCGGCGAAGCAATTTATCTTCCTCAGATCAAAACCGAGGATGACGCGAAAAATGCTCTGGCAGAAATCGATGCTCTGGTTATGACCGGCGGCGAAGATATTGATCCGAGCTACTACGGCGAAGAGCCAAACGAAAAATTAGAGACTGTAAACGAAGTCAGAGATACTTCTGATTCTCTTTTAATCAAGGCAGCTCTCGATGAGGATATCCCGATGCTCTGCACCTGCCGTGGCATGCAGTTCTTAAACGTATTAAGCGGCGGTACCTTATATCAGGATCTTCCGACTCAGAATCCGTCCGATATCGAACATCGCGATCCGGACCGTAAGGTATTCGCAAAACATGAGATTACCGTAGACAAAGATAACATCGTTGCTGCCGCATTTGGCGGAGAAGGCACCTACACTGTAAACTCCTGGCATCATCAGGCAGTCGATCAGTTAGGTGACAACCTGAAAGTCGTTGCTACTGCTCCAGATGGAATCATCGAAGCAATCGTCAGAGAAGATAAAGACTACGTGATGAGCTTACAGTTCCATCCGGAAGCTATGATCGCTGAAGGTGATGACAGTTTTCTTGCTTTCTACACCAACCTGATCGATCAGGCAAAAGAGGCAGAATAATCACATTTCTCCCAGACAAAACAATATTTTTGATGTTTTAATAACCTCCAGGCGGATGAATCAATCTTTCCGCCCGGAGGTTTTTTGTCCAAGACGCTCTTTTTTATAAAGAAGAATGTGCCTTGGCACATTCTCGCGCCGAGCGCGGTCGCTTGCGACAAACTACATCTTCGCGCGAGTGCGCATCATTGGCACGTTAGTGCCTTTTTGTGTAATAGGGGATTCCAAGGAATTTCCTATTACATAAAAAAGCAGAAGCCCCACGCTCCCGCATGAGACTTCCACCCTACTTTGAATCATTGAATCTTAATTAAATTGTCTCTACTCCCAGCCAATCACATCCCAGACGTCGCTGGTTTCCAGCCCCAGCCGCCATCCGGCTACGCCTGCCAGGTCGTATTTCTTGATTAAATCCATCTTGAGTCCCAGAGACCTTGTCTCCTCCATCCAGAGCTGCTGTTCGCCGTTCTGGCTGTCCAGCCTGCCGTAATACTGACCAGCCGAATCATCCCAGGTCAGATCCATGCCGCTCTCCGACACCCATTTTGTCGCCTCGGAGATTCCCATCGCACGGGAGGACGCATTGTCGCCGCTTCCCGTCCAGAGCCTTGTGTAGAACGGAACTGCGTTGATTACCTTTTCCTTCGGAACCAGGAAAAGCATATCTTTAATGCCGTTTTCGACATATCCGATCGAAGAAACAGAACCGGCTTCACCGCCTGCATAGTGCTCATCATAACCCATGATAATCACATAATCTGCGACGTTGCCCTGCTCTTTCTGGTTATAGAAACGGTTATATACCGCCGGAACATAGTTATCGACCGACAGCACCAGCCCTTTCTTGCGGCAGGAAACCGACAGCTCGCGGATAAACTCAATGTAATGGACGCCCGCCGCCGTCTTCAAACTCTCAAAATCCAGATTGATACCGTCAAATCCATAACGATCCGCCTCTGTCATCATATTTTCAATCAGTTTTTCGCGCACAGACGTCCTGGAAAGAAGCACCTCCGCCTGCACGTTCTTGCTGCATTCGCGGCTGAAATTGTCGAGTACCGCCCAGACCTGCAGACCTTTTTCATGCGCCCGATCCACATAGGACTTATCTGCCAGAGATTCATACGCGCCGCTGTTGCTGCTAAGCGTAAACCACGTCGGCGCGATGACATTGACACCTTTCGTCTTTGCAATCAGAGAATCCATCGCCTGGTTTGCCGCCGCGATCGTTACCTGATGCCAGACCATCACAATCTTCTGATCCAGTGAAATATTCTGGTAGACCGGAGCAGTAAAATCACTCTTTAACGTCTCCTCATGCAGATTTTTCATCTTCCACTTGTGCATATATCCAATATGACCGTCCGGTGTCATGACTCTCGCCCAGTTGTCATACTGTTCCAGCACCGTCACTGTCCCGCCGCGCTTTATCTCAGTCACAATCGGGCTTTTCAAGCCGCCTCTTAAGCGGATCTTGGCGCTCCACGCCGCATCTGCCACCGTAACCGGATCCCAGTTATTTTCCACGAAAACCCGCTTCTGTGCCTCACCATCATACGCCTGCAGACGCACATCGGTGTATTGCTGAATCAGAGCCAGTGAAAGATAAACTGCATCGCCATCCCGGTAAAGGATCTTTTTTCCGTCCTCATCCACTGTCGTCTCGTCGCTTTTCACGATCTCCTCCGGCAGGGCGTACACCAGTATTTCCTCATTGGCATCCCAGTAAAAACGTTCATTTAAGTTCGCATCTACCCACGCAGCCGGCAGATATGTCTGACCGTCCACGTAGACCCCGCTCTCCTCCTGACGTTCATAGTTCAGATACAGCGCCACCCGGTCGCTGCCGCCCGCCGCGTACAGAGCATCCAGATCCGCCCTCTCCCGGCTTGGCATATATTTGACCGCTGCAATCACGCCAACGGCTGCCACGATTAAAAACAGCACAAACCCGAAAATCCGTCCCAGACAGCCCGAACGTGCTTTCCTTGATCTTCCTCTTTCCATGTTTTCCTCCGGTGTATGTTAAGGTAATACCATAAGCACTAAGCTCGAAAATACCTCGCTAAGTGCCCTTATTATATCACACCAGCTCCATGGAATGTTGACTTTTTTCTTAACTCCTCTTTCATTTTCCCTGTAATAGGTTACTGTTTACGCATACGTGTCCAGTAACTGTAATAGCACCATCTAAACAGTTCTCACCATTTTCTCCGAAAGAAAAATCCGGCGGACTGTCCAGATACGGACAAAACGGCACCTCTCTTATCACCGGTTGTAAACCCGGTCAAAATGTATCTCTGTCAGCACTCCTGTCTCCGCTCCGACGTAATCAGCCATATAAAACGAGCCGTCCTCCCGGAACTCACACAGCTTCCTGTATTCTTCTGGCCTGCACTCCCTCCCATCAATTAAAATCTGGATTCCTTTGCTTTTATATCGCTGTAATCCCTCGACAAATATTCTCTGCTGTTCCCTACGCCTCCTCTCTGCCTCTTCTTTTTTACTTTTTCTCACTACCATTCCACACCTTCTCCATTCCGCGAAAACAGCCCCTTTTAACTTTTGACCTTTCGGAGATAATCGGTAATTTATAACCCCAGGTCTGCCTCGCTTATCGTAGGAATTTTCCAAAAAAAGTCATGGACTCTCCCGTAACCATCAATGCGTTCTTCTGCAGTGGGATTCGCCGGATCCGGATATCCAGATATTGCTCTGCCATTTTTACAGCTTCCTCTTCTCCAAATGAGACGAAATACTCACACCATTTTTTCCATTTTTGCTTTTCTGCTGCCAATGCCGCAAAATCTGCCAGCTGCCATCCGCTGACCGAACCGACCAGAAAACAGCGGCTGCATCGAAAAAAGGCATCCTGATTCTTCTGTGTCAAGGCTCCGAAGTCGATCACCATCGCCTCCATCCCCCTTTCCGAACAATCGTACCATTCTGCACGTTCAGCCTTTTGATAGAAAAAAATTCCCCTAATTTCAAACGGCTGTCCTGCCCCGTCTATAACCGGTTTTTCCCTTCTTTTTCCCGTCCGGAATATCTTTTCAAGCTGTGCAAATGAGCCGCTCTCATTTTGTTCCAGAACCGCCGTTCGCCGGCACAGAACCCCGGACAGATATGCTGCCGTCATAAGCGAAAAGTGTGTCACCCCAACCGATGGTCCGCTCCCGGCTATCCCGATACATTCCAGGCGTTCTGTCCCGGCCTGCTTTGTGTCTGGCACTGGTTTTTGCCTGAATTTTCGCCCCACTTTTGAGCCTTCGCCCCGTTTTCCGATTCTAATCTGTATTTCCTCCTATTTCCACTGCCACGGGAATCCACCCATAAAGCGCTCCCACCTTCGCCGGATGTTCCGCCAGAGTCCCCCTTCTTTTGCTGCCTGTCTGGTCCCCCGTCCTTTTTTGAGAGCTGCCTCCCGGAAAATCCTTTCAAAAAATTCTGTCTCCTCCGCTGCCTCATTTTCCTGCCCCCGCCTTCCGCCTGCATCGAACGGCGGGGTTAAAAACGGAAGCCGCAGATACCTAAGATGCCGGACCTCCTCCGGAAGATAATCCCGCCCGCATTTTCTGTGATTTAATAAAATCTGGAGTCCCTCTTCTGCTCCCAGAAACCGGATCGCCCGCAGAGAATCTTCTTTCTCCCACGGCTGCAATCCACAGACGAAAAGAATCAAATCATACTCCCCCTCCAGAACCGTCTGGAGCTCGGTTCCGCAGTCATCTAAAATCACTTCAAACACCGGCTGTTCCAGCTGCACCACATCGCTGTATCTAGGTTTCAACGCCAGACCGTCCATGTAATAAATTCCATGTTCATCCGGCGCCAGCCCATACCAGGATGCCAGCCTGCGGACTGCCCCCGTGTCATTCTGCTCCCTGTAAAGGCAGGAAACTCCTTTCTGCCGCAGATATCGGACCGCGCCAAGTGCGGTATGTGTAACCCCGATTCCGCTCCGGCTGCCTGCTGCGGCAATCCTGAGAAGTGGTATATGACGTTCTGCAAATATGCGCGCCTCCAGTTTTTCCAATGCCTCTAACACTTCACGGACACTCTGGCAGCGCTCTTTTTTCTCTATTCTGAGACATCGCCCCATAAGAATGTACAGATCTCCCCGACAGCTTCCCTGTCCTGCTTTTATCTCCCCCTCTGGGGCATGCCCTGTCCCCATATAGTACAGGAGGGCGCCAATGGCATAGATGTCGGTCCTCTCATCCAGAGTCCCTCCCTCGTACTGTTCGGGGGCTGCAAAGCCTTTTGTTCCATAGCAAACAGATCGTTCCTGGCTCAAAGACGCCAATGCCGCCTGATCAAAATCAATCAATTTTAATTGTTCCCGGCAGATTAGAAGATTCCCGGGGTGGAGATCTAAATATAAGATTGGATTTGGTTTGAATGAATGCAGATAATTCATGATCCGGCAAAGCTCAATTCCCAGACGGATAAGCTCTCCCGTTTGCAGACTGCCCGTTCTCTCAATTCGGGCATACAACGACTCACCGCACAGATATTCCTCGATGAGATAATAATAATTTTCGTCAATTTCCAGATCGTAGATGATCGGGATTCCCGGATGGCGCAGCCGCTTCAAAAGCGCTGCTTCCTGAATGAAACCGCTCTCTGTCCGCCTGACACGCTTAATCGCTCTCTCTTCATCAAGCCCCAGATGCCTGGCTAAAAAAACAGTTCCGCTCCGACCGCGTCCGATCACACGTTCCAGCTGGTATTTTCCAAATAGAACGGCTGCTTCCGTACCGCGCCTCCTTTCGGTCTATACCACCTCTCAAGATTCATTGTATACGATCCCCTCGGTTCCCGCAACCGTTTTTAGAAAGATTTTATGCTTTTTTTTCATATTCAAATTGCCAAGTGATTATATTATATAGTATGATGAATACCAAGGTTCCAAAGTCCAAAACATGAGTAAGCAGCCTTTTTCCGCAGAAAAATGAGCGGCTTACGAATGTCTTGCAAAATTGCGGAAGTGCGAAGCACGAAGCATTCGGTATCTTAACCACCCAAAAGACAAGGAAGTGAAAATCCATGAAAATAGAACGCATCAACGAAAACCAGATCCGCTGCACCCTGACAAGCAGCGATCTGAGCGCCCGCAACTTAAATCTGGGCGAACTCGCCTATGGCACGGAAAAGGCGAAAAAACTGTTCCATGAAATGATCCAGAAGGCATCGAATGAAGTCGGCTTCGAGGCGGACGATATTCCTCTGATGGTGGAAGCAATTCCGCTCTCCAGTGAGAGCATCATGCTGATCATTACCAAGATCGAGGACCCGGAAGAGCTGGACACCCGCTTTTCACGCTTTTCCCCGGGAAACGAGGACGAGCCTCTGACAGCGCTTGCCAACGAGCTTTTAGAGGGCGCGGACGGGCTTTTAAGCCTATTTACTGACAATGGCAAAAATACCGCCGCAAGCCCGCTGACCGGTTCGGACGCGCCTTCCACTGAAAATGCAGAGCCAGGTTCCAAACTGCCGGCAGCGCGTATTTTTACTTTCGGCTCCCTCGACGAGGTCTGCCGGGCAGCGCGCATCGCAGCTCCAGTCTGCGAAACACCGAACACGCTTTATAAACACCCGTCCGATGGTCGTTACTACCTTGTTGTCCGCCAGACAGCCGACAGCACCGACGCATTCAACCGCCTGTGCAATCTCCTGTCCGAGTACAGCGAACCATTAAAGACTGCCGCTGCCCCGAATGCATTTGAGGCATACTATGAGGAGCATTATGAGACGATCGTCCGGGAGCACGCGCTCTCAACGCTCTCGACCCTGTAGGAATACTGACTTCCAGAAAAATCGGTTTTTTCCATTGCTTTTATTTTAGAACATGAAAACCATCAATTTCTCCTTGAATATTTCGCATTTTTAGTATAGAATATAGCCAAACGCATAAATATAAAAGGAGGATTTTATCATGGCATTTGTAATTACTGATTCTTGTGTAAGTTGTGGTTCCTGTGCTGGCGAATGTCCAGTTGGAGCAATCTCTCAGGGAGATGGCAAATACGATATCGACGCTAACAGCTGCATCGACTGCGGTACATGTGCAGGCGTATGTCCGACCGGCGCTATCGAGCAGGGCTAATTAAACACAAACAAAAACGAAATATCTACATAAAAAAGCCTGTCGTTTCCGACAGGTTTTTTTATGCCCTTTTGCAGAACTTATCACATCTTATTCCCATTCCGTCCAAATTTCTTTTTCTTTACACGGGACCGGAAAAATGGAAACCGCCCTGGCGCAGCCGCTGCTGCTTCCGCTCGCCCCTGGTTTTCCCGCTGATACGCGCGGATGACCTCGTCGAGGCGCTTGAAGCGCTCTTCCTCCCGCTCATCAGAGACCCGCATCAGGTATTCCAGCTCCTTCATCAATTTATCATGCACCAGATAGCTAACATCCTGGCTCAGTTTTTCACTGTTTTCCTCGATCGCGCGCCCGATGACCTGGTTCATGATCTCCTGAAACTGGCGCATTTTCTCCCCCGCCAGAGGCTGGGAAACCTCTGCCTGCGGCAGTTCTGTTTCCTTGTTTTCTACCTCTGTATTTTTTTTCATTTCCATATTTTCCTGCCTGCTCATGTTACGCTCTCCTGTTCCCGTTTCCCGGAAAACCGCCTGTGCCTGCGCTTCCAAAAGCGCTTCCGGTTCTGTTTTCTGATTTTCTTCCACTTTTCCGAGGATTCCCCGTATGGCTTTCAACTGGTACCCCTGTTCCTTCAACTGCTTGATCTGACGGAACAGCTGGATATGAAACTCCGTATAGTACCGATGCCCCAGTTCATTTCTCGGAATCGGAAGCCCCAGCTCGTCCTCCCAGTACCGGAGCACGTGAGCCTCCACCTGCACCTGTCTGGAAGCATCCGAAATCAGGTAATGCTTGTTCTTATTCATTCTGCTTGTCCTCCCCGGTACCTTACTACTACTATATGCGGGGTTCAAACTAAATATGAATAGCATTTACATAAAAAACCAGTTCCGGAACTCCTTCTCCATCGATCGGAACGATTACCATATCGTAGCTAAATGCCATCTCGCTGACGGTAGAAGGCGAATGAATGACATAAATAAAAAGAGGGGATTAAATTTCCCCTCTCCATTCTATAGCTTCTTCTCAAAGCACCAGTAATCATGCCCCTGCAGCACATACTCGCCAACCTTTACAAATGTCAGCTTCTGGTACGAACGCAGTGCTTTCACGTTGTCCTTTGCCACCAGCATATGGGCGCTCCTGCAGCCGCGCTTTTTAAGCTCCTCCATCGCACCTGCCAGAAGCTCCCGCGCGATCCCGCGGTTCTGATACTTCTCCGCCACACCCAGTCTGGAAATCTCCGCCGACGGCTGCAGCTCCTTTGACCAGCACGGAATTGACTCTACCTCCGGATCATCATCGATCGAAACCACCCCCGCGATCTCTCCTGACGCATCATCCCGGATGCAGAACAGCGAATTTCTTGAAACATCCGACTGCAGCTCCGGCTCCCCCGGATAGGCATCCGTCCACGCGCAGAACTCCGTTCCCGCTAACGCGCGATAAAAATGGCGAACTGTATCTAAATCCGCCACATCTGATTTCTGTATTAATTCAAGCATCTTCCATTCCTTTTCTCCAGTCCCGTCCCCCAGCGACCCTATTTCGCCAAATTCGCAAACTTCGTCAGCTCCGGTCTCCACATCAGCTGCACCGTTCCTATCGGACCATTACGCTGTTTGGCAATGATTACCTCCGCGATATTCGGCGTATCCGTATCCTTGTTGTAATAATCATCACGGTACAAAAACATAACCACATCGGCATCCTGCTCAATCGCACCAGACTCACGCAGATCCGAAAGCATCGGGCGATGGTCCGGACGTGTCTCGCAGGCACGGGAAAGCTGCGACAGGGAGATAACCGGCGCATTCAGCTCTCGCGCCAGCGCCTTTAGTGAACGGGAAATCTCCGAGATCTCCTGCTGGCGGTTCTCTCCGCTCTTTCCGCTGCCGCTCATCAGCTGTAAATAGTCGATAATGACAAGGCTTAAACCGTACTCCAGCTTCACCTTGCGGCATTTCGAGCGCAGCTCCGAGATCGAGATACCCGGCGTATCATCGATGATCAGCTTGGAACTTCCGATCGTACCGATGCCTTCCACGACGGCATCCCAGTCGGAATCCGTCAGCGTACCGGTACGCAGCTTCTGGGAATCGACATTCGACTCCATCGACAGCATACGGTTGACCAGCTGTTCCTTCGACATTTCCAGGCTGAATACCATGCACGGAAGCCCTTTTTTGACCGCCACATGCTCGACGACATTCAGAACAAACGCCGTCTTACCCATCGAGGACGCGCCGCAATCAAAATAAAATCGGACGGCTGGAATCCCGACGTCCGGTAATCCAGATCGATAAATCCGGTCGGAATACCCGTGACGGTGCTGTTGCTCTTCGACGCCGCCTCAATCTTTTCCAGAACATTCAACGCCACCTGGCGGATCGGCACAAACTCTCCGCCTCCGCGGCTCTGAAGCAGGTCAAACACCGATTTCTCCGTGTGCGCCAGAATATCCTCCAGCTTGTCCCTTCCGCCGTAACAGAGGTTTTCAATCTCCTCATTCACTTTTATCAAACGGCGCAGGACTGCCTTTTCCCGCACGATATTGGCATACGATTTGACATTGACCGAGGTCGGCACAGATGTCATGATATCCCGGACAAAGTCCAGGCTGCTGACCTCCGGCGGAACATCTTTTTCGCGCAGCCGATTTTGAAGCGTCACCAGATCGACCGGCTTTCCTTCATTGAAAAGCTCGACCATCGACTCAAACATGACGCCGTACTGGTGCTGGTAAAAATCGGCGCCTGTGATAATCTCAGACGCCGCGATAATTGCTTCCCGATCCATAAGCATGGATCCGATGACTGACTGTTCCGCCTCTACACTGTGCGGGAGAACCCGCTTTATCAGGGCTTCATCCATGATTCAGTCCTCCATATTAAGCTTCTACAACCTTTACTGCCAGTTTTCCGGTTACTTCTTTGTGAAGCTTGATCGGAACTTCGTGTGTGCCAAAGGTCTTAATCGGCTCCGGCAGAACCAGTTTCTTCTTGTCAATATCCAGATTTAACTGATCTTTGATCGCCTTTGCAATCTCCTTGGAAGAAACAGAGCCGAATGCTTTTCCGCCCTCGCCTGCCTTGATGGACAGGGTGATGGACTTATCCTCCAGATGTTTTGCCAGATCCTTCGCTGCTGCCAGGTGCTCTGCCGCGATCTTCGCCTCATTTGCCTTCTGCAGCTTCAGATCATTTAAGTTCTTCGGTGTTGCCTCGATTCCCAGTTTCTTTGTCAGAATAAAGTTGCGTCCATAGCCGTCGCTTACCTTTACAATCTGACCTTTTTTGCCAAGTGCCTTTACATCCTCTAATAATACAACTTCCATCGTTATATTTCTCCTTTCTCCATCATATCCGTAATGAGATCTTTTAATTTCTCTCTAGCTTCATCGATCGTCGCACCCTTAAGCTGTGCACCCGCAATCGTGCGGTGTCCGCCGCCGCCCAAGCGCTCCATGATAATCTGCACGTTGATCTCATCGATCGAACGCGCGCTGAAATAGATCGTGTCGCCCATCTGCGTCAGGATAAATGACGCCTTGATGCCTACAATATCCAGCAGCTCATTTGCCGCCTGTGCACCAACCACGGTAGGACTTTCAAGTCCTTCGGACGGACACACGGAAATCGCAAATGCGCCGTGATAAATCTCTGCTTTCTGGATCGCCTCAGCTCTCGCCCGGTAGTCCTCCAGCCGGTCGCGGAACAGCTTTCTCACACGCACGACATCCGCGCCGTTTCTACGCAGGAACGCCGCCGCCTCAAAGGTGCGGACGCCTGCCTGGTTCATGAAATTGTTTGTGTCAATCACGATACCGGCGTACATCGCATCCGCCTCCGCCGGCTTGATCTTGATGCCGTCGTCGCCGATATACTGCAATACCTCGGCTACCATCTCACACGCCGAAGACGCATACGGCTCGACATAAGATAACACCGCATTGTCGATGATCTCGCTGCTCTGGCGGTGATGGTCGAGCACCACGATGGTTTTGATCTGCTTGAGCAGTTCCGGTGCCTCCGTGATACTCGGGCGGTTGACATCAACCACAACTAACATCGTGTTGGAATCCGCCCACTCCGCCGCTTCCTCGCCGGTTAAGAACAGATCCTCCGGGTAATCAGAGCTGTTTTCAAACCGCGCCATCATCGGTTTCACGGAAGAATTGACCCCATTGATGACGATCCGCGCCTTTTTATTAAAAGAGGTCGCAATCCGCCAGATACCAATCGCCGCGCCAAAAGAGTCCGTATCGCCGATCTTGTGCCCCATGATCAGCATCTTATCCTTCGTATCCATCAGCTCGCGCATCGCATGCGCTTTGACACGTGCCTTGACGCGGGTCGTTTTTTCCAGCTGCTGCGATTTGCCGCCGTAGTAGCGGATCTTCGTGCCATCCTTGACGACCGCCTGATCGCCGCCGCGTCCCAGCGCCATATCAATCGCCGTTCTCGCATACTCATAGTTGCGGATGTAGCTGTCGCCGTTCATACCCATGCCGATACTCAGCGTGACAGCCATATCATTTCCGATATTAACCGTCTTGACATCCTCCAGAATCGAAAAGCGGCTCTCCTGAATCTCTTTCGTGTACTGCTGCTTGATCACAAACAGGTACTTGTCATTTTCCAGCTTCTTGACGATACCTTCCATCGCTGTGAAATACTTCGTAATTTTCCGGTCAATCAGGGCAACCAGCAGGGAACGGCGTACCTCCTCGACACTCTCCAGCGCCTCATCGTAGTTGTCGAGATAGATAAGTCCCGCCACCAGACGCTGGTTGTTGATCTGCTGCTTGCAGCGCAGGATCTCCGTCTCATCGCAGAGATAGAGCACTAAAAGCATCTCGCCGCTATCCTCGTCCACCGCACCGAGCTTCATACCTTCCGTCTCGCTCAGCGCCACCTGCTGGATATCGATCCGGTAAAATCTGCCGTCAAACGAAGAATGAACGCTCGTTTTTTCGTCCATCTCATCCAAAAATTCCCGCGTCAATTCCGGAAAGACCGCTGCGATATTCTTACGGCAGTTTTTATCTTCCCCGACGATCTCCGAAAAGGAGTGGTTCAACCAGAGGAAATGTCCCTCTGTGTCCGCAATGGCATACGGCACCGCCATTTCATAGAGGAGCTGTTTCTGCACCCACGCATACTCTGCCGAAAACTCCACCAATCCGCCCATCAGACGTTTTCTCCGGTACATGAACAGCCAGAGTGCCACCAGCACATACATAACCGTAAATCCGGACATCACAAGACCGGCAGCCGGGCTCACAATCCCAACTGCCAGATTTGCCGCCAACAGGAAGACTGACAGTATAATCGGCCACTGCAGATACGTCCGCAGCTGACCCCGTATTTTCATATTTTCCTTCATCTCATTCTCCCGTGCATAAAATGTTGCTGTCCATGTGCCGATTTTCAAAACACCTGCCATGAGCAGTAACGATAAAGCAACCAAAATGACTTGATGCCCCTTATTATAGCATAGTGAGGGGGATTCGTCCAGACAATCCCCCATTGACAAACCAGAGCCGCCGTGCTAGTTATTGTGCACGCATACGTGCCCAGTAACCTGCGCTCGTATATCTTTTACAAAATGCTTTATATGCTTTAGTCTCGGCTATAAAGTTGGTCGAGCTAGTAATAAGACACAAAAATAACCGCCCCGGTCCTGCAAACTTGAGCGGTTATTTTTAACTTATCATTTAAGGGTCCAACCGTCTATCGGTGAGATCCTTTATATATAGATAACATAACTACAAAAAATTTCAATCATCTTCTTTGCATCTGTTATCTTAGATATCCTCATATCGACTGCATGAAACTATAAATGCCACTCTTCTTTTACTTCACCGCCTGGCAAATCAACTCCACGCACCTCTCAATTCCCAAATCTCCACTGTTCAGCATCAGATCATAGTTTTCTCTGTCGCCCCAGCGCTGATTCGTATAGTTTTCATAGTAGATCCGGCGGCGTTTGTCGGTCTGGTGCATAAATTCATCAATATGCTCTTCCAGATCCCCGTACTCATCAATCGCGCGGCGAAGCCGGATATCACGATCCGCATAAACAAAGACACGCAGTACATCCGGACGGCTTTTCAGAATATAATCAGCACATCTGCCGATGAATACGCAGCTTCCGCGCTTTGCCGCCTCCTCGATCGCCTTCTTCTGCGCCACATAGATCTGCTCTGTCAATGGCAGTTCACTGAGCTTCGGCTCCTTCGGATAGGAAAGTCCATACAAAGTTCCCATCGCGAAATTGTAAAGCAGGCTATTTGTCAAGCGCTGCTCACGATCCGCAATAATTTCCGCTGGAAAACCGATCTCCTTCGCAGCAGCATCGATCAATTCCTTATCATAAAATTCCATTCCCAGTTTTTTAGCGGCTGTCAGACCAATCTGACGACCTCCGCTTCCATATTCACGACTGATAGTGATAATCTTTTTCTCCATACAACTGCCTCCTCCCTGTTCCTCCGGGGACTCCCTCTTTTTCTGTCTTTAGTATAACATATGCCTCAAAATTGTTCAAGTTTAGTCGCATATCCTTCTTATTTTTCTGCATCTTATTCCATATATGTAATTATTTCTGTTTTCTTTTGCTTTTATTTTTCTCTTTTCTTCTTACTTTCTATAAAATTTCAACTAACTTCTTCGTTTCATTCACAAAAAAGATGGGTGAAAGCGTTTTATGTATTCCACTTTCACCATCTGGCCTTCATTTTAAATTATCATTTTATCTAAACTGTCGTTTTTACAGCCAAACGCTTTTTAGTCTCCTAACCGGTAAATTTCCCGGCGCAGCTTCGGTCCGATCAAAGCTGTGAAAATGATTTTGACTGCATCGCCCGGCAGATACGGGATAACGCCCACACCCAGTCCGGCTACAAAGGTCATGTTAAGCTGACCTGCCAGCCATACCGTTCCGAAAATATAGCAAATTGCCAGTCCCAATACCATGCCTACGATATGCAGGGCTACTTTGCCCGGAAAATGATCTACGAAAAATCCAACAATCAGCGCCATCAGGATAAATCCGACGAGATAGCCGCCGGTCGGTCCTGCCAGTTTACCGACTCCTGCCGTAAATCCGGAAAATACCGGAATGCCCACCATGCCAAGCAGCATATAAATCAGGTAACTGATCGTGCAAGCTTTCATTCCCAGCACATATGCCGCCAGATAAATAGCAAGATTTGTAAAGGAAATCGGAACCGGGCTGAATGGAAGCGGAATCGAGAGCGGTCCCAGAATACAGGTTACCGCCGTCATCACGCCAATCAGCGCCATCCGTTTAGTTGTAAAGTAAGGTCTGTGCTCCGCTTCTGCAGAAAGTATTTTACTCATGATATGAATGCTCCTTTTTTATAATGTGAAACCCATCGCCGCCAGCATCTCCTGGTCCTCGCTGATGCGGTTTCCGGAGGTTGTCAGCATATCTCCGGTGATGGCTGCATTCGCGCCGGAGCGGAATGCCCGTTCGCCGGAATGTTCCATTGAATTTCGTCCTGCTGCCAAACGGACCATCGCAGTCGGATTGATATAGCGGAAAATAGCAATCGTCCGCAGGATCTCATCCTCCGAAAGCGCTGCCTGATGTTCCAGCGGCGTGCCCGGAATCGGACGCAGGATATTGAGCGGAATTGACTTGATTCCAAGCTCGCTCAGCGTGATTGCCATGTCGATCCGGTCTTCCCAGGTTTCTCCCATGCCGATGATACCGCCGGAACAAACGGAAAGTCCTGCCGCCTGCGCACGCCGGATGACCTCCAGCTTGTCCTCAAATGTATGTGTGGTACAGATATTCGGGAAATTTCTCCGGGAAGTCTCAATATTAGCATGATACCGTCCCACGCCCGCCTCTTTCAGGCGGTTGAAATCTTCCTGTGACAGAAGTCCGTGGGAGGCGCAGAGCTCTACCTTACATTCCTTCTTCATAGCGCGGTATGCCCGAAGCGCCTTCTCCATCTCCGCTCCCGTCAGCGCACGTCCCGCCGTCACGATGGAGTAACGATGTACCTTCTTCGCCTCATGACGCTTGCAGTCCTCCAGAATCTCCTCTGGCTCCAGAAATGGATATTCTTCCACCTTCGCATGATGACAGGCTGACTGCGCGCAAAACTTGCAGTCCTCGCCGCAGCGTCCGCTTCGTCCATTAATGATAGAACACAGATCCACATGGTTGCCGCAGAGCTCCTTTCGGATTTTATCAGCCCCCGCACAGAGCTCATCCAGATCCTCACTCAATAAAAAGCTTAAATCCTCGCCCCGTTTCAGACGGCGTCCTTTTATAATATCTTCTGCCAGTTGTAAACTCATATCTTCTACTCCTTATCAAAATCAAAACACTTTTTCTCTAGTTATCCTTCGGTCAAATTCAAAAATATCCCATTTTTCTCATTTAGCTAACTTTCGCTATTATAAACCGTTGATTTTTAAATGTCAACATGACAAATTGATATAGTTTACATTCTGGCATCTGCTAAATCCAAAAAACCTGCATTTTTCCAGATATTCTCCAGCTATTTTCCAGACTCATGGCAGCAAAAAAAATGTGCCTTGGCACATCCGGGCGTCTCGCGCGGTCGCTTGCGACAACCTACATCTTCGCACGAGTGCGCATCATTGGCACGTTAGTGCCTTTTTGTGTAATAGGGAATTTCCTATGAAACAAAGCTGCTGTCCGACAGGCATTCCCATCGTCCAGCAGCTTTGTCAGCCTTTATTTCTAAGTTTCGTAACTGTTCAGTATCTTCACAGCCACGCGCAAAAATCCATTAAAAATTTCCTACCTGATCGGCTCCAGTGCCCCCATGCTCCGTTTCAAAATTCCCTTCATATAGGCAATCAAAATCCCATAATTGGTCATCGGGATCTCCTGATCGGCAGCGCTGCGAAGACGGCTCTTCATCTCCCGCGCATTCAGCATACAGCCGCCGCAATGAACGATCAGCTTATAACCGGACACATCCTCTGGAAATTCCGTCCCCGATGTAAAATGAAACTCCGGCGCTTTTCCCGTGTACTGGCGGATCCAGTCCGGCAACTTCTCCGTGCCGATGTCACCGCACTGGCGATGATGCGTACAGCCCTCAGAAATAAGAATCGGATCTCCGTCCTGTATCATTTCCAGCGCTTTGGCGCCCTCCGCTGCCTGTTTCAGATCCCCCTTATACCGCGCAAACAAAATGGAAAAGGAAGTCAGACGCACCTGCGGCGGTGTCAGCCGGTCTACCAGCGGAAATACCTGGCTGTCCGTGATTACCAATGCCGGAGCTTCTTTCAATTTTGCAAACGTCTCCGAAAGTTCACTTTCCCGGCAGACAAACGGCATCGCACCGATGTCCAGCAGATCCCGGATGACCTGCTGCTGCGGCAGAATCAGCCGCCCCTTCGGCGCCGCCTTGTCAATCGGAACAACCAGAATTACCGTATCAAACGGTTTTACTAGATCAGCAACCAGCCGTTTTTCATCCGTCTCCTGTGACGTAAGACGTGCCATTTGCTCTTTTAACTGCTGGATTCCTTCTCTCGTCCGGGCACTCACATAGGCGGTATGTTCCACAACCGGTTCCTGTTCCGATTTTCCCGTCAGCAAATCCATCTTATTGTAAACCACCAGATACGGGATTTCCTTCTTCTCAAACAGCCGGAGCATCTCTTCTTCCCAGCTGCTGATTCCTTCCACCGCATCCACCACCAGGACTGCCAGATCCGCCTTATTTAAGACTTGACGAGTCTTGCCAACTCTCTTTAAGCCCAGCTCGCCCTCATCGTCGATTCCAGCGTGTCGATGATAACCACCGGACCGAGCGGCAGAAGCTCCATCGATTTATAGACCGGATCGGTCGTCGTTCCCCGGATGTCCGACACGATCGCCAGCTCCTGCCCGGTCACCGCATTGACCAGACTCGATTTTCCCGCATTTCTCCGTCCAAAAAACGCGATATGTACCCGCTCGCCGGACGGCGTCTCATTCATTCCCATTTTGATCCTCCTGATTTAGTTAAAACCTGAAATCCCGCTGCCCCTTTTCAATTTCAACCAGATTTTTCCGCACGATCTCCTGCACTTTTTCTTTCGGAATCGAACCGATCTCCGCCTGAATCAGCTTCTCTCCAATCTCTTTCGTCCCCGGCGCCGCATAATCCTCCAGATACTCCTTGAGCGTCATCAGCGCATTCGGATGACAACAGTTCTGAATCTGCCCGCTCTTGCACAGGCTCATAAAGCGGTCGCCCGTCCGTCCTTCCCGGTAGCACGCCGTACAGAAGCTTGGGATATAGCCTAATTCCATCAGCCAGCGGACCACCTGGTCGAGTGTCCGGTTGTCGCTCACATCGAACTGCGCCGAATTTTCCTCCTCCGGCTCTTCCTCTGCATATCCGCCGACACTGGTGCGGGAACCGCCGCTGATCTGCGATACGCCCAGCCGCAGCACCCGCTCCCGACAGGCTTTGCTCTCTCTCGTTGAGATAATCATGCCCGTGTACGGAACTGCCACCCGGATGCAGGCTACGATCTTCTCAAAAATATCGTCGCTGATACCGTTGTCAAAGGTCGATGGGTCGATATCGTCCGCCCGGCGGATGCGCGGCACACTGATGGTGTGCGGACCAACACCAAAAACTGCCTCCAGATGTTCCGCGTGCATCAAAAGTCCTGCAAATTCATACCGGTACAACTCCAGACCAAATAAAACGCCGATTCCCACATCGTCGATACCGCCCTCCATCGCGCGGTCCATCGCCTCCGTGTGATAACAGTAATTGTGCTTTGGTCCCGTCGGATGCAGGCGCTCATAGCTCTCCTTATGGTACGTCTCCTGGAACAGGATATACGTTCCGATTCCCGCCTCTTTCAGCTTCCGGTAATTCTCCACCGTCGTCGCCGCAATATTGACATTGACCCGGCGGATCGCCCCGTTTTTATGCTTGATACTGTAAATTGTCTTGATACTGTCCAGCACATATTCAATCGGATTGTTGACCGGATCCTCGCCCGTCTCCAGCGCCAGACGTTTATGTCCCATATCCTGAAGCGCAATTACCTCCCGGCGGATTTCCTCCTGCGTCAGCTTCTTTCTGGCAATGTGCTTGTTTTTCATGTGATATGGACAGTACACGCAGCCATTCACGCAGTAATTCGACAGATACAGCGGCGCAAACATGACGATCCGGTTTCCGTAGAAATCCTGCTTGATCTGGCGCGCCAGCTCAAAGATCTCCTCCACCTTTTCCGGGATCTCGCAGTCAAGAAGCACTGCCGCCTCGCGGTGGCTCAGCCCTTTTCGAAGCCGCGCCTTCGCCAGAATCTGATCGATCAGTTCCACATTGTTTTTGTTCTTCTCGGCATAGGAAAGAGTCTCTAAAATTTCCTCATGGTTGATAAATTCCTCTGCCTTTTTGGATGATGGGTTGTAATTGTAACTCATAGTCTCTTCTCCTTTTCTTACAGGTCAGGATGATAGCTGCCATGTTTTCCTCCGGCATTTTCAATTTCAAAAATGCCAGCATAACCAGCCGTCCATCGCCTCCTTCCCCGTCAGTTTATTTATCTGTAAGCATCTTTCGATGCCAACAAACCAAATCGCAGGCTTTTACCCCTTATAATCTCCCCGGTCGACGACTACCTTGTACCCGATGCTTTCCATGCGCCGTTTCATGCAGCTGACGCACTCCGCCGCCTCGTCTCCCGTGCAGATTTTATTGTCATAAAGCATATATTTGGCGCGCACCCCGACCGGAGACAGGTTCGGCATCACGACGTTTCCGCCTGCCAGAATCCCCAGTTCGCGCCCCATCGGGTGAATCGTTCCGAGCGCTGTCGTCGCCGGAAGCAGCACTTTCGGCTTCAGCAGGCGAAGCAGCCCTAAAAGAAACAATGTCTCTTCCAACGTTCCCGCCGCCTCCCCGCCAAACGGAGTGTCATGCTGTGGAATAAACGGACCGATTCCCACCATTTCCGGATCCAGTTCTTCGATAAAACGCATATCTCTCGCCAGACAGCGCGCCGTCTGGTGCGGCGAACCGACCATAAAACCGCATCCGGTCTGATATCCAAGCGCCTTTAAATCACGCAGGCACTGCATCCGGTGTTCAAATGACATCTCTGCCGGATGCAGGCTCGCGTAATGGCACGCGTCCGCCGTCTCATGGCGCAGCAGATACCGGTCCGCCCCTGCCTCTTTCCAGCGTTTCAACGTATCATACTTCTTTTCTCCGAGCGACAAAGTAATCGCACAATCTGGAAATCCTGCCCGGATCGCCTGCACCATCTCCATCACCCAGTCGTCCGTCATCGCCGGATCCTCACCGCCCTGCAAAACAAAGGTGCGGAATCCCAGCTGATAACCATTCTCACAGCAGGAAAGAATCTCCTCCCGACTCAGGCGGTATCGGCTTGCATTTCGGTTGCTCCTTCGGATGCCGCAATAAAGACAGTCGTTTTTGCAATAATTGCTGCACTCAATGAGTCCCCGCACATACACCGCTTTTCCGTACTCTCTTTCCCGGATGCAGCGCGCTTTTTCAAAGATGTAGTCCGCCAGCTCCGGTGAACGTCCCTCGATCAGACTGACCCACTCATCCTCCGTCAGGGACTCCCCCGCTTCCAGACGGTCAATCAATCTCTTTAATTCTGTAATCGTTTCTATCTGTTCAGCGCCTGGACGGACCGCCTCCCGCCACCAGTCAGACGGTCGAAGCCCCGCGCGTGTAAAATCTGCCATTCCGTCACCTCGTTTTCATTCCTGTGCTTCCGGCGCCTTCGAATACAGCGCCTTCGAAGAAATCCCCCGCAGCATCCCCAGCTTCCCGGACAGCGCACTGATCACATCACCCGGCGCGTCAATCACGACGCTGATAATATTCACGTTCCGTTTGTGGTAAGGAATCCCCATCCGCCCTACGATATACTGCCCGTACTGGTGCAGCACCTTATTCAACTCTTCCGTATCTCCCGTCTGATCGACCACAATACCGATCACGGCAACTCTTGATTCTGTCTCCATGTTTTTCCCTCATATCTTCCTGTTTATCTGTCCAAATTTTTCTCTACAACAGATACCATTTCAAATATCTCCGCTAAAAACCATGCTGCGATCCTGTCCTGCAAAATCTTCCATCCACAGGCACCACTTTTTCCAGCCCCGCCTTTCTATAGAGCAAATGGATCAAAAAGAGCCCGCGCAGACGCGGACTCCATCCATCTCAAAAAGGGTATACGAATCTCCATGAACCGCTCCCCTTTCCTTCAAGACCCGTCTCAAACGTCAGCATCGCTTTTCACCACTTCCAGCATCACCGGAACACTCGATTATTTCTGTTCCATTCCTTTTTGAAAGGTATCTACTGCCTCGCAAATCGGAATACTTGATAAAAGCGTATCACATTTACTGTAAAATTGCAAATAACACTTATATGCTTCCCCATAAAATGCTTCCCCATAAAAAACGGGCGTCGCCGATTTTCTACTCCAAAACCAGCAACGCCCATCTTCCGTTTCCCTAATTATTTCTTACAGAATCTTCCCATACCGTCCCAAAAAGCTCTTCGTTCTCTCATTATCCGAAGCAAACACCTTCTCCGGCGCGCCCTCCTCGACGATGAGTCCGTCTGCCATGAAGATCACGCGGTGGGAAATATCTTTCGCAAACGCCATCTCATGGGTAACAATCACCATCGCGATGTGCAGATCCGCTAACGACTTAATAACCTTCAATACTTCTCCCGTCAGCTCCGGATCCAGTGCGGAGGTCGGCTCGTCGAAAAACAGAATCTTCGGATTCAGTGCCAATGCACGGGCGATCGCCACACGCTGGCACTGACCGCCGGAGAGCTGGTACGGATAATAGTCCTCCTTATCCTCCAGACCCATTTTTTTCAGAAGCTCGCGCGCCTCTTTATAAACCGTCTCCTTGTCGCGCTTCTGCACATGGATCGGCGCGTCTGTGATATTTTTCAGCACAGAATAGTGCGGAAACAGGTTAAAATTCTGGAATACCAGACCGTACTGGCTGCGGATCTCCTTCATGTCCTTCTTATCCGCATAGCTGACCTTGCCATCCGCGCCCGTCCAGGCTGCTCTCTTTCCTAAATATACGATCTCGCCGTGGTCCATCGTCTCCAGCATCGTCGCGCAGCGCAGAAGCGTCGATTTACCCGAGCCGGACGGTCCGATGATGGACACGATCTCGCCCTCGCTCACACTCAGTGAAATATCCTTTAAAACCGACAGATCGCCGAATGATTTTTCCACATGATTTAATTCTAACAGGTTCATTTTCCACATTCCTCCCGCTTCTATCGGTAATAATCCAGCTTTTTCTCAATCCATTCCATTGCAACTGCCACAACCAGATTGAAAATATAGTAAAAGACGGCTGCTGCCACAAACGGCATCATATTCGTCTGGGATGCCGCCAGCGCCTTGGCGATTGAGAACATCTCCGCCACGCTCAACGTAAACGCCAGAGACGTATCTTTTACCAGCGTGATGACCTCATTCGTCACCGACGGAAGAATCCGCTTGATTACCTGCGGCAGGATGATCTTGAAGAAGGTCTGTGCCTTTCCATAACCCAGAATCTCCGCTGCCTCATACTGTCCGACCGGCATCGACTGGATGCCGCTGCGGTAAATCTCGGCAAAATATGCCGCATAGTTAATGACAAAACCGATGAAGGTAGCCCACAGACGGTAACTGCTGCCGACTTTGATGCGGAACAGATAATA
The DNA here is from genome assembly GCF_003478725.1 of Clostridium sp. AF22-10. Classification (NCBI taxonomy): domain Bacteria; kingdom Bacillati; phylum Bacillota; class Clostridia; order Eubacteriales; family Clostridiaceae; genus Clostridium; species Clostridium sp. AF22-10. The sequence continues at coordinate 145,173 of NZ_QUFZ01000008.1, forward strand.
CGGTCCAAAATACACCACCATCAGCTGCAGCATCAGCGGTGTGCCTCGCATAATCGAAATATATACTTTTACAATCGTCTGGATCAGCTTGTTCTTCGACATACGCCCGAACGCGATCACGAGTCCTAACGGAAGTGAAAATAGCAGTGTGATCACAAAAATCTGTGTGCTGACTGCCATACCACCCGCAAGCTGTGTAATCATCTGCTGGAGTGTCATCTTACCCATAATTATCCCATACCTGCTTTCTAAAATGTAGATTCGTTACTGTTCACGCATACGTGCCCGGTAACGGAATGTGCTGTGACTTCACAGTTAAACACATAAACCGCGAATGGGGACTGCCATGAAATCATTCACAGCCGTCCCTATTCCTATTATTTAATAATGTTTCGTTTTTACAATCAACGATTAATTACTATTTGCCGATGGTAGTTACGTCCTTGCTAAACCATTTCTCAGAAACTTCCTGTAAGGTTCCGTCCTCTGCCATCTCTTCCAGAGTGCTCTGAACTTTATCTCTTAACTCGGTGTTGCCCTTCTTGAAGCCTACGCCGTATTCTTCCTCAGAAAGGGAATCGTCCAGAATCTTGAAATCAGCGTTTCTCTGCTGAATCTGATAGCCAGCTACGATTACGTCCATCGCAATGGCATCAACGGCGCCCTGCTCCAGATCCATGAATGCGGTGTTGTAATCAGCGGTTGTCAGAAGCTCCTTGAAAGTAGCGGTCAGTTCCGGTGCCTCTTTTAAAGCTGCCTCTGCAGAAGAATCTGCCTGAACCTCTACGATCTTGCCTGCCAGATCCGCCTGGCTGTTAATATCCGAATCATTGGCTACGACAAATACCTGCTGGTTTGCCATGTACGGCTCAGTCCAGGTGTAATCATCCTCACGACCCGTCATCGTAAATCCATTCCAGATGCAGTCGATATTGCCGGACTCAAGCTCCATATCTTTAGAATCCCAGGCAATCGGCTGTGCCTTATATTCCAGACCCAGACGTTTTGCAACTTCCTGTGCCAGCTCCAGGTCAAATCCAGTGTACTCGCCGTCATCGCCTACAAATCCCATCGGCGGGAAATCCTGATCAAAACCAACAATCAGAGTGCCGCCGTCGGTTGTCTTCGCCTCTTCTGCGGTGGTTTCCTCTGCCTGGCTCTCAGCCGCCTCTGTGTCTGCTGCGGTTGTCTCTGCTGCGCTGTTGCTGCTGCCACAGGCGGTCATGGAAAGTGCCATTACTGCAGCCAGTGCTGCGCTCACAAATCTCTTTTTCATAATTGGTGTCCTCCTCGTTTTCAGACAGTGGAAGCCGTTCTCCCTTTGCCGGTTTCCGTCTCGCTTTTTAGTATGCTACCATATTAGCATACTAAAGCGTTTTTGTAAAGCACTTATTTTTGAAATCTGTCTTTTTGTGTAATAGGGAATTCCATGGAATTTCCTATTATACAAAAAGGGATCCCACATGATCTCTCACATGGAATCCCAATCATTTTTATCCTCAATAATTGAGTGAAATTTGAGTAAAAATCTTCTTTTACCCTTAAAAAACCCTTATTTTACAAGGATTACTCGCAAACATACGGCATCAGGGACAGATGTCTTGCTCTCTTGATAGCTACAGTCAGAGCTCTCTGATGTTTAGCACAGTTGCCAGTGATACGTCTCGGAAGGATTTTTCCTCTCTCGGATACGTATCTCTTTAATTTATTTGTATCTTTGTAATCGATTTCGCCGTTCTTCTCGCCGCAGAATACACAAACTTTTTTTCTTCTACGCATACCGCCTCTTCTGATCTTGGAAGCGTCTGTTTTATCGCCTTTATTGAATGCCATTGGTCTTTCCTCCTTCACACACATCAGCCTGATGGCGCTCTCGCGCACTCCGTCCGCCGGGGGACCGATTCCCGAACCTAGTTGAACGGAAGGCCTTCGTCTTCTACTCCATCAGGAATATTCATGAATCCATCGCCGATTGCGCTGGACGGAGCCGGGCGCTCTGCCGGACGGTAACCGCCGTCGCTGTTGCCAGATGCCGCATTCTTGCTCTCTGCAAATTCCTGATCCTCTACAATCACTTCTGTCGTATATACTTTCTGGCCGTCACGATTGGTATAGCTGCCAGTCTGAATTCTTCCGGTTACTACGAGCTTGGTTCCCTGATGAAAATACTTCTCAGCGAATTCGCCTGCTCTGTCAAATGCAACACACGGAATGAAATCCGCTGTCTGTGCGCTGTCGTCTCCGTTTCCGCCTCTGCGGCCTCTGCGGTCTACTGCCAGCGTGTATCTGGCGATTGCCATAGCTCTCTCGCCCTGAGAGTATCTCACTTCCGGATCTCTCGTTAATCTGCCCATCAGAATTACTTTATTCATACGATCACTCTTTCTTTATCTACTCTTACGCATCCTGTCTTACGCATAAGTATCTGATAACCGGCTCCATGATGCGGATGTGGTTCTCCACCTCATTCGGGCATACGGAATCAGACTCGAAATGTACGAAGTAGTAGAATCCTTCTTTCATTTTCTGAATCTCGTAAGCAAGTCTCTTCTTGCCCCATTCATCAATGTCAGTTACTGTACCGCCGAAACGTGTGATGTAACCTGTTACTTTCTCCATCGCTGCGGCTCTCTCTTCGTCCTCGAGTTTTGCGCTAAGAACAACTGCTAATTCATATTTGTTCATGCTCTTTCTTACCTCCTTGTGGTCACTGACCCCCTGACTCCAGCAGGGAGTAAGGATTTTTGTGTTATATATTACCGAATATCTATGATACCAAAAAAGGAACGGCTTGGCAAGCACTTTTTCGAGATTTTCTATGTAAATTTTCTCGTTTTTTCCGGGCTTTCTGCCCCTTCTTACTGCATTCTTTTACTGACTGCCAGATCATGAAGCTGCCTGCATCTGTACGCCCACCCGCCGCTCTTATTCGGACTTCTCTCCCGCTTTTTTCAGTCCTCTGGTACTCTTTTCTACCAATGGTCGTGCCATCATCACCTGATGCCCGCAGCCGGCACATTTCAAACGGAAATCCGCGCCGACCCGCAGGATCTCCCACTCATGGCTGCCGCACGGGTGCGGCTTTTTGAGTTTTACAATATCTCCAACCTCGTATACCATTTCCTCTCTCCCCTGTTACTACCTTATACTCCGACCGCGTCCCCCAGCACCTTCCCGATGCTGTCGCTGATAACCAGATCCGCCTGACCATCGCGCGAGGTCGCTGATTTATTGATCAGAACCAGTTTATTTCCATGATAATAATCAATCAGCCCCGCTGCCGGGTACACCACCAGCGAGGTGCCGCCGATGATCAGCATATCTGCCTTGCGGATATGGGCAATTGACCGCTCAATTACCTCATTGTCCAGTCCTTCCTCATACAGCACGACATCCGGCTTGATCACGCCGCCGCAGCCGCACTTCGGCACGCCCTTCATCTTCAAAATATCATCCAATCCGTAAAACCTGCCGCAGCGCGTACAATGGTTGCGGAGCACCGATCCGTGCAGCTCCAGCACCTCTTTGCTGCCTGCTGCCTGGTGCAGCCCGTCGATATTCTGGGTAATGACCGCTTTCAGCTTTCCTTCCTGCTCCAGCTTCGCCAGTGCCAGATGCGCCCGGTTCGGCTTTGCATTCGGGAACAGCATCTTATTGCGGTAAAACCGGTAAAATTCCTCTGGCTTTCTCATATAAAAGCTGTGGCTTAAAATCGTTTCCGGCGGATAGTCATACTCCTGATGGTACAGCCCGTCCGTGCTTCTAAAATCCGGGATATTGCTCTCGGTCGAAACACCCGCCCCGCCAAAAAACACAATATAATTTGACTCATTAATCCATTTTTTTAATGTGTCTGTCTCTCCCATCTGACGCACTCTCCTCTCCTTTTTCTGAAAACATAAAAGCGGTTGCTATTAGTTACATAAAATCAGCATATTCTCTATCCTATACAATTACAGCACACACTCTACACAATCTCATCCAGATACACGCCGTTCACCGTATCCACCTGTGCCAGAATCTCTGCCAGCCCCTTATTTTCAAGCTGTCCGCCCCAGATTTCTTCCGCTTTCCGGCAGCCAAACAGCCAGCTCACCAGCTCTTCCGGCTTCGCCTCCAGCCATATGGAAACATTTTCCGTGCAGCCGCAGGTATTCGGCTCCGGCTTCCGCGCCTTCAGGCTGGAACCTGTCTCCCCAATCGTCCAGACAAACTCACCGTTGTTCATTTCCAGAATCGGATCATTCATACGGATGCCCAGTGTGAGCATACGTTTTTCTTCTCCCTGCTGCTCTGCCTGTTTTAAGCCAAATGCCGCCAGCAGCGCCCCGATATTCGTCAGGCGCGCCATATTCCACAGCTTCTCGCCCGTCTTGACCGTGTATGCGTCCTCCGCATACAAAAGCCGATGTTCACGGACTTCCCAGCCCCAGTAGGCATCCAGGCCAACCAGCCTGCCGTCCTGTTCCAGGAATTCCAACGTGCCATTTTCAGAAGCCAGCTCCTTGATGAGACGGCTCACATACGCCGCATCCCGGCGCGTATACATCTCATACCGTGCGCCCAGCCACTGTTCCATATAGACAGCAGCCCGCCCGCAGTCCTCCGGCGTATCCTGGCACACCGTGCGCGTCAGCGTCTTTTTCGCCTCCTCGGTCAGCTCATAGGATGCCACATTTCCGATGAATGTAAATCCCATCGGCGCATACACAGCCGGGTTGACTGGAACCAGATACGTGATCGGCTTTCCGGCTGCCTCCTCGTCGTGAAGCATTTTCACAAATACGTCCCGGAAATGTCCTTCGCGGCGGCGGCTCTCCTCGGTTGCTACTCCGACCAGGTAATCAAGCTTCCAGAGGCGTCCACGCAGCTTCACCGCATACGGATTGTACTGCACCATCGAAATCAGAAGTCCATTATCCTTTTTCACCAGAATCTCGTTATCCTTCGTCTTTTCCTTATAATAATACTCGATAAAACTCTCCGAATCTTCCGGGAAACACATATGCCAGAGATGCTTCGTCTCGTCCTTATCCTCCGCGTCCAGATACGTCAGCACACTTCCCGCCGTCGTATTGGCGATCTGCTCCGCCCAGTGATAGCCCTTGCTGCCGTTTAACAGCTGTTCTACCAGATATTTGCGTGCATAATCCGCCGGATAATACGTCATTTTCGCCTTCCGGAGTCCCTCTAATCCCATATCGTCCTCGCGGTTGACCCACTCAGCCTCAGGAAATTCCTCTATCAGGAACTGTTGGTTGATAAACTGGTACAGACCGTTGATCTCCGGGTTTGCCTTCTCAATATGGATAACCGCCATATGTTCCACCGGATTGTAGCTTCCGATCGTAAATGCCTCCATCTGACCGTCGATATACACGCCGCCCATGTGGATGCTGAATTCTGAACAATTTTTCAGAATATCGTGAATGCCCTTTACCTCATAATCGAGATGTTCCTCGACCTCCTCGCCCTTCTGCTGTCTCCAGCGGTCCAGAAAAACCCAGACATCGTGGCTGTCCGAACAGCACAGACGGCGGTACTCATAGCGCCCCTCATATTCGCGCTTAAATGCGTTGACGCGGTTTTTCTTCTTATGCAGTTTCTTTCCCGCCAGGGAACGCATCGCATCGCCGTTGTAGAGATAATCCCTCGAATCGACCTGCTCTTCCACCAGATATTTGTCCTCCGGCAGATTTAAATATTTCACTGCATACTCATCCGCCAGATTGATAACCAGCGGATATCCCAGTTCTTCATTAAAATACTCCTCAATCGCCGCAAACGCCCCAGGCAGGTCTTCCTCCCGGCACAGCGGCATCGCGGAAAAACAACGTCCTTCATTCTCCATCAGCCATAAAAGCGCCTTATTTTCCCAGATTGCATAACGGACATTATAATAATCTTTCCAGACATAGCTCTCCAGAAATACGCTGTCGCACGTCATATTGTGGCGCATCGCGTAAAACGGAAGCATCTTCTGGATACTGTTAACTTCAATTTTTTTAAACTCTAAACTCATGAAACCTCCTGTGTAAAATCAAAGTGGGTTTTATTTGCCTTCTCATATTATACCATAAATACTAAATTCAGCTATCGCCTTTGGCTCTGCTTCATTAAGTATTTAGGTATGACTCGCACTAAGCTCGAAAACACCTCGCTAAGTGCTCATATTATACCACAAATTTCCTACTTAAAAACAAGGATTTTCTTCCCTTGACTCTATAATTATTGTAGACATTATAGTTATTTCTGATAAACTATACTCAGAAAATGATTTCTGCGGCGTTTTCTTTCTGACGGCCGACGGCAGAGTCATCTATTTTTACCAGAAAGACGAGGATTTATTCATGGAAAAGAATCTCACCTCCGGCAGTGTGCTGAAAACAGTTATCTATTTCTCCCTGCCATATTTGTTATCTTATTTTTTGCAGACACTCTACGGCATGGCGGATCTGTTTATTATCGGGCAGTTTGGCGGTGTGGATGGGACGACGGCGGTCTCGGTCGGCAGTCAGGTCATGCATATGCTGACGGTTATGATCGTTGGTCTGGCGATGGGCGCAACGGTTCTCATCGGACGCGCGGTCGGCGCGGGTGACCGGAAGCTTGCGGCGCGCGGCATCGGTAACACGATTTCCTTATTTGCAGGTCTGTCCATTCTTCTGACCGGACTTCTGCTGACGACGGTTCACGGCATTATCAGGCTGCTGTCTGTCCCGGAGGAAGCGGTAAACGGCACCGCGGCATATCTGATGATCTGCTTTGCCGGCATCCCGTTCATCACCGCCTACAATATCATCAGCTCTATTTTCCGCGGCATGGGAGACTCCAAAAGTCCGATGTATTTCGTTGCAATCGCCTGTATTATCAATATTGCGCTTGATTACCTTTTAATGGGCGTGTTTTCGCTCGGTCCGTCCGGCGCGGCGCTCGGCACGACCCTGTCACAGATGTGCAGTGTCCTGATCGCCCTGGTCGTAATCATTAAAAAACGGATGTTTCCGGGTTTTCGTCTCCGTGACCTCCATCCACATAAGACTACCATAGCCTCCATCCTGCAGGTCGGAATCCCAGTTGCAGTTCAGGACGGCTTTATACAGGTTTCTTTTCTGGTTATTACCATGTTTGCCAACCAGCGCGGATTAAATGATGCGGCGGCGGTCGGAATCGTTGAAAAGCTGATCGGAATCCTGTTTCTGGTTCCATCCTCGCTTCTCTCCACGGTTTCCGCCCTCTCCGCTCAAAATCTGGGTGCCGGAAAACCTGAGCGTGCCCGTCAGACGCTGCGCTACGCGATCTGCATCACATTTTCTTTCGGGCTGATCATCGCAATCGCCATGCAATTTGCTGCCGGTGCCGCCGTCTCCCTCTTTACTGATGAGGCAGAGGTTGTCCGGCTCGGAACCCAGTATATGAAGAGCTATGTGCTGGACTGCATGATCGCCGGTATCCATTTCTGCTGCAGCGGTTTCTTCTGCGCCTGCGGACTGTCCGGGCTGTCGTTCCTGCACAACTGCATCTCGATCGTGGTAGCGCGCATCCCGCTCGCATGGCTCGCATGCCGCTATTTCCCGGAAACACTGTATCCGATGGGACTCGCAGCGCCGATCGGATCTCTCATCTCCGTTGCCATCTGCCTGATTGCATTACGGTGGATTAGACGGCATCCGGAAAAGCTGGTTATGAATTTACATCCAGTTGAAACTGAATAAATGCTGCATTCCCATCTGGATCTTGAAACTTCCATCCGCCAGTTCGACAAGTCTCAGACTGAAACAGCGGTCTGACCTGGAAAGGCGATGTCGGCATTTCGCCGGAAGCTTTCTCCGTTCCGGGCACAGACAAATGGCAGGAAACCACCTGCATGGTTGTCCGCTTTCGCGGCAGCCATCAGGAAGCTCCTGCCCCATATAAAACTCTTCTGCAATTTATCCGGGAGCATTCTCTCCCCATCACCGGATTCTACCGTGAGATCACCCGCTTACTTTTCCCGCATCTCCAGCAGTCTCCATGCCTTCTTATTCTGGACTTCCAGCACGGAACCACAATATTCACACTTTTTCAACCCCAGCTTCTGAATCGGTGCACCGCAGTTTGGACAGATAAGCGAAACCGCTGCCCCTGCTGTTTTCGCATCCTCATAGACATATACCAGTTCCGTCTCATAAACCGTCTGAATCAGATTCGAATGCAGTTCTGACTGCATCTCAGGCGTTTTCTCATATTCAGTCATTTCCTCATACTCGACCGCCGACTCACACAGAATCCGGCAGAGTCCTTTTTCCTTCTGATAGCGGCTAATGACCGTCCGGTGGATATGTACCTTCTGATACTCTTTTTCCAGTTTTTTTCTCAATTCTGTCTCGAGCTGAGCCTTCCACTCGCTCCAGTTAAACTCCGGGAAATCTTTTGCAATCTGCGGCAGGCACAGCCGGTCCATTCCCGCCAGCGAACGCGGTTTGGATGCGTCTGGCTGCGTCAAATCACCTTCCGATAAATGCTTTGCCACATACCGAAGCACCTGTACCTCCGGCGTACTCGCCAGCTGCCGCATTTTCCTCTTTATTTTGCGGTAAATCCACCAGACAAGCGCTGCCGCAATCAAAATGCCAATGATCCACCCTATCGTTTCTGTCCGCACCGCTGCCTCTCTTTCTATGTTGCTGCACACACACGTGACCAGTCACTTTTCTTTATCTCCGTGCATGATACTTAAACCTGATACTCCTTATTCCGCCTTGCTCGCAGCCTTGTCGCTCATCGCCTTTGAATTTACCATGATCCGCAGATGGGACCCTTCGCCACATTTGCCCTTCTCATCGTTTACTTCAATATCAAACCACATTTTCCGGCGCTCAATGCTGCGGAGTTTTGCAGTCGCTGTTACCTTCATTCCCAACGGCGTCGGCGCCAGATGGCGACAGTGAATCTCCGCTCCGACCGTCGTCTGTCCTTCCTCCAGATACGATTTCGCCAGTTCCAGCGCTGCCGCCTCCATCAGGGCCACCATATTCGGAGTAGACAAAATTTGGGAACCTGCGCTTCCGATTCGCTTTGCCGTCATCTCATCCGTTACTTCCCAGGTCAGGCTGTATTCCTGTAATTTTTCTGCCATTTTCGCTTCCTCCATATTATAAAATAATTTTGTCGCGGCTATGTTAAAATGCCGTTTCTTGAATGATTCTATTATAGCAGAAGATGCGAAAATCCGATAGCGCCATCTTACTTCACAGCGAATCAAACAGTTGAAATCCCGAAAATCCTTGTAAAATACGGCTTTTCAGGCATAAAAAAAGGAATCATCTTTCGATGATTCCTCAGAGGCGACAACCAGATTTGAACTGGTGATCAGGGTGTTGCAGACCCACGCCTTACCACTTGGCTATGTCGCCATAAATGACCCCAACGAGATTCGAACTCGTGTTACCGCCGTGAAAGGGCGATGTCTTAACCGCTTGACCATGGGGCCAGATATTAAATTAAAACTCCCCGAGTAGGACTCGAACCTACGACAGCGCGGTTAACAGCCGCGTGCTCTACCGACTGAGCTATCGAGGAATAAAAGGTATATACCTTCAAACTGCACACTGAATTTCTTCTACTCTCTATCTTTCATCCTTCAGGAAATAACTTCCTCTTACCTATCCTTAACCATAACCTTTTGGTTAAGCCCTCGACCGATTAGTAACAGTCAGCTTCACGTATTACTACGCTTCCACCTCTGCCCTATCTACCTCGTCGTCTTCAAGGGGTCTTACTACTTGCGTATGGGATATCTCATCTTGAGGGGGGCTTCACGCTTAGATGCCTTCAGCGTTTATCCCGTCCCGGCTTGGCTACTCTGCCATGAGCCTGATGGCTCAACAGATACACCAGAGGCCAGTCCACCCCGGTCCTCTCGTACTAAGGGCAGCTCCTCTCAAATATCCTACGCCCGCGCCGGATAGGGACCGAACTGTCT
>NZ_QUFZ01000080.1:0-618 GCF_003478725.1 Clostridium sp. AF22-10
CAGCTGAGCTATGCCCCCATACAGAGACGTCTCAGGTTTCTACCGCCAGACAATTGGTGGGTCTGGTTGGATTCGAACCAACGACCCCCGCCTTATCAAGACGGTGCTCTAACCGACTGAGCTACAGACCCCTGAGTCTGTCTTGATTTACAGCCCGATAAGCGTGAACGCTCAACTTTCGCGGTATTAGCTCGAGAAAGGAGGTGATCCAGCCGCACCTTCCGATACGGCTACCTTGTTACGACTTCACCCCAGTTATCAATCCTACCGTGGTGACCGTCCTCCTTGCGGTTAGACTAGCCACTTCTGGTAAAACCCACTCCCATGGTGTGACGGGCGGTGTGTACAAGACCCGGGAACGTATTCACCGCGGCATGCTGATCCGCGATTACTAGCGATTCCAGCTTCATGCACTCGAGTTGCCCATGGTGTGACGGGCGGTGTGTACAAGACCCGGGAACGTATTCACCGCGGCATGCTGATTCGCGATTACTAGCGATTCCAGCTTCATGCACTCGAGTTGCAGAGTGCAATCCGGACTACGATCGGTTTTCTGGGGATTAGCTCCCCCTCGCGGGTTGGCGACCCTCTGTTCCGACCATTGTATGACGTGTGAAG
>NZ_QUFZ01000081.1:0-614 GCF_003478725.1 Clostridium sp. AF22-10
TGATACTGGGATTCGGTACTGCATGTACAGGATAGGTGGGAGACTTTGATGACAGGACGCCAGTCTTGTCGGAGTCGCTGTTGGGATACCACCCTTGTGGTACTGGATTTCTAACCAACCTCCGTGACCCGGAGGTGGGACAATGTCAGGTGGGGAGTTTGACTGGGGCGGTCGCTCCGAAAGGGTATCGGAGGCGCTCAAAGGTTCCCTCAGAATGGTTGGAAACCATTCAAAGAGTGCAAAGGCAGAAGGGAGCTTGACTGCGAGACCGACGGGTCGAGCAGGTACGAAAGTAGGACTTAGTGATCCGGTGGTAGAAAGTGGGATTGCCATCGCTCAACGGATAAAAGCTACCCTGGGGATAACAGGCTTATCACTCCCAAGAGTTCACATCGACGGAGTGGTTTGGCACCTCGATGTCGGCTCATCGCATCCTGGGGCTGAAGTAGGTCCCAAGGGTTGGGCTGTTCGCCCATTAAAGCGGTACGCGAGCTGGGTTCAGAACGTCGTGAGACAGTTCGGTCCCTATCCGGCGCGGGCGTAGGATATTTGAGAGGAGCTGCCCTTAGTACGAGAGGACCGGGGTGGACTGGCCTCTGGTGTATCTGTTGAGC
>NZ_QUFZ01000082.1:0-583 GCF_003478725.1 Clostridium sp. AF22-10
GCATCCGTATTGATTCCTAAATCAACGCTGCATATCACCTGCTCTTTTACATCTGTTTTTGATAAGCTTACTTCCTCTGTGTATGAAAACCGAAGGAAATATTTATGATGTTTCCTTTCCAAAGTAGGGGCAGATGCCTTTTTACCACTCCATTTTTTTCGCAGATATTCCATATCGGTATGAAGTAATTTTACTTGAAACCACTTCCACTCTCGCCCATCAAACAGCTTTAAATGTGCCGCATCTTCTCCCGGTTCTGCTTCCTTATACATGACATCCCGATAAAATACCGGCATCGCATGATTCTCACAGACCAGCTTCGGTTTTCCTCTCAGTTCTCCCTTTTCCCACAAACTAAGGCGTGTCTGATAGGAGGACACGGCTCCAAGTGCGTGTTGAATCGCCGCTCTTCTCAGATAAGATGGCATCTTAGGGAAATGACGGTCAAACAGAAATCTGGCATGATTCTTTTTTGTCTCATGTACCAGATGTTCCGCTTCATTAAAGCGTTTTTGTGGATTTCTGATTTCTGAAAGTTCTTCCCAGGTCTCTGCATACACCGGAATCAGATAGGAAACTGCCT
>NZ_QUFZ01000083.1:0-582 GCF_003478725.1 Clostridium sp. AF22-10
CGCTAGTAATCGCGAATCAGAATGTCGCGGTGAATACGTTCCCGGGTCTTGTACACACCGCCCGTCACACCATGGGAGTCAGTAATGCCCGAAGTCAGTGACCCAACCGTAAGGAGGGAGCTGCCGAAGGCAGGACCGATAACTGGGGTGAAGTCGTAACAAGGTAGCCGTATCGGAAGGTGCGGCTGGATCACCTCCTTTCTAAGGAAGAAGAAGTAAGGGTTTTATATACTGTTGAGTTTTCGAGGATGACAATTAAAGATTGGAATCCAGGAAATGAAAGATTTCCGGTGTCGATGCGCTTAGGGGACACACCCGTTCCCATCCCGAACACGATGGTTAAGACCTAAGCGGCCGATGATACTATGCTGGAGACGGCATGGGAAAGCAGGTGGATGCCGGATTCCATTAAAAACAATTCGCTGAATGCGATTTGAAATAGAACGGACACATCGGAATGGATGAACTATCTGTGATGAGGATGTGTTAACCTACACCAGCAGGGAAGTGCTGTTCCATATAACTGGTTTTTACCAGTGATTCATAAGTTCGAGCTTATCGAGGTTGTGAATGACTGATAAA
>NZ_QUFZ01000084.1:0-581 GCF_003478725.1 Clostridium sp. AF22-10
TTTATCAGTCATTCACAACCTCGATAAGCTCGAACTTATGAATCACTGGTAAAAACCAGTTATATGGAACAGCACTTCCCTGCTGGTGTAGGTTAACACATCCTCATCACAGATAGTTCATCCATTCCGATGTGTCCGTTCTATTTCAAATCGCATTCAGCGAATTGTTTTTAATGGAATCCGGCATCCACCTGCTTTCCCATGCCGTCTCCAGCATAGTATCATCGGCCGCTTAGGTCTTAACCATCGTGTTCGGGATGGGAACGGGTGTGTCCCCTAAGCGCATCGACACCGGAAATCTTTCATTTCCTGGATTCCAATCTTTAATTGTCATCCTCGAAAACTCAACAGTATATAAAACCCTTACTTCTTCTTCCTTAGAAGGAGGTGATCCAGCCGCACCTTCCGATACGGCTACCTTGTTACGACTTCACCCCAGTTATCGGTCCTGCCTTCGGCAGCTCCCTCCTTACGGTTGGGTCACTGACTTCGGGCATTACTGACTCCCATGGTGTGACGGGCGGTGTGTACAAGACCCGGGAACGTATTCACCGCGACATTCTGATTCGCGATTACTAGCG
>NZ_QUFZ01000085.1:0-511 GCF_003478725.1 Clostridium sp. AF22-10
TTAAACAGCTTTGATAAATCTATGCTGATCCAGTTATTTTTGAATCAACAGGAACAGTTAGAAAAGGTCAGTGCCGACCTGCATTCCCTGGATACGAAGATGCAGGCAATGATGGAACAGCTGATCCTGGCTAATAAGAACAGGTTTGGACGTTCCTCTGAAAAAATGGAGGATGCCCAGCAACTCCGTTTTGTTGAAGTGGATGGAACCATTGTGTTTTTTAATGAAGCCGAAGCTGTCTGTGATCTGGAGGCACCGGAACCAGAGACTCTGGAGCCGGCACTGGAACGCAGAAAAAAAGCAACCGGTAAGAAAGCTCAGGATATGTCCGGGCTTCCTACAAATCGGATCGACCACTACATGACCGAAGAAGAATTAACAGCAGAATTCGGTGAAAACGGATGGAAACAGCTTCCAGATGCTATTACACGCAGATATCGTTTCATTCCGGCAAAAGTCGAGGTGGATGAGCACCATGTTGGTGTATATGCCAGCAAAACAGACGGGCACA
>NZ_QUFZ01000086.1:0-510 GCF_003478725.1 Clostridium sp. AF22-10
TTAAACAGCTTTGATAAATCTATGCTGATCCAGTTATTTTTGAATCAACAGGAACAGTTAGAAAAGGTCAGTGCCGACCTGCATTCCCTGGATACGAAGATGCAGGCAAGATGGAACAGCTGATCCTGGCTAATAAGAACCGGTTTGGACGTTCCTCTGAAAAAATGGAGGATGCCCAGCAGCTCCGTTTTGCTGAAGTGGATGGAACCATTGTGTTTTTTAATGAAGCCGAAGCTGTCTGTGATCTGGAGGCACCGGAACCAGAGACTCTGGAGCCGGCACCGGAACGCAGAAAAAAAGCAACCGGTAAGAAAGCACAGGATATGTCCGGGCTTCCTACAAATCGGATCGACCACTACATGACCGAAGAAGAATTAACAGCAGAATTCGGTGAAAACGGCTGGAAACAGCTTCCAGATGCTATTACACGCAGATATCGTTTCATTCCGGCAAAAGTCGAGGTGGATGAGCACCATGTTGGTGTATATGCCAGCAAAACAGACGGGCACA
>NZ_QUFZ01000009.1:0-150572 GCF_003478725.1 Clostridium sp. AF22-10
GATTCCGATGACTGAAAAGCTGTTAGAGATCAAAGGTGTGGGAATCAGGACAGTGTCAGGATTCCTTGCAGAAGTAGGTGATATCAGCCGCTTCAACAATCCGAAGGAACTGCAGAAACTTGCAGGATTGGCATTGGTTGAAAATAGTTTGGGAAAGCACAAGGGCGAGACAACAATAAGCAGACGAGGTCGAAAGAGACTTATATATCTACTCTTTGAGGTTGCAATGTCACTTGTGTCGAAGAACCAGGAGTTCAGGGAACTCCATAATTATTACACAACCAGAAGACTAAATCCATTGAAGAAAATGCAGTCACTTATGGCAATTGCAGCTAAGCTGATACGAGTCTTTTATGCCATTCTGACGAAAGGTGTGGATTATGATCCGAAAAAGATGGTCAGTGACATCAAGAGACCAGCAGTTTATCTACAGGCTGCGTAAGAAAGATAAGTAACTGTAATGGAGGCTGTCATGTGGACAGCCACTGAATCAAGCGGAATGTAACAGATAACGTCCACTGATCACAGTGCTGGAACAGGAAGCGAGTCAGTAATCAATAATACAAAGAATGAGCCAGTAGTCGGCAGAAATCATCACCAAGGGGCATGACCCCGTAAAGGAGCATAGCTGACACCCTGGTTATGGGTAGGCAGAACGAAGGAAGTTAGGACCTCTGGAGACAGAGATGATCCTGGTGGATATAGGAGGTTAGCTGCCATAGAGGGAAGGGCATACGCAAGACCAGTAAAGCGAAAATCAATGACGTTTTATTTCGTATACCATTCAACCGCTATTTCAGTACCTGATACATCGAAATGCTCATAGCTGTGGCTTATTCACTGAGATATGAAAGGTTGAAAAACCTTGAATTTTCAATAAAAAACACTTGATTATATGAGGAGGAGATCTGTATGCGACTGGAAGAACATCCTGTCCTGGATTTTGACCGGGGAGAAGAGGTCGTTTTTTACTATAACGGTCAGCCCATCACCGGCTTTACCCACGAAACCATCGCCGCCGCCCTGCATGCGGCTGGCATCCGCACACTGGGACACAGTCCCCATCTGCACCGTCCAAGAGGTCTTTTTTGTGCCATCGGCAACTGTTCCTCTTGTTTCATGACTGTAGACGGTGAGCCAAATGTCCGCGTCTGCGTGACCCGCGTAAAGGCCGGCATGAAAGTGGAAGAACAGCACGGAAAGGGGGTTGTCCTATGATCAAACAGACCGAAATTCTCGTCATCGGAGGCGGACCGGCGGGTCTCTCTGCTGCCTGTGCCGCCGCCGAGCTGGGAGCCAGCGTCCTCTTATGTGAGCGCGATTACCTCCCCGGCGGTCAGTTAGTCAAACAGACGCACAAATTTTTTGGTTCCGAAAAACAATATGCCGGAGAACGCGGCATCCACATCGGAAACCTGCTGATAGAAAAAGCGAAACACCATCCAAATATTGAAATTTTGACAGAAGCAACCGTGCTGGGAATCTATGAGGACGGCATCGTTACTGTTTTTTATCACGGAAAACACATGAAAATCCGCCCATCCAAAATCATTCTCGCCACCGGCGCTTCTGAAAAGTTTCTGGAATTTCCCGGCAATGATCTTCCCGGCATCTACGGTGCCGGTGCCGTGCAGACCCTCATGAATGTCGCCGGCGTCAAACCGGCTGAACGTGTTTTAATGGTCGGTGCAGGCAATATCGGTCTGATTGTCTCCTATCAGCTGATGCAGGCAGGGGTTGAGGTTGCCGGCATTATCGAAGCCGCCCCAAAAATCGGCGGTTATCTGGTCCATGCCTCGAAAATCCGCCGCTCCGGTGTTCCTATCCGGACTGGCTATACGATCGAAAAAGCGTATGGAACCGATGCCCTTGAGGGCGTTGTCATCGTACAGGTTGACTCCCAGTTCCAGCCTGTCCCCGGCACGGAAGAGACGATTCCCTGCGATACGCTCTGTCTGGCAGTCGGACTGGCTCCGCTGACCGAGCTTTGCTGGCAGGCTGGCTGTGATATGGCATTTATCCGCGAATTATCCGGGCATATCCCGCTGACCGATGAAAACCTGGAAACCTCGGTTCCGGGCGTCTATGCAGCCGGCGATGTTTCCGGAATCGAAGAAGCCTCTTCCGCTATGGTGGAAGGCCGTCTCGCCGGATGTGCCGCTGCCGAAAGCCTCGGCTATGAGCCTGTCCGGGCGGCAGCCGAAAAGGAAGCTGCCCGTTCGGAGCTTTCTGAACTGCGCTCCGGTCCTGCCGGTGCCAGAATTTTAAGCGGTCTGGAAAAAGCCCGTAAACTTCGCCTGGAGCATGACATATGCAGGAAAGGAGGCGCGTCCGTATGTTAATTCAGACAGGAATCCCGGATAAAGAAGCCATTGAAGCAGTTACGCCGAATGAAACACGTTTTTTAAAGGGCGCCGTTGCCATCGCAGAGTGTTTTCAGAAAATCCCCTGCAATCCCTGTACAAAGGCCTGTGTAAAAAAAGCAATCCACATCGAGCCGGATATCAACGAGACACCCAAAATTGATTTTGATGTCTGCAATGGCTGCGGTGCCTGTATGCTGAAGTGCCCGGGTCTTGCCATTTTCATCGTTGATAAAACATACAGCCCGACCGAAGCCCTCGTAAAGCTTCCGTTTGAATTTCTGCCGCTTCCTAAAAAAGGAGAGCTTGCCTGCGGTCTGAACCGCTCCGGCGAAGCTCTCGGCTGGTTCCCGGTCGTACAGCTCATCCAGGGCGGCGCTAAAAATAAAACCAACATTGTCTGTCTGGCGGTTCCGAAGGAACTTGCATGGACGTTCGGGCAATCAAAGTAGGGGGGTATCAAAATGGATGATAAAAACACAATCCTCTGCCGATGTGAAGATTTAACCCGCGAGGACATTTTAAAATGTATTCAGGATGGTTACCGCACCATCGACGAAATTAAACGTGTAACCCGCGCTGGAATGGGTCCCTGTCAGGGACGTACCTGCCGGATGTTGATCGCACAGGAACTCTCTTCCTATTATAAACTTCCTCTGGAAGAGGTCCTGATGCCAACCTTCCGCCCTCCTGTCAAACCTATCAGCATGGGCACTCTGGCAGACGCCTGGGAAGAAACCGTCCGGGACGGGGATGAAGGTTCTTACGGATCCTACGATCCGTCTGCTACAAAAGGAGGTGGCTGCGAATGAAAAAAGCCTACGATGTCATCATTATCGGCGGAGGCATTATTGGATGTGCCACCGCATTTGAACTCGCCAAGCGTGGAATCACGGACATCCTCCTGATTGAGAAACGCTTTCTGACCTCCGGCGCAACGGGCCGCTGCGGCGCCGGTATCCGCCAGCAGTGGGGATCCGAGCTGAACGCGCGGATCGCTCTGGAAAGTACCCATATCTTTGAACATCTGGAAGAATATACCGGCTATACGCGCAGCTGCGGTCTCCATCAGGGCGGCTATCTTCTGGTTGCTTATACAGAAAAAGAATGGGCACAATTTCAGGAAAACCTCAAAGTCCAGCATAAGCTCGGCATTGATTCCCGCGCCGTCGATTTAAAAGAAGCAAAAGAGATTGTTCCATACCTGAATACCGACGGTATGTTTGGCGCTACCTTCTGCCAGAAGGATGGTCACGCAGATCCGTTCCAGTGTACACAGGCCTACGCACAGGGTGCCAAACGGATGGGTGTTGAATTTCTGACCTACACCGAGGTCACCGGGCTTCAGACGAAAGCCGGACGCATCCACGCCGTTGAGACAACAAACGGAACCTTTGAAGCCAGAACCGTCATCAACTGTGCCAACGTCCATGCGCCAGAGCTGGCTAAAATGGTTGGTGAGGATATTCCTGTTACCTCGGAACGCCATCAGGCGCTGGTAACCGAGCCGGTTGCACCTCTCATCGACTGCATGGTTATGTCCTTCCACCGTTCCTATTATGTCCAGCAGACACCACATGGAAGCTTCGTCATGGGCATCGGTCCCCACGAAGCCCCCAGCTACAATTTCAATTCTTCCTGGCAGTTTCTGGAAAAGAACTGCGCTGTCATGTGTGAAGCACTTCCGATTCTGCGGAAACTGAAAGTGGTCCGCCAGTGGGCTGGACAGTACGATTTAAGCCCGGACTGCAACCCTGTCATCGACGAGGCGGCTGAGGCAAAAGGATTTTACAGCGTCTGTGGGTTCTCTGGTCACGGTTTCATGGTCTCCCCCCGCATCGCCATTCTCATGGCAAACCATCTCGCCGGGCAGGAGGACAGCATGGATATCAAGTTATTCAGCAAAGAACGCTACAAAACCGGCAAGCTCCTCCTGGAGCCGGCGGTTGTATAGATATAGCATAAACGCAAAAATCGGCAGTAAACGAACCAATTTTCGTTTACTGCCGATGCTTTTACGCCTCTTTCGTCCCTTTATTCTTTCGATCCAGAATAACCAGAACCACAATCAGCGCTGCGAATCCCACGCCGGTTCCCACCCAGCCATTGGCGGTAATTCCGGCCGCCAGATAACCGAGGAAACAGCACGCCGCTACGCACAGCACATACGGGATCTGGGTCGATACGTGGTTGATGTGGTGGCACTGGGCGCCAGCCGACGCAAGGATGGTCGTATCCGAGATCGGGGAAACATGGTCGCCGCAGACCGCACCTGCCAGAATCGAAGCCGTCACGATTGTAAGGCTGTTCATATTTTCAGCGCCAACCACCGCAAATGCAATCGGAAGCAGAATACCGAAGGTACCCCAGGACGTACCGGTCGAGAACGCCAGCCCCGCCGCGATGACGAACATCAGGGCCGGCATCAGGGAGCCGACCAGCGCATTGCCGCCCACTACCTCTTTGACATAGCCGCCGATGTTTAAGTAATCCGCACTGCAGATACCAGACAGAGTCCAGGCAAGGCACAGAATCATGATCGCCGGGATCATCGCCTTGACGCCGATCGTGAAGGATTCACAGAACTCATTGAACCGGATGACACGGCGGATCATGTAAAATGCAAAGATAAACACCAGTGTGAAGAAGGAACCAAGCACCAGGCTCAGTGCCGAATCACAGTTGGCGAACGCCTCGACCAGACCAACGCCGTCCAGGATGCCGCCTGTATACAGCATACCGCTGACGCAGAACGCAATCAGAACCAGGATCGGAAGAATCAGATCGATAACCTTTCCGTTGCCGGAGATCTCCATCGCCTCCGCCTCGACCGTCGTCTCTTTTCCGGTCTTTTTCACCTGTTCTTCATAGCGTTTCATCGCCGCGAAATCAAAATCGCCTGCTACCAAAAAGAGCATGAAGCAGATCGTGAGAAGCGCATACAGATTAAACGGAATCGTGTGAAGGAACAGACTGAAGCCGTCCACTCCGCTGTCCTCCGGAAGCGAAGAACCGACCGCTGCCGCCCAGCTTGAGATCGGCGCGATGATACAGATCGGCGCCGCCGTCGCATCGATGATGTAGGCTAACTTCGCACGTGTGATCTTGTGCTTGTCCGTCACCGGACGCATAACCGTGCCGACGGTCAGGCAGTTAAAATAGTCATCCACGAAAATCAGCATTCCGAGGAACATGGTTGCAAACAGCGCGCCCTTCTTCGTGCGGATCGCGTGGGACGCCCACTCACCATAAGCCTTCGACGCACCAGACTTTGTGATCAGTGCTACCACGATGCCGAGAAATGCCAGGAAAAGCAGAATGTTGACATTGCCCCCGATCTTCTCGCCCATGATCGCGATCATTGTTTCCACCGCATGAAGCGGATTTGGACCCGTAAATAAAAACGCGCCCGACATAATACCTATCAGCAGAGACAGGTACACCTCTTTCGTAATCAATGCAAGCGCAATGGCTACGATAGGCGGTATTAAAGAAAAAATCGTACCGCTCATAATTACCCCCTTATGGATTATCTGTACACATTCGGGCAAATTCTGCCCGTTTTTGAGCACACTATATCTACATAATAAATGTCCCCGGGCACTTTGTCCAGCGTCCGGGGACATTTTTTCATATTTTCTCTCTTTTTACTTTCTTTTCCTGCTTTTTACTCTGCTTTCTCCAGCTCTGCCAGTTCCAGAGCTGTCGCCTCGTATTTGGCAAGAATGACATTTTGAATCATGTCTCTGGTTTCCGAATTAATCGGGTGGGC
Source organism: Clostridium sp. AF22-10 (assembly GCF_003478725.1). Taxonomy (NCBI): domain Bacteria; kingdom Bacillati; phylum Bacillota; class Clostridia; order Eubacteriales; family Clostridiaceae; genus Clostridium; species Clostridium sp. AF22-10. The sequence goes on from NZ_QUFZ01000009.1 coordinate 6,136, forward strand.
AATATCCCGGTATTCTCCATCCGCAGCCTTACGGCTCGGCATAGCAATAAAAAGTCCTTTCTCTCCCTCAATAACCTTGATATCATGAACCACAAATTCATTGTCAAGTGTGATGGATACGATGGCTTTCATCTTACCTTCCTTCTCTATCCGCCGCACTCTTACGTCTGTAATCTGCATACCCATTTACCCCTTCCGTCTGTTCTTTGATGTACCCTATAATGTAAACCGCTCGTTCTTCTCAATGACAATCTTTACATCTTCCGGCGTACCGATGTGCGTCGTGTTGGCGCGGATCGTATCACGGCTCTCTACAATACAATTCTCAATCACTGTATTGTCCCCGATGTAAACATCATTTAAAATAACAGAATTCCGGATGATACAGTTATTGCCTACATATACCTTCTTAAACAGAACCGAGTTCTCCACCGTACCATTTAAGATACAGCCGCTGGATACCAGGCTGTTCTTGACATTTGCACCCGGATTGTATTTTGCCGGCGGAAGATCATCTACCTTGGAGTAGATCTCCGGGTATTCCTTGAAGAAATAGTGGCGTACATCCGGTTTTAGGAAATCCATGTTCGTCTTGTAGTACGAATCAACCGAAGCGATGTTGCTCCAGTAAGTTCCTAACTTATACGCGTAAATGCGTTTGAGGTTCTTATATCTGACTAAAATATCGGTAACAAAATCATACCGATCCTCTGCTGCACAGCGCTCCAGAAGTTCGATGAGCTGACGGCGGCGGATTACATAGATACCGCAGGAGATCATGCTGGAGGTCGCCAGCATCGGTTTTTCCTCAAAATCTGTGATACGTCCGTCATCATTTAACTTCACCAGACCGAAGCGGGTAACGTCCTCCTCCGGAGGCATCTCCTTGCATACTACGGTAATATCCGCTTTCTTTTCAATATGATACTCCAGTACCTTGCCGTAATCCAATTTATAGACACAGTCGCCGCCTGCAATGACCACATACGGCTCATGACTTTTCTTTAAGAAATCGAGGTTCTGATACAGCGCATCTGCGGTACCGCGGTACCAGTCGCTGCTCTCTGCCGTGATCGTCGGTGTGAATACATACATGCCGCCCTGCTTACGTCCGAAATCCCACCACTTGGAAGAACTCAAGTGCTCATTCAGGGAACGGGAGTTGTACTGCGTCAGTACCGCCACACTCTGGATGTGGGAATTGCTCATATTGCTCAGAGCAAAATCGACACTGCGGTAGCTGCCTGCGATAGGCATCGCTGCGATGGCTCTCTTATTGGATAATTCTCTCATTCTCTTGCTGTTGCCGCCAGCTAAAACAATCCCGATCGCTCTCATTGTATTCCACCTGCCTTTATGATATAATCGCCGCTCTCCAGCTCGCCGCCGTGATAATCGTCTGCCGTCGTCACACCGGAAATCGCTGTGTTCCGTCCTATCTTCACTCCATCCGGTATCACGGAGCGCTCTCCGATCGTTACCAGATCGAACTGATATACCTTCTTGTCGTACTTGCTCTCGGCATATTCTCCGACGCCGACCTCGGCATTCTCACCGATGGTAACGTCCTCCGCCACGATCGCCTTATCCACAACCGTGCCAGCGCCGATCGTCGTGCCCTTCATGATGATCGAATCACGGATCACCGCACCTTCTCCGATCGTAACGCCTGCTCCGATGACCGAGTTAATGACTTCGCCGTATACCTCGGTGCCCTCGCCGATGATACTGCGCTCTATCTTGGACTGCTCCGATATAAATTGTGGGGGAATAATATCGCTCTTCGTGTAAATCTTCCAGTATTCTTCATACAGGTTGAACTCTGGAATGATGTCGATCAGTTCCATGTTTGCCTCCCAGTAGGAGCCAAGGGTTCCGACATCTTTCCAGTAGCCGTTGTACTCGTATGCGAAGATACGTTTTCCAGCTGCATGGCAATACGGGATAATGTGCTTTCCAAAATCACATCCAGGCTCGTCCGAGAGCTTGATGAGCGCTTCCTTGAGCACCTTCCAGCTGAATATGTAAATACCCATGGAAGCTAAATTGCTGCGCGGATTCGCCGGTTTCTCCTCAAACTCCGTAATGCGGTTGTTGTCATCGGTTATAACGATACCGAAACGGCTTGCCTCCTCCATCGGAACCTGCATCGCCGCGATCGTCACATCCGCATTGTTTGCTTTGTGGTATTCCAGCATTACCTCGTAGTCCATCTTGTAGATGTGGTCGCCGGACAAAATCAGCACATACTCTGGATTGTACGTTTCCATGTATTCCAGGTTCTGGTAGATCGCGTTCGCCGTACCGGTGTACCAATCGCTTCCTTTGCTCCGCTCATACGGCGGAAGTACCGTCACACCACCTACGTTGCGGTCCAGATCCCACGGAATACCGATTCCAATATGTGCATTCAGCCGCAGCGGCTGATACTGGGTCAGAACGCCTACCGTGTCCACTCCCGAATTGATACAGTTACTTAACGGAAAATCGATGATTCGATACTTTCCTCCGAAAGAAACCGCAGGTTTTGCTACTTTTTGAGTTAAGACACCCAGACGACTGCCCTGTCCGCCTGCCAACAGCATAGCTATCATTTCCTTTTTAATCACGATATCACCCCTCGATGCTCACATATAATGTGTATTTTAAACCTGTTTTTATTATAACATACTTCACGAAAATAGTGAACAAATTTTTAATAGAATTTGTCCCAATTTTGTACATTTTCCGACATTTTTCGTTCCTTTTACATAATATTTTCGTAATTCCGGGATGTGGAATCTACCTTTGATTTTCCCATGGATAACCCCACGCTTCGCTTGGATATGCAGATGCAGTATTAAGTTCCCGTCATTTTGCTGCCCAGTGAAAAAGACTGATAATTTTTTCCTTCTATCCCCCCAGATTTTCCCTCCGTCCCTTGAATCTACAAGGAAAATACAGTATAATGAAAGTTAAACACGGTCTGCACACTGCAGGGCAGTCCGCATGAGAAAGTTTATTTTGCAAAATAAGGAGTTTACTGAGATGAATTTAACCACTGTAAGAGAAATTTACCGTTCCAGAGAGACGTATCTGGACAAAGAAGTTCAGATCGGCGGCTGGGTACGAAGCGTGCGCGGTTCCAAGAACTTTGGCTTCATCGTTGTGAGCGATGGCAGCTACTTTGAGACGCTTCAGGTTGTTTACCATGATACAATGCCGAACTTTGCGGAGATCTCCAAGTTAAACGTAGGCGCATCCATTATCGTAAAAGGTACCCTGGTTGCGACCCCGGAGGCAAAGCAGCCGTTCGAGATTCAGGCGACCGAGGTAGCCGTTGAGGGACCGTCCGCTTCGGATTATCCGCTTCAGAAAAAACGCCACAGCCTTGAATATCTGCGTACCATCTCCACCTGCGTCCGAGAACCAACACCTTCCAGGCTGTGTTCCGTGTACGTTCCCTGGCAGCTTACGCGATCCATCAGTATTTCCAGGAGCGCGATTTCGTGTATGTCCACACTCCACTGATTACCGCAAGTGACTGCGAGGGCGCCGGTGAGATGTTCCAGGTTACCACGATGGATCTGAACAATGTTCCGAAAAAGGACGACGGCACGGTTGACTACTCCCAGGATTTCTTCGGAAAACCAACTAACTTAACTGTCAGCGGTCAGTTAAACGGCGAGACCTACGCGATGGCATTCCGCAATATCTACACCTTCGGACCGACCTTCCGCGCAGAGAACTCCAACACGACCCGTCATGCAGCTGAGTTCTGGATGATCGAGCCGGAGATGGCATTTGCGGATCTGAACGACAACATGGAAGTTGCCGAGGATATGTTAAAATATGTCATCCGCTACGTCTTAGAGCACGCACCGGAAGAGATGAATTTCTTCAACCAGTTCATCGACAAGGGACTCCTTGACCGCTTAAACCACGTATTAAATTCCGAGTTCGGTCATGTAACCTACACCGAGGCTGTCCGCATCCTCGAAGAGCACAACGACGAATTCGACTACAAGGTATTCTGGGGCTGTGACTTACAGACCGAGCATGAGCGCTACTTAACCGAGAAGATCTTCCAGAAACCGGTCTTCGTTACCGATTATCCGAAGGAGATCAAGGCATTCTACATGAAGATGAACGAGGACGGCAAGACCGTTGCAGCGATGGACTGTCTCGTACCGGGCATCGGCGAGATCATCGGCGGCAGCCAGCGTGAGGACAGCTTAGAGAAGTTAGAGGCGCGTATGGACGAGCTTGGACTCAAAAAGGAGGACTACGATTTCTATCTGGATCTGCGTAAATACGGTTCCGCAAGACACTCCGGATTTGGTCTTGGATTCGAGCGCTGCGTGATGTACTTAACCGGCGTTTCCAACATCCGTGATGTCATCCCGTTCCCGAGAACCGTAAACAACTGTGAACTGTAAACAATAAGCAACTATGGGGCTGTCGCAAATACTGGAATCCGCTTTCTGCTATTTGCAGCAGTCCCTTTTCTATTATTATTTCAATATGTACATACGGAGTGACAGACTCCTGAAAGGGGGAGAGAATGTGAAATTTATCCATACCGGCGATATCCACTGGGGCATGTCCCCGGACAGCGACAAGCCGTGGAGCCGGGAGCGCAGCCGCGATATCCGCGATACGTTTACCGCCATCATCGCCAAGGCAAAGGAACTGCGCGTGGACTGCCTGTTCATCGCGGGGGATCTGTTCCACCGCCAGCCGCTGCTGCGCGACCTGAAAGAGGTCAATTACCTGTTTTCCACGATCCCGCAGACACAGGTTATCATCATCGCAGGCAATCACGACCGGATCCGCAAAAATTCCGCTGTTTTAAGCTTTTCCTGGGCTTCCAACGTGACGTTTCTGGAAAGTGAGGATGTCTCATCCGTCTATTTTGAGGATATCAACACCGAGGTGACCGGCTTTTCTTACTATACTGCGGAGATCCCGGAGCCGCGCCTCGATACTCTTGAAGCGCCGGAGGATGGAAAAATCCACATTCTGCTGGGGCACGGCGGCGACGCGAACCACGTCCCGATTGACCGGGCGGCGCTGGCTTCCTCCGGATTTTCGTATATCGCACTGGGGCACATCCACAGGCCAGAGATCCTACTGGACAAAAAGATGGCATACTGCGGTTCCCCGGAGCCGCTTGATAAGACCGAGACCGGCAGGCACGGCATCCTTTACGGCGAGATCGACCCGGAAAGCTGTCAGGTAACGACACTGGACTTTATTCCGATGGCGAAGCTCCGCTACATCCCGCTCATCGTCCGCGTCACGCCGGATACGACCAACACGGAGCTGTACTTAAAAATTGCCCATGAGATCGAACAGCGCGGCAATGACAATATTTTCCGCTTCAAGGTGCAGGGCATGCGCGATCCCGATATTTCCTTCGATCTGGACGCCTTAAAGCTGCGTTTCCGCATCGCGGATATCATCGATGAGACGGAACCGCAATACGATTTTTCCGCCCTGTTTGCCGAGCATCCAAGCGATATGATCGGCTTTTACATCCAGGCACTGAAAAAACCGGACATGAGTCCGGTGGAGAAAAAGGCGCTGTTTTACGGCATCCACGCCCTGCTTCTCACCACCGATGAAAGGAGTTAGCTTCCATGCGTTTTCTTGATCTTTATATCAGTGGGTTTGGAAAATTTCATGACACAGCCGTCTCCTTTGAGGACGGGTTAAACGTCATTTACGGTAAAAATGAAGCCGGCAAATCCACGATCCACACCTTTATCCGCGGCATGCTCTTCGGCATCGAGCGTCAGAGGGGGCGCGCCGCCAGAAACGACATCTACAGCAAATATGAGCCGTGGGAAAACAGCGGCACCTACGAGGGGCAGCTCCGGCTTGAATCCGACGACGGCACCATTTACCGGATCGAGCGCTCGTTCCAGAAAAACAAGAAGGAATTTACCGTCATCAACGAGACGACCGGACGCGAGGAACCGGACGGCCGCGCCGTATTGCAGGAAATTTTGGGCGGCATGAGTGAAACCATGTACAACAACACCATCAGCATCAGCCAGTTAAAGAGTGCGACCGATGAAGGTATGGTTTCGGAACTGAAAAACTATATTGCTAACATGAATACCTCTGGCAATATGGCGCTCAATATCACTAAGGCGACCGCCTATCTGAAAAATCAGCGCAAACAATTTGAATCCCAGTTAAGCCCGGAGGCTTCGGTCAACTATACCTCCCTTCTTAGCGAGATCCGCGCGCTGGAACGCGAGCTTTCTTCGCCAAAATATGAGAATCAGTTACAGGAATACTCAAAGCTGCGTGACTCGGTTCGAAATGAACTGGAACATCAGAAAATAGAAAAAGAAGATTTATCCGACCGGCTGCAGAAGAGCCGTCAGGTACTGGATGAGTTTTCCTTTACGGATGAGGCGTCCATCGAGGCGTACCGCAGTCAGGCTGAAACACTCTACCAGGACTATCAGCATGCACAGGTGTCTTCCTCCAGCAAGGGATCCCGGTTTTTCCAGGTGTTTTTCTTTATCGCAGCGGCGATCTGCGCCATCTGCGCGGCATACTGCGGATATCTGGCGTTCTTCCCGCTTCCGTCCCCGTGGCTGGGAGCTGGTCCCACCGCCCTCATCTTTGGCGTCGCTGCTCTTGTGCTTCTCATGCTGGGAATCTGCGTCACACGGCACCGGAGCCGCCGCAGGCAGGAGGCGGAGAAAAGCGCCTCTGTTTTATCGGAGATTTTGCGCCGCCACCTGGGCGAATCCGAGATTTCGGATGAATCCATGAAGCTTTTGTCCCAGCGGCTGGACCGCTTCATCACGCTCTGCCACGCCGTTACAAACTCGGAGGATTCACTGGTAAAACGTTCCGAACAGATCTCGGCGCTGATGGCAAAGCAGAATGACTGCAGCCTTGTCATCGAGGAACAACAGCGCGTCCAATGGGAGTTAGAAAAAAAGCTGGAGCACCTATCCGCCTGCAAAGACCGGGCAGCGGCGCTCAAACACATTTTAAATGAAAATGAGCGCATCCATCAGGAGATCGCCTCCGTGGATCTGGCGCTTGATACCTTAAAAGAGCTTTCCACGACCATCCGGGATTCTTTCGGCCTGTACTTAAATAAGACTGCATCCGACCTGATCGCCGGAATTACCGGCGGAATTTATTCCAGCATCAGCATCGATGAGAACCTGAATGCGTTTTTAAACACCCGCCGGAAGCTGATCCCGCTTGAACAGGTCAGCAGCGGCACCGCCGACCAGATCTATCTGGCGCTGCGCCTCGCCGCCGCCCACTTTATCCAGGGCGATGCAGACCGGCTGCCGCTCATCTTTGACGACAGCTTCGTCCTCTACGACGACGAGCGCCTGAGAACCGTCCTCAAATGGCTGCCAAGTGCCTATTCCGGGCAGATTCTTGTATTTACTTGTCATGAGAGGGAGATGCGGGTGCTGAAGGAAGAAGGAGCTGCGGTGCATGAGGTGCGGTTGTAGGACCCTTTTCATACATAACCGTGACGTTGCCTGTTTCCTATGACATTAAAAAGAACGCCATTTTCTGACATGTACTGGTCCGGAAATGACGTTCTTTTTGTTTCTATTTTAAAGGTCTATTTTTAGTCCCGTATTCCCGCCCGATACTTCGCCAGCAGCTTATTGATACGTCCAGTCGGATTTAACAGCTCGCTTAAGGAGGCATCGTGGTTCAGGTTATCGATGATGAGCGCGATGTATTTGCTCATATCGACGCTGATATAGTACGGTCTGGAGAGAAGCTCCGGTGTCTGGTATACCAGGTTGGTGGTCAGGACGCGGTCGATCAGACCGTTCTCATAGTACTCGTCAAACTTCTGCAGTCCGTTGGTAAACAGACCGAAGGTCGCACATACGAATACCTTTCTCGCCTTGCGGCTCTTTAATTCCTTCGCTACATCTAACATGCTCTCGCCGGAGGAGATCATATCATCGATGATCAGGACATCCTTGCCCTCTACGCTGGATCCCAAGAACTCATGAGCAACGATCGGGTTGCGTCCGTTGACGATCCTGGTGTAATCGCGGCGTTTGTAGAACATACCCATGTCGAGTCCCAGCACGTTGGAGAAGAAGACAGCGCGGGACATACCGCCCTCATCCGGGCTGATGACCATCATGTGATCGCTGTCAATCTCCAGCTCTTTCTCATTTTTCAGCAGATATTTGATAAACTGGTAAATCGGCTGAACGGTCTCAAAACCCTTGAGCGGAATCGCGTTCTGGACACGCGGATCGTGTGCGTCAAAGGTAATGATATTCTCAACGCCCATATCTACCAGCTCTTCCAGTGCCAGCGCGCAGTCTAAGGACTCACGGCCGGAGCGCTTATGCTGGCGGCTCTCATACAGGAACGGCATGATTACGTTGATACGGCGTGCCTTTCCGCCTGCTGCCGCAATGACACGTTTCAGATCCTGATAATGATCATCCGGGGACATATGGTTTACCATGCCGCACAGAGAATATGTCTGGCTGTAGTTGCAGACATCCACGATCAGATATAGATCATCGCCGCGCACCGACGCTTGATCTCGCCCTTTGCCTCGCCGGAACCAAATCTCGGTGTGTTTGCCCCGATGATGTAGGAGTCTCTCTGATAACCTGAAAATGCGATCGACGTCTTGTGCTCGCTCTCGCGCTCATTTCTCCAGTCCACCAGATATTTGTCTACCTTACCTACCAGTTCCTCACATCCCTTTAATGGAATCAGTCCCAGCGGACCTACCGGTATCGTCTCAATGATTTTCTCTTCGTACAGCATTTTCCATTTTCCTCCAGCCTGTTTACTCTCTGTTAATTCGCTTTTTTTGCATATGTTAGCGCATTCTAACGTCTCTTTTATATCATTATGTCCCTTATAAGTCAACCCATTACCGGTTTTCCAGCTTTTTTCGTATCCGGATATCCTCGCCGTAGAGCGGAATGATCTGATACTGGCTTATGATCCGTGACATGACGCGATCGGTAAACTCGTCGCGCATCTCATTGACCGGCAGATTGGTGGAAATGATCGTGCCTTTCTTCCGGTTTAAGCGCTCGTTGACCACATAGAAGAGCTGGGAAGTCGTAAACGTATTCACCAGTTCCGTCCCCAGATCGTCGATGATCAGCAGATCGCACTCTAATAAATACTGGGAGCGGTCGCGATCCTCATCGGTCGCATCATTTGCGAAGCGGTCCCTTGAAAATATCTCATACATCTCCACCGCTGGGAGATACACGACGCTGAAACAGCGCTCAATCAGCTCTTTCGCGATGCAGTTGCTTAAAAACGTCTTTCCAAGCCCCGTTTTTCCGGTAAATAAGATATTTCCCTTTTCTTCTTTAAATCCGTCCACATAGCGGTGGCAGAACGCCGTCACTTGCTCCATATACGCGCGGGCAGTCTTGCCGCTACGCGGATCGATCTTCGTGTCATCAAAATAATCATAGGAAAAATGAGAAAAATTTTCCCGCTCCAGCACTTCCCGGATATTCGACTGGGCGTATAACAGATCGATCTCCCGCTGACGGAAACAGTGGCATTTTTTGCCGTCTTTGTACCCGGTATCCTTACAGTTCGGACAATTATACTGCATCTCCAGATAGTCCGCCGGATAGCCGTAGGCGCTCATCAGCACCTGGCGCTGCTCTTTCAGGTCTGCGATTGTCCCTCGCAGACGTTTCACCGCGTCCGCATCGCCCGCCAGAAGCTCTTTCGCGCTCTTGACCGCCGCGGCGGCGATCGCGTCGTTCATCTCCCGGACCGCCGGTATTTTCTCATAGACCTCATCAACCCGCGCGTCCAGCTCATGTTTCTTCTGAAGCTGTGTCCGGTTATAAACACGCATGATCGATTCATACTGCGAATTACTGAGTGCCATCGTCCCCTCCTGTCTTCTGCGCTCCGTTTATCATGCTCCATACCATCTCGTCGTAATCATATCCGTGTTCCTCCAGATTGTGGAACCGGTTGGAAGAACGGCTGCTGCCTGCAGACGCCTGCCGGCGCTTCGCCCCGCCTTCTTCCTTCCGTTTTTTATCTAGCTCTGACACATCCCGGAAGCTCTTGACCCCGGCATTTTTCCAATCCCGCAGGATCTTGTCTGCATAGTCAAACGACGGTTTATGTATCTGCCGGATCGTGCGGCTGCACGCCTCGACGATCAGCTCGCGTGTGAAACCGTACTCCCAGAACCATTTTTCGATAAATTCACTCTCGACCTCCGCCGGGCTCCGGTCCGAAAGCCCCATCGCCCGCATAACCGCGAATGAACCCTTCGTGTAGCCTCTGCCGCTCGCTTTCGCCTGTTCCACATCCTTGATGCCGCGCTTATGCCAGCCGAGCGCCACCTTTTCCATATAGCGCAGGCTGGTGTGGTGGTTCTGCACGCAGTACTCAATCAGGTATTCCAGCAATTCCCCGGAAAATCCCAGATTCGAATAGAGATTTCCAAGAATCTGGCAGTCCGTCGGTGTGAGCAGCTTGTTTAAATACTGCTGGGCAATATAAATAAGCTGCTTAAACGACTCATCCGAGGTCAGGCGTGACATATCGCAGGCTGCGGCTTCCCGCGCGGCAGTTTTTGTAGATGGCGCAAAGGAACCAGCGCCTGCCAGGGATTCCGTTGAAGCAAAAACCGGCGAAATTTGCTGTCCCGGCGTCTCCTGAAACGATCGCTGTGCCTCTTCACCGACTTCCGTTCCCAGCACCCCGGCTCTCTGCCAGTATGCCAGCGCGCGCTGCACGTCCGCCTCCGTGTGGTTGAGCGCGTCCGCGATCTGTCCGATCGAGACTTCCTCCTGCTGGTGGCGGAGCAGGTACAGATATACCTTCACATATTCTCCACTGGCTCCCGCCATATATGTATCAATAAATACGTCCGGAACCGGCGTCGCGCCCACCGCCAGCCGGTTTTTGAGTCCTATTCCCATCTTCTAACTTCCCTCTTAGCCATTCTGCGTTCTCACATTTCCTGTTACCATTTATCTATCAGCAGCCTGTGGCTGTGTGAACCGTTCAAACTGCTGTATTTTACTTTCATTTTAAAATATTCTCTATTTGTTCCATCTAAATCTTCCTGTTTTCTTACTTTTCCACCGTTTTTATTTTGTTTCCGGACTTTTCCACAGTTTTGCTCCGGACAAGACAATTTTCATCCATTTATCACAGGCTCACTGCGTCTGTTCCTATCATAACATACCTTTTTTTAAAAAGAAATACTCCTAATTATGGTTCGCGACCGACACTTTTAGACCGATTTTTCCACTATTTTGATTGTGGATAATGTGGATAATGTGGAAAAAGCCTTCAAGAATCCTCAAAAAACAACCCTGCCCCCGACAAAATCCTTATTTTATCAACATTTTCGGCATTTCGCCATTTTCACATTTAGGCGCAAAAAATCCACATAGTTCCTTTACATAATATGTTGAAAACTATGTGGATAATGTGGATAACTATATGTACTCTGGGAGTGCATCTATTTCGCAAGGAGGTTTTCCCCTACATTTACAACGTCTCCGGCGCCCATGGTTATCAGCAGGTCACCCTGTGCACAATGTTCCATGACAAATTTTTCTATTTCATCGAACGTCGGCAGATACCAGGCTTCTTTTCCTTTTTCTTTTAGAAGCTTCACGATATCCTCCGAGCTGATGCCCAGTGTGTCGGTCTCGCGCGCCGCGTAGATATCCGCCAGAATGACCTTATCTGCCAGTGAGAGCGCCTCGGCAAACTGCGGCAGAAATGCCTTCGTCCGCGTGTAGGTGTGCGGCTGGAAGATGCACCAGAGTGTCTTGTGTGGATAGTTCTGCGCCGTCTTTAAGGTAGCCTCGATCTCATGCGGATGATGCGCATAGTCGTCGATGATGGTAAATCCATTTACCTCACCCTTCTTTTCGAACCGGCGGTTGGTTCCAGTAAAATGTGCCAGTCCCACGCGGATGGCGTCCATGGAGATGCCATTTTCCAGGGAAACAGCGATGGCTGCCAGCGCATTGTATACATTGTGCTCACCTGCCACACCGAGCGTCAGGCGCTCTTTCTTCTCACCGCCGATATAAAGATCGAAGGACGGATGCGCGTAATCGTCATACTGGATATCACCGGCACTGTAATCGTTGCCGCGGCTGTGACCAAAAGTAATAACCTTGCCTTTTGCCGCTTCTATGATCTCCTGATAGTTCTCGATATCGCCGTTGATGACAATCGCGCCCTGAGCCGGTACGCGCTCGGCAAACAGCTTGAAGGAATGACGGATATCCGCCAGATCCTTGAAGAAATCGAGATGGTCTTCTTCTATATTAAGAATGACCGCCATCGTCGGGTAGAAGGATAGGAAGCTGTTGGTATACTCACACGCCTCCGTCACGAAAAATTCCGGTCCGCCGACGCGGATGTTGCCGCCGATCGCCGGAAGGATGCCGCCGACCGAGATCGTCGGGTCATTTTTCGCCTGCAAGACAATCTCCGTTACCATTGAAGTGGTTGTCGTTTTGCCGTGTGTTCCAGCAATCGCGATCGCATTTTTATAGTTCCGCATCATCTCGCCCAAGAGCTCTGCACGGGTCAGCATCGGAATGCCGCGCCGTTTTACTTCCTGAAATTCCGGGTTATCCGGGTGAATCGCTGCGGTATAGACAACCACATTGATGCCATCCTGGATATTCTCCGCTTTCTGTCCGATATATACCTTCGCGCCGCGCGCCTCCAGGTTATCGGTCAGCTCCGAACGGTGTGCGTCCGAGCCGGACACAGTGAATCCCTCGTCCATCAAAATCTCTGCCAGTCCGCTCATGCTGATACCGCCGATTCCGATGAAATGGACGGATTCTGGTTTATTAAAATCAATCTGATATACATTCTCACTCATATTTGTGCATTCCTTCCCCGCCGCAGGCGGTTTTTGTTTTCGCAGACGCCATAGAAAAACGATATGGAACCGCGAGGCATTGTGTTTTCACGTCCTTTTAATTTAACTTCTTTTACATGAAATTGTCAATATAAGGCAAAAAAAAATAAAAGATACACGCCAGCCATCGCACTGCGATCCGTCTGTAACATGCATCTTTTATATCATTTAAGTTATGTCTTTTTCTTAGCGTCCCGTTGCCAGACACTTGCCGAACAGCATGGTTTTATAACGGTTTAACGCCGCCAGAAGAATGCTTCCCAGCACGCCGATTGCCAGCACCTCGCCGATCCCGACAGTCAGCATCATGAACGGAATCAGATCCTCAGAGCCGTATGCAAACCGGAGCACCCACGGTACAATGATCGTGTTAGCCAGGATCGGCGGTACACATACTAAAACCTTACTCTTGCGAAGCGCATAGGAGCCGACGGCACCGATCAGGGTTGCCAGGCTTCCGAATACGATATCCAGTCCGGCTGCCCCGCAGAACAGATTGGATAAAAAGCATCCGACAAAGAGTCCCGGAATCGCTGCCGGGGTAAAGAACGGCAGGATGCAGAGTGCTTCCGAAATACGGAACTGCACTGGTCCGAAGCTGATCGGCTGGAATGCCATCGTCAGCGCTACGTAGATGGCCGCGATCGCCGCGCCATACGCCAGAAAATACGTGTTTTTCAGGTTGTTTTCTTTCATATTCAATTCTCCTTTAGTTTTGTTTTACGAGTGGAAGGTCACGAACACTCGATTCATTTTACGCCGGAAATCGGCGGCAGCCCTGTAAGACCTTGTTTTTGCGGGCTTTGCAACGGGTATGAGTATAACATAGAGCAGATAGAAATACAAGTTTTCTTTTCGCTTATCGCCACTTCAAGTTCTGCCACTGGCCACACGGAACACGGGCAAAAATTTTTTCTCTATTTCTCTATCACTCTGCCATAAAAAAGCACTTTCCCTTTCTTTCTATCTCCTGTATAATAGAATCCACATGATTTTGTGCCGGATGCTGCACAGACAGTTGAATCATTCGGGAGATATTGCATTTGCACATTTGACTCAGCTCCCCGACACTCGTCAACCCCATTTCATCATCACAAAGGAAGTATGTATTTTATGAAAGCACTCTATGAACGCTGGACAGCCATCAGCCTGCCTAAACGAATTCTGGGCGGCATGATTCTCGGCGCTGTCCTGGGAATGATGATTCCGCAGGCAGTCGGACTCTCAATCCTTGGAAATCTATTTGTCAACGCATTAAAGGGCATCGCGCCCCTGCTCGTATTTTTCCTTGTTATCAGTTCCCTCTGTCAGGCAAAGCAGAGCCACGGCGGCATCATCCGCACCGTTGTCTGCCTTTACCTGTTCAACACACTGCTCGGCTCTGTGATCGCGGTCGTCGCAAGTAAACTGTTCCCGATCACCCTGACACTTGCACAGGCTGCAGAAGAAACCTCTGCCCCACAGGGAATCGCAGAAGTCCTGCAGACACTTTTATTAAATGTCGTAAAGAACCCGATCACCTCCATCGCAGAGGCAAACTACATCGGTATCCTGGCGTGGGCGGTTCTCTTCGGCGTGGCGATGCGCGGCGCCAGCGAACGCACGAAAGAAATTATGGACAATTTTGCGGCGGCACTGTCCAAGGTTGTTACCTGGATCATCAACTTTGCCCCGTTCGGTATTCTCGGACTTGTGTTTGACACTGTATCCACCAACGGTTTACAGGTATTTACCGAATATGGACGGCTTCTCGCCGTGCTGGTTGGCTCGATGCTGTTTATCTACTTCGTAACCAACCCGATTCTCGTATACTGGTGCATCCACCAAAACCCGTTCCCGCTGATTTTCAAGTGTCTGAAACGAAGCGCGGTCACCGCCTTCTTTACCCGGAGCTCAGCGGCAAATATCCCGATCAACATGGAAGTCTGCGAGGAAATGGGACTGGACAAAAATACCTACTCCGTTACCATCCCGCTCGGTGCGACCATCAATATGAACGGTGCGGCTGTTACCATCACCGTCATGACGCTGGCGGCAGCCAATACGCTGGGAATTCCGGTGGATATTCCGACCGCCATCATTTTAAGCGTCCTGTCGGCACTTTCCGCCTGCGGCGCATCCGGTGTTGCCGGTGGTTCCCTGCTCTTAATTCCGCTTGCCTGCTCCTTGTTTGGCATCTCCAGCGATGTGGCCATGCAGGTCATCGGTGTCGGATTTATCATCGGCGTGGTGCAGGATTCCGTCGAGACCGCCCTCAACTCTTCCTGTGATCTTCTGCTTTCCGCAGCGGCACAGTTTAGGGAGTGGAGAAAAGAAGGACGAGAGATTACCTATTAAAATTATATTATATGCATATTGAAATCAATTTTTCCATATGCTATAATGCCAATAGGCAAACGAATGACAGTACTCACAGAGTACACAAAAAGCCCCCGGTGTGTGCTGACACCGGGGGCTCGCCTTTTTTGAAAAGGAGGCTTAAACCTTTGCTACCTACTCATCTCCATCCAGCCACTTACAAATATAGTAAGCCACAATGCTGGCTATCACAGAGAGCACGAATGACAGTATTCCTCCCACACAGTACACCCCCTTTCCGCACCTGTCTAGGGGTGGTAGCTGTATCAGTATAACACAGAAATTAATCACTCGCACTATATTTGTGCTTCTGCATCTTTTTTAATTGCATTTTAAAAGCGGCTTGATTTTTTCCAGCCGCTTTTATCTTATTTATTCTTCTTATAGATAATCCACAACCCCCGCAATAACAATTCATCATCTAATTCTATCTGATGCCGGCACAGCGGAATGATTTTTCTGGCAAGACCGCCGGTGGCTACAACGGTGGCTTTCTGGCCGAGTTCCTCTTCAATCCGATCTACCATACCGTCGATGCAGGACGCATTGCCATAGAGCGCGCCGCTCTGCATACATTCAACCGTATTCTTGCCGATCAGGCGCTTTGGCGGGTCAAGGCTGATGCGCGGAAGCTGGGCAGTCCGGCTGGTCAGGGAATTCATCGATACACCTATTCCCGGCAGAATCATGCCGCCGATGTACTGCTTGTTCTCATTCACCACGCAGATGGTGGTTGCCGTTCCCATATCGATCAGAATGAGCGGCACCGGATACCGGTTGATTCCCGCGACGGCACCGACGATTAGATCGGTACCGACGGAGGACGGATTGTCCATCAGCACTTCCAGACCGATATTCATATCCACATTGACGACCAGAGCTTCCTGCCCCGTCACCTTGCGGATCGCCTCCCGCATCAGAGATGTAACCGGCGGCACTACCGAACCGATGATCGCGCCGGTGATCTCACTTACCTTGATTTCCCGCAGCTCCAGCACCATTTTCAGGGAAATCGCATAGTCAAGCTCTGTTTTCCCGCTGTCTGTCGCCATCCGCTCGGTAAAGAGAATTTCCCCATCCGCAATACAACCGAGAACCACATTCGTATTTCCGATATCCAATGCCAAAATCATACTGTCTTACCCCCTGCTTTTTTCCAGAGCCGGTACAAATTTTGCCCGGTAAAGCGCTGCACCGACTGCACCGGTGAGGATTGTGGACGATACCATCTCGCATACTGCATTGATTCCTACGAAACCGCATACGAACAGGATGATATTTTTTCCGCCGATCAGCCCCTGCATATATTCGGTATTGCCAAACAGAACGACTAAAGCCGTCATAAAGAAAACTGTATTTAAAAACGCGGAACAGAATCCGGTTACCAGACTTGCCATGTACACATCGGTTCTGCGGCGTACAAACTGGAAAATGTAGCCTAACAGAAGACCATCCAGCATACGCGGAACGAATCTCTGTACAAATGCCAAAAACGGGTTAATGCTGAAAAGCATCGCGCCCATCGCACTGCTGCCGCCGATGCCGATGCACTGTAAAAAGCTGGTCATGCCAAAGACTGCACCGATCGCTGCGCCGCCTGCCGGTCCCAGTGTGATCGCCGCGATCGCAACCGGAATCACATTAAATGTAATCGCCAGCGGCCCAATATTCAGATATCCGAGGGGAGTGTACGCTATCAGCAGAAGAATGCCGGTCATAAGACCTAAGATGACAAGTTTAGATGTGTTGTTTGTTGTGTTCATGAAATTTTCCTCCTTGTTATTATTCCCGTTCGAAAAACCTGCTGCACCTTTTGTTCACCAGACTGCCGCTTACCTGCGCCAATATCATGTGCATAAAATCCTTACAAATTCCGTTCTTTCCGGCGATACCATCCAGAAAAGCTGCGAGCCAGGGCATTTTAATTCCCCGTCTCTTCCGGTATGATTCTCCATCTCAGATACAGATCCGTATGCAGATACGCACATTCCGGCAGAAGTTTCTTCTGCCGCTTTCCGCGGATTTGCTGCCAGCACGTTCAGTGCCTGTTTTCTATGGGATACAATACAACTGCTGCCGCCTGTCCCTGTTCACATCCAGTGAAAACCAGGCCAGTCAGCAGACACTTCCACACTATATCACATCACTTTTCAACATACAACCAACAATTCTACCAGAATATGTACTGTTTTTTATTGTCTTTTCACAAAATAGATATTTCTTTCCTCTCCTGTTATATGCGCTTACCAAAGAATCTGGCAGAGAACGGAAGCCAAAAAGGGTTTACAATTTTTCCTCCAGATGCTATGCTGTTCGAAAATGACCCAGAAAACCAGAGTACAAACCGAAAGGATATATATTATGTTAACTGGAAAAACGATTATTTTGGGAGTAACCGGCGGAATCGCCGCATACAAGGCGGCGAACCTTGCCAGCCTTTTAAAGAAACAGCACGCGGATGTACACGTGATTATGACTAAAAATGCGATGGAATTTATCACACCGCTTACCTTTGAGACCCTGACCGTCAATAAATGCCTGACGGACACCTTTGACCGGAATTTTAAATTTGAAGTGGAACACATCGAGCTGGCGAAAAAAGCTGATCTCGCGATCATCGCCCCGGCGACTGCCAATGTCTGCGCCAAACTGGCACACGGACTTGCCGATGATATGCTAACGACCACGCTCTTAGCCTGCCAGTGCCCGCGCATCATTGCTCCGGCGATGAACACACGGATGTATGAGAATCCTATTACCCAAGATAATCTCCGCCTGTTAGAACATTACGGCTTTACCATCATCGAACCAGCAAGCGGTCTGCTCGCCTGCGGCGATTCCGGAAAGGGCAAATTTCCGGATGAGGGGCTGATCCTGGAATATATTCTCCGCGCGATCGCCTACCCGAAGGATCTCGCTGGAAAGAAGATCCTTGTGACCGCCGGTCCGACCCAGGAAGCGGTCGATCCGGTGCGCTACCTCACGAACCATTCGACCGGCAAAATGGGCTATGCGCTGGCACGGATGGCGATGCTGCGCGGTGCCGACGTGACACTCGTCACCGGCGAAACTTCACTGACTCCGCCTCCATTTGTCAATACTGTCCACATCAAAAGCGCACACGACCTCTTTAAGGCAGTCACCTCCCGGAGTGAGGAACAGGACATTATCATCAAGGCGGCAGCCGTCGCTGACTACCGTCCGGCAGTCGTTTCTGATGAAAAGGTCAAGAAATCCGACGGCGATCTGAGCCTGGCGCTGGAGCGCACTGAGGACACTTTAAGCTACCTCGGCGCACACAAACGTCCGGGACAGCTGCTCTGCGGCTTCGCGATGGAGACCTCCCAGCTCGAGGAACGCGCCCGCGGCAAGCTGGAACGCAAAAATCTGGATCTGATCGCTGCCAACAACTTAAAGGTAGCCGGCGCCGGATTCGGCACCGATACAAACGTCATCACGCTGATCGATAAGCAGCAGACCCGCCATCTGGAGCAGATGAGTAAGGAAGCGGCGGCGATGGAGATATTGACGGTTTTACGCGATATGATGAAATAGATTTTGATTGAAATAGATAGAGAAAGAGGAAGCAACCGAGGTTGATGGACGGATGCCTCCTCTTTCATTGAATATGGAATATATCATAAGCGTTATTTTTAGAATGTGGCTATTTAAAACGAATCCGCCATACTCCTATGATCAAGATAATTTCAGAAAGCAATCGCAATACTTTCGTGATTCGATAAGCTGTATCCTCTTTTATCTCTGGACTCTCCTGCAAGTATTTGCATTCAATAAAAGCCCTTGCCGCAATTTCTCCAAAAACTGCCAGCGCTAAAAATAAAGAAAAGCCTGCCATGCCTTTTGCATAACTGTACAATGACAGTAAGAATAAAATAGAGACGCCTATATTGTATAATGTCAGCCAGAATTTTTTCTTCATATTGATCACCTCTCGATTCAATCCAAGTGTAACAGAGTCTTTTATTAAGCAAAAATGTTCTAATGACGAGGCCATACTCCTACCACCAAAATAAGACCACAAAGATATCCGAGTGTTTTTGCGATCCGATAGGTTGTATCCTTTTTGATTTCCGGATTCTCTCGTAAAAATTTCCATTCAAATTTTGCCTCTATAATACTTGCTGCCAATACCGGTATCGCTAAACATAAGGTCACTGTTGTCAAGCCTTGAAGAGACGTGTACAGTAACAATAAAAGTACCACCGAACCGCCTAAATGGTATAATATCAGCCAGAATTTTTTCTTCATATCGATCACCTCTCGATTCACTATCCTGACAGGGCTGAAATCTCACAAAACAGCAACCTCTCTTTATTTTTGCAAAACCAGACATATCTCTTATTTATTCTAATAATATCAGATTTATATTCCAAAATATATAGACATTTTCTTACTTTTCTTACAAAATAGTTACAAAAATAACTCTACCAAAATGGAACGATACTTTTATAAATGAGAATATCCGCCCTCTTTTAATATCTGCTCTCGAATATCCCTTGCCTTTGGATATCCTTCTTCCATAAGCTGGATGGACATTTCATTCAGCGCTTGTCGATGTTATTTTCATTCCAAATCACCCTATTTTTTGTTCGAACGGCTATATAATTGTTTTGGTGAAATAATAAAGCCGTTCGGCTATGTCAACATTGTTCAGTTTTACTCTATACCCGCTTCTTACCCCTGCGTAATCAGTTCCGCGATCAATCTCGCCCCATTCACAATATCCCCCACCTTCGCATACTCCCGCACGGAATGAACATCGTACATACCGCAGGAAAGCACCGCGCATGGGATTCCGTGCTGCATCATCGTGTTTCCGTCGCTGCCGCCGAAGGTGCTGCCGAATTTCGGCTCGATTCCCAGGGTGCGGCAGGCCCCGGCAAAATGAACTGCCACCGGCGCGTCCGGTTCCAGATGGAAGGCTTTGACATGGAGGCGGTGTGTGAAAGAAAGCTCTGCCCCCGCCTCTTTGACAGCGGTTTCAAACACCGCACGGACATCTTCCAGGGTCTCCATTGCCTTTTCATGGCTGTAGCTGCGGATCTCGCCCCGGCAGGTGCAGAGTTCCGGCACGGCATTCACAACCGAACCGCCCGAAATCAAGCCCACATTCAGGGTTGTTTCCTCATCCACGTGCCCCAGCTTTAATGCGGCAATCGCGCGGGCCGCCGTCTGAATCGCGTGGATGCCTTTCTCCGGCTCAAATCCAGCGTGCGCTGCGCGCCCCTTGACTGCCGCCTCAAAGGAAAGGATCGTCGGTGCCTGCAGGATCGCTGTCCCGACTGGTCCAGTTACATCCAAAACGTAAGATTCCTTCGCTTTCATTTGGCTGAAATCGAACTCCGAGCTTCCTCTTGTAAACGGCTCTTCCGCCGCCGCAAAGAGGATCTCGATATCCCGGTGCGGGATTTCTGCCTCCTGCACGGCACGGATGCCTTCTAAGATGGCGATTACCCCGGTCAGATCGTCCGCGCCAAGCACGGTGGTTCCATCCGAAGTGATGGTTCCGTCCTCATGAAAAACCGGCTTCTTTCCGATTCCCGGCGCGACCGTGTCCATATGCCCGGACAGCAGGATCGGCGTGCCAGACATCCCTCCCTTTAACGTTCCAAACAGATTTCCCGCATTGCCTCCTATTTTCTCGGCTGTGTCATCTTCCTTTGCCTGGATTCCCAGCTCTGCGAGCTTTTCCTTCAAGCGATCCGCCATCTCGCGTTCCCCGAAACTTTCTGAGTCGATCCGCGCCAGCTCATCAAATTCAGCGCGGATGCGGGCTACGTTTATCTGGATTTTATCTGTATCAGTCATGAGTGAATCCTCCTGTGAAAAATTTATATGCCTATCATTTCTATCTGTTTTTATCCCTTATTATATACCCAGACAAAACATCTGTGAAGCTGATTAATTCTACTTTTAATTTTTCTATATTTTTCTCAAAAATTTGATATACTAAATATACTAAAAAACAGCAAGATTCACTTTCACTTTTACAGTAATACAGTTGAATATAGAGTATGCAACAAATAGGCCGGCGCAATCTGCCCCACACACTTTGAAACAGAGAAAGGAGAAATGACTATGTGTACAGCAGCAACTTACAAAACCATCGATTTCTATTTCGGCAGAACTTTAGATTATGAATTTTCTTACGGGGACGAAGTAACCGTCACACCTCGCAACTATCCACTTACTTTCCGCCACGCAAGCGCGGTTTCGACCCACTATGCCATCATCGGCATGGCACATGTGGCGGGGGATTATCCGCTTTATTATGATGCTTTTAATGAGAAGGGGCTTTGCATGGCGGGACTAAATTTCGTCGGCAATGCCTCCTACCAGAAGCCGCAGGAGGATCATGACAACATCGCACAGTTTGAGTTCATCCCCTGGATTCTCAGCCAGTGTGCGTCCGTGAAAGAGGCTCGCGTCCGCCTCGCCCAGATGGTACTGACCGACACTCCATTCAACGAGCAGTTTGCCCCGGCGCAGCTTCACTGGATTCTTGCCGATAAAAATGAATGCATCGTCATCGAGCCGATGGCGGACGGACTGCATATCTACGACAATCCGGTGGGTGTCCTGACAAACAATCCGCCGTTCCCGCAGCAGCTGTTCTCCCTCAACAATTACATGAACCTGTCCCCGAAGCAGCCGCAGAATACATTTTCTGCCGATCTGCCGCTTACAACCTACAGCCGCGGCATGGGCGCTCTCGGACTTCCGGGAGACCTCTCCTCCGCTTCCCGGTTTGCACGGGTCGCTTTTACAAAATCAAATGCCCGCTCCGGCGCATCCGAACTAGAAAGTGTCAGCCAGTTTTTCCATATCCTAGGTTCGGTTGACCAGCAGCGCGGATGCTGCGAGGTCTCCGATGGAAAATATGAAATCACACTCTACACCTCCTGCTGCAATGCGGATAAGGGGATTTACTACTACACGACATATGAAAACCATCAGATCACGGCAGTGGATATGAACCGGGAGAACCTGGACGGGGAGACGCTTTCGCGGTTTCCGCTGGTGCAGGGGGAGCAGATTCGATGGGAGAACTGATCTTCTCTGCTTCCAGCTTGCCCCATCCTCGTTGCAAAAACTGACAATATCGGTACCGGAGAGACAACATTTCTCTTCCCATTCGCCTTGTTTTCTAGTATACTGATAAATATGCATCTGAAATCACTGGAAATTGTCCGTTTGAGGAAAATTGTCCATTACCGCATATCAATATCATTTGGAGGATTTTAAAATGTCTGAAATCACAGGACGCAACGTCGGCAAAACCTGCCGCACACATTACAGAGGTACTTTTAACGATGGCACACAGTTCGATTCTTCCTACGATCGCGGCGAACCGCTGGAGTTCGTCTGCGGCGCCGGTCAGATGATCAAGGGCTTCGATGCCGCTGTCGCTGATATGGAAGTCGGCGAGGTAAAGGAGATCCACCTGATGCCGGAGGAAGCTTACGGCATGCCGGATCCGAACGCAATTCTGGAGCTTGAGATTGCCAAACTGCCGGGTTCCGAGGAACTGCAGGTAGGTCAGCAGGTTTACTTAACCAACCAGATGGGACAGCCGTTCCCGGTAAAGGTTATCGCAAAGGATGAAGTAAATATCACGTTTGACGCCAATCATGAGATGGCTGGTAAGGAGCTGAACTTCAAGATCGAATTAGTTGAAGTAAAGTAATTACTATTATTTATGGTAAATACCATGGAAAGTGAACGTACTATCCAAACACATTGCGGCTATGGAAATTTTTCATACTTCATAAAATGCCACGCCGCTGCATTCTGTGTTGCTGCCCACCTACATACAAACAGCAACACAACTGCCCTTACATTATAACAACACGCGCCGTCAGCGCCCATCCCGGGAGCTGGCGGTATTTTTTTCTTGACAACTTCTCATTTCCCTATATAATTATCTATGGTAATTATCGCAAGCAACTATTTGATAAGGAGACTTTCTATATGACCATCGAAACAATCAAGCGGATGTTGGACGCCTGTTATCAGGGCAAGCGGATCCGGGATATGCTTCCGCCGCTGCCGAAGGGAGTCACTTCCTCCTATATTCAATATCTGGATGTCATCCAGTCGCTGGAACGAAACGGCGTCCACGTGAAAATATCGGACATCAGCGATGCGCTGAACCTGCCGCGCCCCGGCGTGACCCGGACCGTCAAGGAGATGGAGACGGGTGGTTATCTGCAAAAGAAAACCTCGCCGGACGACAGACGCATCACCTACATTTCCATCACCGAAGCGGGCAGGGCGCTCTCACAGACGTATGACGCCGAATACTTCAGCGCGCTCGCCCCATCTTTAGATACCATCTCTGAGGAAGATGCCCGCCAGATGGTTCAGACGATGGAGACATTTTATCAGATTATGTGCAAACGGAGGGATTCCCATGAACAATGATAAAGCTGATTTTACACAAGGCAGTATTCTGAAAAAACTGATTGCCTTCATGATTCCGGTACTCGGCGCACTGATTCTGCAGGCGGCATACGGCGCGGTCGATCTGCTGGTGGTTGGACGGTTCGGTTCGACTTCCGGCCTTTCCGCTGTCTCCACCGGCAGCCAGGTCTTAAACCTCGTCACCTTCGTCGTAATCCAGTTCGCTATGGGTATCACGGTTTTGATCGCCCGCTATCTCGGTGAAAAGAAACCGCAGCAGATCGGCGCGGTTGTCGGCGGAGCTTCGATCGTGTTTACGCTCATTTCCGCCGTTTTATTCGTCGTCATGGTCTTTTTTGCCCGCCCGATCGCCATTCTCATGCAGGCGCCCGAGGAGGCGGTGGATCTGACCGCCAGCTACATCCGCATCTGCGGAGGCGGCATTTTCTTCATCGTCGCCTACAACCTGCTGTCCGCCATCTTCCGCGGGCTCGGTGACAGCCAGTCGCCGCTTCTCTTTGTCCTGGTTGCCTGCATCGTCAATGTGATCGGCGACCTCGCACTGGTAGCTGGTCTTCATATGGACGCCGCCGGCGCCGCCATCGCGACCGTCTCCGCGCAGGCGCTCAGCGTCGTATTTGCTATTCTTCTTTTAATTAAGAAAAAACTGCCATTTACGATCACCCGGCATGATTTCCGGTTCAACACCCAGTGCCCGAAATTTCTTTCCATCGGGCTGCCGCTCGCGCTCCAGGAATTTTTAACCCAGCTTTCCTTCTTAGCCCTGTGCGCGTTCGTCAACCGCCTGGGACTGGAGGCATCCTCCGGTTACGGTGTAGCCTGCAAGATCGTCAATTTCGCCATGCTCGTCCCGAGCGCCCTGATGCAGTCGATGGCTTCCTTCGTCTCCCAAAACGTAGGGGCAGGGAAAGTCAAGCGTGCCAAGCACACCCTTTTTACGGGAATCGGCGTCGGTCTGTGCGTCGGCTGTATCGTCTTTACCCTGGTTCTCCTAAAGGGCGATATCCTGTCCGGCTTCTTCTCGACGGATGCGGCGGTCATCCAGAACAGCTATGATTACCTGAAAGGATTCGCACTTGAGTCCATCGTGACCGCGGTTCTGTTCAGCATGATCGGATATTTCAACGGAAATAACCAGACACTCTGGGTTATGACACAGGGACTCATCCAGACGCTTCTGGTGCGTCTCCCGCTAGCGTATTTCATGAGTATCCAGCCGGACGCCAGCCTGACGAAAATCGGTCTCGCAGCCCCGGTTTCTACGATCGTCGGCATCATCCTGAACATCGGATATTATATCTACTGGACCCGGAAACAGCAGCACCCGCCAGTGGAAGAAATCATATAAAAACATAGGAACTGCTCCGTAACAGGCAGGCACTTTCAGAGCGAAGGTGTCTGCCTGTTATCATTACGGTACTTTCGGTTCCAAAAGTGCCTACCCGTGAATAATTGCGTTGTTCACAAAAACTTCACAGAAAATTAGCACTCACCTCTTGACAGTGCTAATTATGTGTGTTATATTACAGCTAGAACAAAGGAAAGGACAAGGAAATGAATGAGTTCCCCTTTTCCTCCCAATGTTTTTACATAGATGATAACTACAAAGACATTTACAGATAACTAAAAGGAGAGATGACTTATGTATATGCCGAGTATTTTTAATAATAGTGTATTTGATAACTTTGATAACTGGATGGATTTTTCCTTCCCGAGCTTTAACCAGAGACTGTATGGCGCTTCCTCTTCCCAGCTGATGAAGACGGATGTCAAGGAAACCGATAAGGATTATGAAGTTTCCATCGACCTGCCGGGATTTAAGAAAGACGAACTTCAGATTGAGCTGAAAGATGGCTATCTGACCGTCAGCGGTTCGAAAGAAGTCACATCGAAAGATATGCCGGAGGAGAATCAGAAAAATGCAACGACCGCAGAATCAGATGCTTCCAAGAAGGACGCTAAAGCCGAGCAGAAAACCGTTAAATATATCCGCCAGGAACGCTACAGCGGCAATGTAAGCAGAAGCTTCTACGTCGGCGAGAACTTGGAAGAAAAGGATATCCATGCCAAATTTGAAAATGGCACTCTGACCCTGACCTTCCCGAAAGAGCTGGAAAAGAAAGCGGTTGAAGAGAAGCATTTCGTTTCCATCGAAGGTTAATAATCAGATAGGCAGCTGCGGCTCACACATTGTGTTGCCAGCAGCCAGATAGCTTCAGGAGCTGTCGCAGGAATGCGGCAGCTTCTATCATACCCAATCTTTTATCATAACCTAAATAATTGAAACTTAAATCACTGCATCTACGGAGGTGATAATCAATGGCAGAGAAAAGAGACTATTATGACATACTGGGGATAAAGCGGGACGCCAGTGCGGAGACGATCAAAAAGGCATTCCGGAAACTTGCCAAAAAGTATCACCCGGATTCCAATGCCGGTAATCCCCAGGCAGAGCAGATGTTTAAGGATGTCAACGAAGCCTATTCGATCTTAAGTGATCCAGAAAAAAAGAAACTCTACGATCGCTTCGGTCACGCCGCATTTGACCCGAACAGCGCCGCATACGGCGGAGCTGGCAGTGCCGGCGCTTCTGGAAATGGTCCATTTGGCTCCGGCTTTGGCGGTACCGGTCAGGGCGGTGCCTGGCACTATCAGAGCGGTCCGGGCGGTTATGCAGAATACCATTTTACCGGGGATGACATGGACGATATGGGTGACATTTTTGGAGATATGTTTGGCGGCATGTTCCACGGCAAGAGTTCGGGCGGCAGTTCCCGCAGCCGACATTTCACGGGCGGTTCCGGGTTTGGCGGCTCTGGGACTCATTTTACCGGTGGTTCCAGTTTTGGCGGTTCTAGCGCTCATTTTGGCGGCGGGTCTGGCTTTGGCGGCTTCGGCGGCAGTCAGGGCTTTCACAGCGCCAATTCCCGTGAGAAAGGTTCTAACCTCACGTCCGATGTAACCATAAGCTTTGATGAAGCCGTATCCGGCTGCGAGAAGCTCATCACTCTGCAGAACCCACAGACCGGCAAGCGCCAGTCTTTACAGGTTCACATCCCAGCGGGCATCGATACCGGTAAATCTATCCGTCTGAAAGGAAAGGGCATGCCGGGAACGGGCGGCGGCGAGGCGGGCGATCTTCTTTTAAATATCACCGTCACCGCAAAACCGGGATGGGAGCGCAAGGAGATGGACGTTTACTCGACCGTCCGCATTCCGTTTACCACCGCAGTCTTCGGCGGTGAGGCGCTGGTTTCCACCCTGTACGGCAATGTCCTGTGCAAGATCGCAGCCGGGACGCAGTCGGGAACCAAGATTAAATTAAAGGGAAAAGGCGTTGTTTCCATGAAGAATCCGTCCATCCATGGCAATCAGTACGTGACGGTTCAGATCGATGTCCCGAACCATCTGACCCCCGAGGCAGAACAGAAACTTCGCGAATTTGAACACGCCTGCGGACTGAACAAAAACAGTCAGGGCGGACCCAACGGCAGGAGCGCAGCTTGACGGCTCCTGCCGTTTTTTACTGAACGTCTGTAAAGCCAAAAATATCATAGAATTTTCGCCTTATTATTTTCATATATATGGTTGTGATTTTCATAAATATGATATTTTAATTGCGAGCAATCCACAATTTCATCACTTTTTAATTGTCATGAAATTACCGCAGCTATATATTCAACATTTTTTCACACTTTATACCTATCTTTCTTATCTATTTTATCTGTTTTTACCTCACTTTCATTTCTTTTTAGATATTTTGCAATAAATATCTTGTATTTTTCGCTCGTTTTATGCTATAGTAAACACATAATTGCATCGAAAAATATAACGCATTTTATTTCACATTTATGAAAGGAGTTTACACCTTATGAGCAGACTCGTTATACCTACTAACAGCGAGGCTCAGAATGTCGTAGAAGGGCTTTACAAGGATCTGGAGCGGCGTATCATCGCCAGCCCGCCGGGCCTGTGTCCTGTCGATCTGACCGCTGCATTTTTAAAAATGTGCCATGCACAAACCTGCGGCAAATGTGTTCCCTGCCGAATCGGTCTCGCGCAGCTCTCCAATCTTCTGGAAGACATCCTGAACGGAAAAGGAACCATGAAGCATTTAACCATGCTGGAGGAAACAGCCCGTGTCATCGAAAGCACGGCTGACTGTGCCATCGGCTATACCGCTGCCCAGATGGTTTTAAAAGGACTGGACGGCTTCAAAGAGGATTTTATGGAACATATCTTACACAACCGCTGCCGCAGTAATCTTGATCAGCCGGTTCCCTGCGTAGCTCTGTGCCCGGCCGGAGTTGATATTCCGGGTTACATCGCCCTGACCGGCGAAGGACGCTATGCCGATGCAGTCCGCCTGATCCGCAAGGATAACCCATTCCCAACCGCCTGTGCGCTGGTATGCGAGCACCCATGCGAGTCCCGCTGCCGCCGCAACATGCTGGATAATTCTATCAATATCCGCGGTATCAAACGTGTAGCTGTGGATATGGCAGGATATGTACCGGCACCGGCCTGTCCAACCTCCACCGGCAAGCGCATCGCGATCATCGGCGGCGGCCCCAGCGGCCTGAGCGCTGCTTATTATCTGCAGCTGATGGGACATCAGACCACTGTATTTGAAAAACGCAAGAAACTCGGTGGCATGCTGCTGTACGGAATTCCAAGCTACCGCCTGCCACGAGCGCGCCTGCAGGATGATATCAATGTTATTCTGGAAACCGGTGTGGAAGTCCGTCTCGAAACTTCAGTCGGCAATGAGCCGGGACAGCTGTCTCTGGAAGAACTCCGCAAAGAATATGATGCTATCTACATCGCCATCGGCGCTCATAGTGATAAAAAGATTGGTATTGAGGGAGAAGATGCCGGCGGTGTTATCTCAGCCGTCGAATTCTTACGTGCCATCGGTGACGGCAAATATCCAGATCTTAGCGGCAAGAAGGTCTGTGTTATCGGCGGCGGCAACGTAGCCATGGACGTAGCCCGTTCTTCTGTCCGCCTGGGCGCAGACAAGGTGGCAGTTGCCTACAGACGCCGCAAAGCTGATATGACAGCTCTTCCGGAAGAGGTTGAAAGTGCCATGGCTGAAGGCGTAGAGATCATGGAACTTTACGCACCGGAGCGGATTGAAGCAGACGAGGACGGCCAGGTAAAAGCTCTCTGGGTAAGCCAGCAGATGCCGGGAGAAATCCGCGGCGGACGTCCTTCACCGAAGGCTATCGGCACCGACTCTATCCCGGTTGAATGTGATATCGTCATCGCAGCTGTGGGTCAGGGCATCGAAAGCCGTTACTTCGTAGAACAGGGTATCGACGCAAAATGGGGCATCATCCAGGCAACCGGATGGACCTCCATTCAGAATATGCCGGGTATCTTCGCCGGAGGCGACTGTGCAACCGGACCGGCAACCGTGATCCGTGCAATCGCTGCCGGCAAGGTAGCCGCAGCCAACATCGACCAGTATCTCGGCTACAACCACGAGATTACCTGCGATGTGAAGATTCCGGAACCGGATCTCTCCGACCGTACTCCTTGCGGACGTGTCAACCTGACAGAGCGTCCTGCCGGAGAACGCAAATGTGACTTTACACTTACCGAATGCGGCATGAGCCTCAAGGAGGCTGGCCAGGAAGCCAGACGCTGCCTGCGCTGTGATCACTTCGGTTATGGAAACTTCAAAGGAGGGCGGACCACATCATGGTAAATACGAATCTTGTATCCATCAAAATTAATAATATACCACTGCAGGTTCCAGAAGGAACCCGGATTCTGGACGCCTGTCGCGACAACGGTTTTCACGTTCCTTATCTTTGCTATCTGAAAGATATCAATGAGATCGGTGCCTGCCGTGTCTGCGTTGTAGAAGTGAAGGGAATCCACCATCTCGTTACCTCCTGCAACAACCAGGTTCAGGAAGGCATGGAGATTCTCACAAACTCCCCGCGGTCCGCGAAGCCCGCAAGATCAACGTGGAACTGCTTCTTTCCCAGCATCACACCAACTGTCCCACCTGTGTGCGCAGTTCCAACTGTGAATTAAAACAGGTGGCAAGTGATCTGAACCTGACCGTTGACCGTTATAAAAACGAATATCCGGAAATGATCTGGACTTCTACTTTCCCACTGATCCGTGATGCAGGAAAATGTATCAAATGCATGCGCTGCGTCCAGATCTGCGACAAGATCCAGACCTTAAATATCTGGGATGTGTCCGGAACCGGTTCTCATACAACCGTCGATGTTTCCCACAATCTGGAAATCAAAGAATCCGACTGTTCTCTCTGCGGACAGTGCGTTACCCACTGCCCGACTGCCGCTCTCCAGGAGCGGGATGATGTGGAAGCCATCAATGGTATCCACGGTGAACTGGCAAATGATGACAAGGTAACCGTAGCGGTTGTCGCTCCGGCTGTCCGGGCCGCATGGGGTGAAGAATTTGGTCTTTCCCCGGAATTTGCTACTGACAGACGTTTCGTATCCACCTTAAAATCCGTTGGATTTGACTATGTATTCGATGTTGACTTTGCAGCCGACCTGACCATTATGGAGGAAAGCAACGAGCTTTTAGCCCGCTTACAGCAGCCGGATAAATACAGCTGGCCAATGTTCACCTCCTGCTGCCCTGGCTGGGTCAGCTTTGCAAAGAGCCAGTATCCGGAGCTTCTGCCGCAGCTTTCCACTGCCAAGTCCCCGCAGCAGATGTTCGGTGCTGTCATCAAAACTTATTTTGCACAGAAAAAAGGCATTGCACCGGAAAATATCACCTGTGTTTCCATCATGCCGTGTATGTCCAAGAAGCGCGAACTGATTCTTCCGGGCATGGACAGCGCCGGAACCGGACAAGATATTGATTATGTTCTGATCACCCGTGAGATATGCCGTCTCATCAAGGCCGATCATATCGATGTATCCAGACTTTCGGAGTGCGATTTTGACGATCCTCTCGGTGAAGCAACCGGAGCCGGTGTGATCTTCGGTGCCAGCGGCGGCGTACTGGAAGCAGCGCTTCGTACCGCTTACCACACCGTAACCGGTGAAAATCCGGAGATCGGCGAGCAGAGTCCGCTGAAGGTTCTGCGCCAGATCGGTTCCTTTAAGGAACTGGAAATCGATATCAAGGGTGTGAAACTGCACTGTGCAGCACTCAGCAGCCTAGGAGAGGCCAGACGCCTCATTCAGGCGATGAAACGCGGCGAATGCCGCTATGATTTCGTTGAAGTCATGGCATGTCCGGGCGGCTGTATCAACGGCGGCGGTCAGCCGATCCGCCCATCTTTCCAGAATAAGCCGAGGACTGCGCAGACCGCGACCAGTGCCTGCGTGCTTATGATGTAAACAGCGCAATCCGCTTCAGCCATGAAAACCAGGCCGTTCAGACACTGTATGACGAGTATCTTGAAGCTCCGTTATCCGATCGTGCACATCATCTGCTGCATGTGGAGGAATATTAATATATCCAAACGGTCACACAACAAAACCCCAGAGAGTTGCCGCTCTCTGGGGTTTTGTGTCATTCACAGATGACCAATCTGAGGCTAGTTACCAACTACTTACTCCATCTTTTCTTCTAGCCTCTCAGCTCTCTTCAATCTCCTCCATCTCCGGAATTGCCGAGATTCCGCCGCGGCGTTCGACGCACAGGCTTGCCACTGCGTTGCCGACCCTGCCAAACTGAATCATCTGCGCCCGGGTCAGGTGTTCCGGCGAGGTTTCTTCCTGCAGATAGGAGGCGAGAAAACCTCCCCAGAAGGAATCACCAGCGCCGGTTGTATCGACCGCATGGGAGGAAAAGCCCTCCGCTTTTACGATTCCATTTTCATTGCCGATCAGGGCGCCATCTCTTCCGAGCGTCACTGCCACCAGGTGCACGCCCTGACGGAGCAGATACTGAATCGCTTCCTCCGGGTCCTGATAGGGGGTCAGAAGCGAGGTTTCTTCATCCGAAATCTTCATCATATCTACATAGGGAATCAGCGACTGCATCCGAAGCTGTGCGGTCTCCGGATCACTCCAGAGCGCCGCCCGGTAGTTCGGATCGTAGGAAATCACCGCACCGCTGTTTCTAGCAATATTGATCGCCTCATAGGTTGCCGTCCGGGATGGATCATCGGTCAGCGACAGGGAACCGACATGAAATACTCTCGTATTTTCCAGGATCTCCGGATCGATCTCTTTCATGCACAGATTCGTATCTGCCCCCGGCTTTCTCGCAAAGGCAAATTCGCGCTCCCCGTTTTCTTTCAGGCTTACAAATGCAAGCGTGGTAAAATACTTCTCATCCTGAATCAGGTTGTCCGTATTGATACCTGCCCGGATCAGGGTTTCCTTCAGGAAATCGCCGTGCATATCCTTACCCACCTTGCCAATAAATGCTGTCTTCCTTCCAAATTTCGCAGCAGCCGCCAGCAGATTGGCCGGCGCACCTCCCGGAT
Source organism: Clostridium sp. AF22-10 (assembly GCF_003478725.1). Lineage (NCBI taxonomy): Bacteria > Bacillati > Bacillota > Clostridia > Eubacteriales > Clostridiaceae > Clostridium > Clostridium sp. AF22-10. The sequence goes on from NZ_QUFZ01000009.1 coordinate 38,295, forward strand.
TCTGCTCAAACAGACGCATTCCCTGCTGTGAAACACCTGCTGGAGTAAAATCAATCAGAAGCTCTCCCAGCGCTGTGATGTCTGTTTTTATTCTCATACGAATCATCCTCCGTATTACAAGTTATATCAATGGTGCCGCCATCCAGCCCTCTCACAGGCGGACAGCCACATCCGTTCGTCTCTCACAAGGAATTTTACTTCCGAATCGCGATATTTGCAAATTCTACTTTCGCGTCCTGCGCCAGCAGACCGATCTCGTACTCCGGTTTCCGGAAAATACGATAGGTAAATGCCACCTGCTCGCCCACGAACACCTCAACCATATCATGATCCACCGAAATCTTTACATCAATTGCCTGTCCATCTTTAATCTCAAAGGTCTTCTCAGCCACCCGAACGCCATCCGGTCCCGGTTCGGTTGCCTTCGGAACTGCCTGGCAGGACTGCTCCCAGAACGGGTCAACTCCCATCGGCAGGGACAGAAGGGACACTCGCTGCATCGCCACATCAAACTCTAAGAACAGGCAGCCGCTTGCCTCCCAGTCGGATTTCAACAGGATTCCGAAGGAATCATTCGCTTCTTTCGGGATCACCGTGCCGGTAAACAGGAACTTTTCTTCCGGCTGCTCCAGGAAACCATACGAGGTTGTCCCGCATCCATCCAGCTCAACCGTTGTATCTCCATACAGCTTGTATTCTCCCATGACCGGAAGGTATTTCCAGTCAACTTTCTCTTTAAAGCAGTTTACATATTCTTCCGGAAGCTTCACATCCAGCTGTCCGTCTGACGTTGCAACGACCTCATGCGGAATACAGAACGTGCCACCCCAGTACCACTCGCCGCGGTCGCTGTTTTCTGCACGGTCATGCGCCCAGGCAAAGTAGAAACGGCGCCCGTTGTCATCCTGCATGGATTTAGCTGCATAGAAGCGGCGTCCGCCGATGCCGTCTTTCTTCGGCTTTTTCCACGGTCCAAACGGAGATTTGGAAGTGCGGTAAATCGTGTTGACAAACTCGGAAAAGCGGGAATAGGAAAGATACCAGGTATCGCCTATCTTGTACATCTCGCTACATTCCGGACAATTCGTATTGCCTGCCGAATACAACGGACCATAATACTCCCAGTTTACCAGATCCTTTGAGCGGTACAGGACGATACAGCCGCGTCTTGTCACCGGCATATCCAGCCGTCTCGCCGAGATCAGAATCCAGTAGCATTTATCTTCCTCATTATAAAATACATACGGATCACGCCAGTCCAGCTTTTCATATAACTCTATCATCGGCGTGATAACCGGGTTTGCCGCGTCCTTCGTCCAGGTGATACCATCCTCGCTCGTCGCATGGCAGATCGTCTGCTGATATTCTGCCGTCAGGCAGTAACCCGTATAGAATGCGTGATATTTTCCTTCGCCGTAGATAACCGAGCCCGTCCACACGCCGGACGCATCCGGCTCATCGCCCTCGCCCGGATACAGGGCTGTCGGCAGCTCCTCCCAGTGCACCAGATCCTCCGAAACAGAGTGGCTCCATGTAGTACGCAGTCTCGCCGGATATACCGTGGTTCCTGGCGGGGATGTCAGTGAAAAAATATGATATTTACCTTCATGATAAAACGGAATCGCGTCACCGGTCGAATCCGCAAATGACATTTTTCTGAAAAAGTCCATTCTTCTCTCCTTGCCTTTCTAAATGTGCTCTTGGAATCATTTCTTTTTTCTGAGGAGTGCCAGATTGCCCTTCTGGGAATCCAGTACAACCGCGCAGGCAATGATCAGACCCTTTACAATCAGCTGCCAGTAGGAGCTGACACCGATCAGATTCAGACCATTGGAAATAATACCGATTACCATCGCACCGAATACTGTGCCGCTGATACGTCCGCGTCCACCTGCCATCGAGGTTCCGCCGAGGACACAGGCTGCGATCGCATCCATCTCATAGCCACTTCCGACGGACGGCTGTCCGGAATACATTCTCGATGCCAGAACCAGACCTGCAAACGCCGCCAGAGCGCCCGACAATGTAAACACGATGATCTCGACTTTCTTGATCGGAACACCTGAGAGACGCGCCGCCTCACGGTTTCCGCCGATTGCATACACATAGGTACCAAATTTTGTTTTAGAAAGCAGAAAACTAAATACGATAATTAAAATAATCATATAGACAACCGGCAGCGGAATAATGTTAAACAGATAACCCGTTCCGATTGCAATGAAAAACTTATCCGTAATACGGGTGGACTGTCCGCCCGAATATACATACGCGATACCGTTGCAGACATTCATCATTGCCATCGTAATGATAAATGCCGGAACACGGAATTTCGATACAACCATACCATCAATCAGACCAGCCACAACACCGATGATGATGCCAGCCGCAATCGCTACGCCAATCGGAAGTCCCTGATTAACTACAAATCCTACCGTCAGAGTTCCGCTCATCGCTACGATCGCGCCAACTGCCAGATCGATGTGTCCGAGAATAATAATCAACGTCATTCCCAGTGCAATGTATGTATTAATGGAAATCTGTCTGAGCACTGAAATGATATTGCTCGGTGTCAAAAATTTATCGGTTGCCAGTGCGACTACCACACATAAGATAACCAGCACTCCAATAATTCCTGTATTTCCGGTAAATACCGAGAGTACCGAATTGCCTGCTGTACTTTTCTTTCCGTTCATCACTCTTCGCCTCCTGCTGCATACTGCATGATTCTCTCCTGATCCAGTTCTTCTCTTCCGAGTATTCCCGTCATTCTTCCCGCCTTGATGACACATACGTTATCGCACATATTGATGATCTCCGGCAGCTCGCTGGATACCATGATAACGGCGATACCCGCTTTCGCCAGCTCATTAATAACGGAATAAATCTCAAACTTCGCATTGACATCGACACCTCTCGTCGGCTCGTCCAGAATCAGGACATCCGGCTTGATTGCCAGCCATTTTCCAAGGACAATCTTCTGCTGGTTTCCGCCGGAAAGACTTCCCGCTTCCACCAGTTCCACCCGGTCTGCCACTGCTTTGATATGAAGCTTTTCTTTATAATAATCAATCACTTCCTGACATTTCCGGTCGCTGATGGCAATTCCGTTAATATAAGAGTCAATCGATGCCAGCGTGAGGTTAAAACCGACCGTATTGCCAAGGACAAGTCCCTGTTTTTTCCGATCCTCCGGCACCAGTCCGATGCCCGCCTTGATTGCCTGGATCGGTGTCGTGAAGCGGACTTCCTTTCCATTTAAAAGAATGGTTCCGCTCTGGTATTTTCTGGCTCCAAAGATACATTCCATGATCTCGCTTCGTCCGGCTCCGACCAGACCCGCAAATCCCAGGATCTCTCCCTTTCTTACCCGGAAGCTGATATCTGAGAACACACCCTCACAGGTTAAATTCTTCACTTCCAACGCCGTTTCTGCATGTCCCAGATCGTTGTAATCTCTGGCATAGAAGCTCTCTAACTCCCGTCCTACCATCATGGCTACCAGCTCGTTCGCATTCGTCTCCGATGTTTTTTTCGTTCCCACATAGGCGCCATCGCGGATGATGGTAACCCGATCCGAGATCCGGAACAGTTCTTCCATACGGTGGGAAATATATATAATGCTTACCTGTTTTGCTTTTAATCTCTCAATGATTCCAAATAACTGTTCTACCTCGTCATTGGAAAGGGAGGACGTCGGCTCGTCCATGACGATGATCCGTCCGTCGAAGGATACCGCCTTTACAATCTCAACCATCTGCTGCTGGGCGATCGTCAAAGATTCTACCAGCGTATCCGGGTGGATATTGACCCCGAGGTTTGCCAGCATCTCGCCTGCCCGGCGGTTCGTCTCCCGCATATCCACGGTGCCGAATTTCGTCTTGATTTCCCGTCCCAGGAACAGGTTCTGCGCGACCGTCAGATACGGAACCAGGACGATCTCCTGATGTATGATTCCGATTCCTTTCTCCTGGGCGTCCGAAACACCATTTATCTCAACTTCCTGACCATTAATCTCGATTGTCCCGCTGTCCGGTTTATAAATTCCTCCAAGGACCTTGATAAGCGTTGATTTACCCGCTCCATTTTCTCCCAGAAGCGCATGAACCTCGCCCATTTCCAGGGAAAAATTGATCCCTGACAATGCATAGATCCCGGAAAAACTTTTCTTGATATCTATCATTTCCAGAATTGTTTTTCCCATAGAACCCTCCGTTTTTTAGAAATGCGGCAATGAACCCCATCGCCGCATTTTCCATGTTTTATTTTATTTCACGTAACTGTTAAGCTTCCTCGCAGTTCATTACTGCCAGTCGTTCAGAGTCTTCTCTGCCTCTTCTTTCTCTACCAGATGGGAATCCAGATATACTTTCTTCTCATCGATTGCGGTATCGCCGCCTACATATTTCTCAGCTGCGTCAAATGCATATTCTGCAATCTGAAGCGGAACCTGGCATGCAACTGCGGTGAACTCGCCGTCTAAGAGTGCCTGTTTTCCATCCGGGGATGCATCGATGCTATATACACCGATCTCGCCGGTCTTGTTTGCTGCCTTGATAGCTGCTGCCGCACCCAGGGCAGACGGGTCATTGATACAGAAGAATGCTTCCAGATCCGGGTTTGCTGTGATGATATCCTCAGCCAGTCCCATCGACTGATCGAGCGCTGCACCGCCATCCTGCTGTGCTACAATCTCAAATTTATCTTTCTGATCGCCAAGACCCTCAAGGAAACCATTGACACGATCCACGCAGCTTTCATTGGACGGGAAATCCAGAACTGCAATCTTTGCGCCATCCGGATAATCTTTCGTCATCTGCTCGCCCACTAACTGGCCTGCCATATATGCGTTGGTTCCAACGAACTGTGTCACGAACTGTTCGATATCATCATCGATGACCGCGGTATCTACGTTGAAAATCGGAATACCCGCATCTGCAATCTCAGCCAGTCCGGAGGTAATACCTGCGGAGTCAACCGGGATAACAAATACTGCATCGTAACCGCTGTTTGCACAGTCAGATAACTGGCTGAGCTGCTTGTTTAAATCATAATCCGGATCCAGGCAGGTATAGGAAATGCCGTTTTCCTTGCACAGCTCGCTGAGCTTTGCATCAATGGAACTCTGGAAAGTATTGTTTAAAGTATTCGTACAGAATGCAAACGATAAATCGCTGGTCTTTGCCTCAGCCCCCTGCGTATCTGCCGCTGCCTCAGAAGCATCGGCTGCCGCTGTTGTATCGGTACTGCTGGAAGAGCCGCATCCTGCCAGCATTGCTGCCATCATGCAAACTGAAAGACCTGCTGCTGTAAATCTAAGACTTTTTTTCATAAATCTGATCCTCCTCTTACTTCATCACTGTTTAGTGCATTTCAAACGGATTGTTATAGTTTTCTTTTTACGTAAAAAATTTTCTCTCTGGAAGGAGTCTCCCTGTCTGATATCTAGATATTACTCTATTCCATGCTCTTTCGTCAATACTCTTGTGGCATATTGCACTAATTTCAGCGATATATTCATCCTGTTTTATTGATATTTATGCACTTCTACCGCTCTTTCTAATTTTTTACGTAAATTATATTTACCTTATCGTTTTGCTCCTATTTTTGTGCTATAATCAAAAAAACAGAAACACAAAACTGCGGCAAATTCAAATCCAGCCGCGCAGGAACAGCCGGACTAATCCGTGCCAGCAAGGGGGAGTTTTATGACCATCAAAGAAATCGCCGCAAAGGCAGGCGTCTCCATCGCCACCGTTTCCCATGTTATCAACCATACGCGCTATGTCAGCCCGGAACTGGTGGATAAAATCGAAGCTATTATTGAAGAAAGTGGATATTCTGAAAAAATCAAAAAAAAGGTGCGTAAAATCCGCAGCGGACGCAGTTCACAGATTGTCGCTGTCTTTCCAAATATCAAGAGCGCGCTCTACTGCGATCTGTGCAATCAGCTGCAGTCCTACGCGACCAGCCAGGGCTATCAGTTTTACACCGCCGTCACCAACGACAACCTGGAAGAGGAGAAAAGCATCCTGCAAAACTTAATCTCCAGTGCCAAGACCATCGGCATCTTTCTCTCCCCGGCAAGCAGCAATCCGGCTACCTATTCATTTCTCTATGAATCCGGTATCCCGTTTGTATGTGTCGAACGATTCATCGATGACGATGTCACTCCGCGGATCCTTTTTGATTACACCAAAGCATTTCACTCCGCTACTTCCTATTTTTTTGAGAGCGGACACGAAAATGTGCTGTTTCTGGTAGAAAAAACAGACAGCCTCGCCAAACAGGACAAGATTGCCGGATATGAGCGGGCGCTTCTCTCCGCCAACCATACCCTGAGCAGTTCCTGCATCGCGGAGATCAATCTGTATCAGTCCAGTGATACCATCAGCCTGAATATTCAGAAAAGCATCACCCGGTATCTCCCCACCGCTATCATCGCCGGTGGAAACCGGCTGACTATGTTTCTTCTCAAGGCGCTGCGGGAGCTGGGAAAAGACTGTCCGCGCGATATTTCCATCATCGGATTTGACGATATGCTCTGGTGCGAGCTGACCGCCCCACCGCTATCCTGCATCCACCGGGACATCGACCAGATGGCAGAACTCGCCTCGCAGGCACTCTTTGACGAGATCAACCACCTCTCCGGCGCACCTTTGACCCGCTACGCAGATGTAGAGCTGATTTTGCGTGATTCCACCCGGATCATCGACAACGGTCCGCTCGGTGAACACGCCGTCTCCCCGGACAGCATCCGCCTCTCCAAGGAGGAAAAACAGCTTTTGCGAACTGGAAATTACCGCGTCGCCATCTCCTTCCACTACACTGGAACCGCCTGGGCTGCCCTGCATCAGAAAGGCATCCGGGATGAACTGGAACAGTACGGAATCGATATTATTTCCACCATGGACGCCCATTTTGATCCTGCCCTCCAGAATATGCAGCTCGAAAGCATCAAAATGCAGCACCCGGACGCCGTCATCGCCATCCCCACCGACGATGTCCAGACGGGTCCGGCATTTCAGGAATTGTCCAAAATGACGCGGCTGATCTTTTTAAGCAATGTCCCGCAGAATTTCAGCCGGAACAATTACGTCTCCTGTATCTCCGTCAATGAGCGGGAAAATGGCACCAATACAGGGCGCATGATCGGTGAATATCTGAAAGAAAAACCGCACGCCAAAGTCGGCTTCATCATCCACGGTGCCATGTTTTATGGCACTACCGAGCGTGATAACTGTGCCGAAAAAATATTAAGGGAATCCTATCCCGACATTGAAATCACTGCCAGAAAGGGATTTATTCAAATTGAAAATGCCTACAAGGTATGCTATGAGATGATAAACGAGCACCCGGATATCCAGGCGCTCTATGTGAGCTGGGACCGCCCCGCCCTGCTCGCCATCAAGGCCCTAAAAGCTTTGAACCGGACAGATATCGCTGTCTTTACCACAGATCTGGATTTTGAGATTGCAGAAGAAATGAATCAAGGATTTGTAAAAGGACTCAGCACCCAAAGACCATATGACCAGGGAAAAGCAGCCGCTCTTGCAGTCGCTAAATCCCTGGTTAGTGATAAGGTTCCAAAATATATTGGAGTGCAGCCTTATGTAGTTCATGAAAAACAGCTGAAACGTGCGTGGAAGGATATTTTCTTTGAGGCACTGCCGGAGGAGCTGGGGTAAAAAAGCTCACCGCTTCAGCAGCTCCGGCGCCATCTCCTGAAACAGCTTCGCGAGCGCCATCGCCGCCCGCGAGCGGTATTTTCCAGCGGGCCAGGCGAGCGCCAGATCGAGGAAAATACCATCTTTCCCGATCCGCAGATAGCGGAACTCATCCCGCATGATGCGGCAGGAACGGTAGGTGAATGCGAGTCCGACTCCCTCCCGCGCCATCGCCGCAGCAAAGGAGGCGGAGAGGTAGGTGTCGAGCCCCAGCGGTTCCACGCCAGCCTCGCGCAGGGAGCGGCGGCCAGTCCGTCCGAGGACGGTGCTGGGCGGTCCCAGAATATACTCAAATGGTGCGGTGTCCTTTAGGTCGATCCACATCTGTTCCGGCTCCGATTCACATGGCTTCGCAAACGCCATGACCGGGTGGTCGGCGGTGGTGGCGATCATGATCTCATCCCGCATCAGGAAATCCACACCGTGTTTGATCCGAACCGGTGGCGCGGCTATCAGCGCCAGATCTAAAAGTCCCTCTAAAATCTTATTTTCCAGATCAATACTGTCCATCTCACAGATCTCCACATGAACTCGTGGATACAGGGCATGGAATTTTTTCAGGACCGGCGGCAGCAGGTAGGTTCCCCGGTAGGTACTGATGCCGAAAATGACAGTGCCGCCCTTTAAATTTTCAATATCCGAAGCCTCGCTGCGTGCCTCCTGGTACTGCTGTAAAATCTGTCTGGCATGGAAAATAAACGCCTCCCCGGCAGAGGTTGGACGGACTCCGCGGGCTGTTCGGACGAAAATCGGCGTTCCCAGATCCTGTTCAAATAGGCGGACTGCCTGACTTAAGCTTGACTGCGCCATAAACAACTTTTCGGCCGCGCGGGAGATGCTCCCCTCGTTAGCGACGGTTACGATATAGTCTAGTTCTTTTAAATCCATGAGAATCCCCCTCACGAGATATCGGAATTTCCGATATCTGGTATAACAAATCTTGCCTTTCTCCTATAACAAAAATAGTATAAGATAAAAACAAGCAAAAATCAATGGCAGAGACTGAAGCAGCGGCTGGAAAATCGAATAGGAATCCGGCGAGGGAACGCAGCTTTGAAAAAGTCTCTGTGGACGATTATAAAATAGGAGGAATAAGCAAGATGAAACAGGATTTAATGAAGGGTGTTATCGACATGCACGTTCACACGAATCCGGATCTGCGTCTGCGGGCGTATGATGATTTCGAACTGATGGAGGCGGCGATCCGGGTTGGGGCACGCGCTATCGTCATCAAGACGCATCAGGGAACCACGATGGATCGGGCGTATCTGTGCAACCGCCACAACGAAATTGTACACGGGAAAACGAACAATTTTACGATGTTTGGCAGTATTACCTTAAATAAGGTAGTCGGCGGCATCAATCCGAAGGCAGTCGATGTGGCGCTTCGTCTGGGTGCTAAGGTAGTATGGCTTCCGACCCAGTCGGCAAAAAACCATATGCAGAAGATGAACCAGGATCTGAGCCAGAGCGTGGAGGTCGTAAAAGATGGAAAGATCGTGCCGGAGCTTCGTTCCGTGCTGGAACTGATCCGCGACCACAATGCGGTACTGGGAACCGCTCACATCGCACCGGAGGAAATTTTTACTGTTGTGGAAGCTGCCCGGGATATGGGAGTAAAAAACATCGTTGTAACCCATCCGGAATGGTGGATCGTAGGCATGAGCCATGAGGATCAGCTTCGTCTGGTAAAGGATTATGACGTTATCTTAGAGCGCTGCTATGCACAGAACATGGGTGGCGGAAAGTATAAGAGCAATCTGGCAGACAACCTGGAGCTTATCAAAGAGGTTGGCTATAAAAATGTCATGGTTGATACCGATGGCGGCCAGACAGAAAACCCGCATTGGGAGCTGGCGCTGGCAGAATATATGCAGTATCTGGTAGATCATGGAATTCCGGAAGAACACGTGTACCATATGACACACACTATTCCGGCAAAACTGTTGGGCATCGAAGAATAGGGGGACGCATCATATGTTAAGTGCAGTTTTGGTGGCATCCATTGCGGTTGCCGTTATATTGGGATATAAAACGAAAATCAATACGGGATTTTTCTGTATTGCCTTTGCATACCTGATTGGTTGTTTTGGCATGGGATTGAAAACAAAAGAACTGATTGGCTTCTGGCCGGTCAGCACCATGTTTGTCATCCTGTCAGTATCACTGTTTTACAACTTTGCAGCTGTGAATGGAACCCTTGAAAAAATGTCGGCCAGTCTTCTCTATATGTGCCGCAAGTTTCCGGGCATGCTTCCTTTTGCATTATTTTTTGTAGCAGTTGTACTTTCTGTTATGGGTGCTGCATACTTTACCGTTCTGGCATTCCTGGCACCGATTACCATCCTTATCTGTGAGGAAGCAAAGATGGACAAGCTGACCGGTGCGGTGGCGATCAACTGCGGTGCACTGGCAGGCGGAAACTTCCCCACAGCTTCGCTGGGCGTCGTATTCCGCGGTCTGATTGATACTGCTTATGAAGCAGAACCGGCATTTGAAGCAACGAATTCCTTTGTAGATGAAATGAAAATTTTTGGTTTCGCGATTGTATTTTCCCTGATTCTGATTGCAATTTTTCGCTTCGGTTTCAAGAGCAACCGCGGTATCGGAAAAGGCGTAACGTTCAATCGCCCGGAGCCGTTTGACAAGAAACAGAAAACAACCCTGCATTTAATGATTCTGATGATGGTGATTGTTCTGGTATTCCCGCTCTTAAAGATGGCGGTTCCTGGCAATGAACTGATTGGAAAAATTGCCGGAAAGGTTGATGTAGGACTGGTGGCATTCTGCTTTACCATCATTGCACTGCTCTTTGATCTGGCGCCGCAGAAGGAAGTTATCGCACGTGTTCCGTGGAACACCATCCTCATGATTGCCGGAGCCGGCATGCTTATCGCCGTTGCAGTTCAGGCCGGTACCATTGATGCATTATCTGCATGGATTGGTTCCAATGTTCCGACAGCCTGATTCCGCTGGCATTCAGCTTTGTAGGCGCATTTATGAGTTTCTTCAGTTCTACAACCGGTGTTGTAGCACCAGCCTGTTCCCGCTGATTCCGGGACTTGCGGCAGCAACCGGATTAAATCCGGCAGCACTCTTTGCCTGCACGATTCTTGGTGCACAGAGCAGTGCGATCAGCCCGTTCTCATCCGGCGGCAGCCTGATTCTTGGTTCCTGCGGAAACGAGGAAGACCGAAATCACCTGTTCAACCGCCTGCTTTTTGTGGCAGTGCCGATCAGCGTTATCTGCTGTGCGGTATATAACCTGATTGTAGCAGTTGTTCTGTAAGGGAAATTTTATCTCAGTCGAGAAAACTCCCACATCTTCAGGTGGTGAGTAATAGCAAATTTGTCTCAGTGGAAGCCTTGTCTCCGACTGAGATAAACGCTCCGCGAGGATGCGCAGTGATTCTGTAAAGAATATGTCAGCTACGCTGACCAGAATCACGCGCCAAGTCTCACGGACGTTCGACTTGAATAGAACGCAGAGATAGAGAGGAAAGAGGAAACATGCCCTGTTTAACAGAAAATTATGATGTAGCGGTCGTCGGGGCGGGACACGCCGGCTGTGAGGCGGCGCTGGCAAGCGCGAGACTGGGACTCGAGACGATCGTGTTTACCGTCAGCGTGGACAGCATCGCCCTGATGCCGTGCAACCCGAATGTCGGCGGAAGCTCGAAGGGCCACTTGGTGCGCGAGCTGGATGCGCTCGGCGGCGAGATGGGAAAAAATATAGATAAAACCTTTATACAGTCCAAGATGCTCAACCAGTCTAAGGGACCGGCGGTGCATTCGCTCCGCGCGCAGGCGGACAAGCAGGAATACACCCGCCAGATGCGCCGTACCATGGAAAATACCGATCACCTGACGATCCGTCAGGGAGAGGTGGCAGAGCTGATCGTGGAAGAAGGTCAGATCAAAGGACTGAAAACGTACTCCGGCGCGACGTATTACTGCAAGGCGGTGGTGCTGGCAACGGGAACGTACCTGAAAGCGAGATGTATCTATGGTGATGTGAGCAATCCGACCGGACCGAATGGTCTGCAGGCGGCAAACCATCTGACAGATTCCCTGAAAAAGCTGGGAATCGAGATGTTCCGTTTCAAGACGGGCACACCGGCGCGTGTTGATAAGCGCAGCATCGATTTTTCTAAGATGGAAGAGCAGTTCGGCGATGAGAGGGTTGTGCCATTTTCTTTTTCCACCGATCCGGAGTCGGTGCAGAAGGAGCAGGTGTCCTGCTGGCTGACCTATACCAATGAGAAAACACATGAGATCATCCGCAACAACCTGGATCGATCGCCCCTCTTTTCGGGCGCGATCGAGGGAACAGGTCCGCGTTACTGTCCATCGATCGAGGATAAGGTGGTAAAATTTCCAGATAAGAACCGTCATCAGGTTTTTGTCGAGCCGGAGGGAATTTATACGAATGAAATGTATCTGGGCGGTATGTCCAGTTCCCTGCCGGAGGATGTGCAGTACGCGATGTACCGTACCGTTCCGGGACTCGAAAATGTAAAAATTGTTCGAAATGCATATGCAATTGAGTACGATTGTATCAATGCACGCCAGTTAAAGGCATCGCTGGAATTTAAGGCGATCCGGGGATTGTTCAGCGGCGGTCAGTTTAACGGAAGCTCCGGTTATGAGGAAGCGGCGGTACAGGGCTTTATGGCGGGTGTCAATGCGGCGCGCGAAGTGCTGGGAAAAGAACCGATCATCCTCGACCGTTCCCAGGCGTATATCGGTGTCTTGATCGACGATCTGGTTACCAAAGAAAACCATGAACCGTACCGGATGATGACGTCGCGTGCGGAATACCGCCTGCTTTTGCGTCAGGACAACGCGGATCTGCGTCTTTCCCCGATCGGGCATGAGATTGGACTGGTCAGTGATGCGATGTATGAGCGTGTTCTCTGGAAAGAAAACATAATCGAGGAAGAGGCAAAGCGTCTGGAGAAGATCAACATTGGCGCTGGAAAAGAAGTGCAGGAATTTTTAGAGCGCCACGGAAGCACCCCGCTCAAGACCGCGGCAACGCTGGCAGAGCTGGTACGCCGTCCGGAGTTAAGCTATGAAGCACTGGCAGAACTGGATCCGAACCGTCCGGAACTTCCGGAAGATGTGATCGAGCAGATCAACATCAACATCAAGTATGACGGCTATATCCGCCGCCAGCTGCAGCAGGTTGCACAGTTCAAGAAGATGGAGAGCCGGAAGCTGGATGAAAACTTCGACTATTCCACGGTCGGAAGCCTGCGCCGTGAGGCAGTACAGAAATTAAATCTCTATAAACCGGCAAATATCGGTCAGGCATCCCGAATCGCGGGCGTGTCACCGGCGGACATTTCGGTGCTGCTGGTACACTTAGAGCAGAGCCGCCATGCGGGACATGGGGAAGAGAAGAAAGAACTGTAAATATAGAAACGAGCGGATTCAGAGACTGCATGGAAACAGGTAAACGCATTGCAGAAACTCAAAATGTAAGATAGATAAGAACCTGAGAAAAAATAGAACATATCATAAAGGATATATTTATGGCAGAAGAAAATAAAGTAGAAAGCGGTGTGGTTCTGCCTCCGGCAGACTTTACCGAGCAGCTTCAGAAAGAAGCGCAGGAGATGGGCGTCACGTTAAATGAACACCAGATCAAGCAGTTCTACGATTACTATGAACTGTTGATTCATTGGAATACGATGGTGAATCTGACAGCGATCACGGAACAGAAGGAAGTTGTGACCAAACATTTTTCGGATAGTCTGGCACTTGTGAAAGCGGTGCCGGATCTGGCAGAGAAAGAGTATACGTTGATCGATGTTGGAACGGGAGCTGGATTTCCGGGTATCCCGTTAAAGATTGCATTTCCAAATTTAAAGGTCACGCTTCTCGATTCTTTAAATAAGCGGATCAACTTTCTGAACGAGGTAATTCAGGCATTGGAACTGGAAAAAATTCAGGCGGTTCACGGACGGGCGGAAGATGCGGCACATGATAATGTTCACGTGAAACATTTGATTTCTGCGTTTCACGCGCGGTGGCAAATCTGTCCACGCTGTCGGAATACTGCCTGCCATTTGTCAAGGTGGGAGGCTGGTTTGTACCGTACAAATCAGGCAAACTGGAGGAAGAGATGAAGACGGGAAAAGGTGCGATCCGCAAGCTGGGCGGCGAGCTGGAGGATGTGATTTCCTTCCACCTTGCCAATGAGGATGAGCGTAACCTGGTCCGGATTCATAAGACAGAGAGGACGGGAAAGAAGTATCCGAGAAAAGCGGGAACGCCATCGCGGGAGCCGCTGAAATAAAGCAATCAAAAGGTAGAAAGAGAAAGACTGTATATGGAACACGTAGGGTATGCAGTCTTTCTTTTTCATATAGGCGGGGTTTAAACAAAAATGTATGACTGAATATTTGTCCTGGAAGATTGTGTTCCAGAAGCCGTATCAGGCATATGACAGAGGAAATCTGGAGAAACAGGTAGAGGCGATGGCAGAGCTGAAGATAATAGGAAAAATTTATAAAATTTGAGTTTTCGTTACAGAATATAGTTTTTTGTGCGAAAGCCGAGGAGATCGAGTGGGAATAATGTAGAATAAAGAGGAGCATTCCGGGGGTTTTGTTTGTATATAGATAGTGCGGCGGGACCTGGATGAAACATTAGGACCGTTCCTATCAAGAAGAAACAAACAAGGCGCACGGAAGGATGACGCTGTGAATATGAAAGATACTGGAAAATGGTATCTGCATCATGGTATGAGTATGAAAAAGCAATTTTTATGGAGATGTGGGAAAGAGAGAGTAACTGTTCGCGGGTAGCACTGTTGGAACCGAAAGTGCCGTAAGAAAACGTGGTGGCAGCAGGAATTTGCCGTATTTAAATGCGAAGCCACGGCAAATTCCGTTACTGGGCACGTATGCATGAACAGTAATAAGCTTCGTCCTATGACGAAAAAACGCTCCGCGGTATGCATACGCATTATCCTTTTTTAAGAAAAAAACATATGGATCGCATCCATCACGGCATCCGGCTGTTCTAACTGCGGCAGATGTTTGGTCTTTGGGATGATAGAGGACTCGATTGCGGAATTATAAATCTTGTAATCCTGAATCGTCGCCTCGATCATCGGTTCCTCGGAACCGCCGATGATGAAGATGCTGTTGTCGATCTTCCTGAGAGCATTGGAAATATTGCACTTGGTATAGCGGCATTCAATACTGGAGAAGATCGCTTTCGGACATTCGCCGAGATGTGCGGCTTCGTGGCTGCGGTCGATCTGAACCGGTTTTACGGTATACGGATTGTAAAAATATTTGGTGCGGAATGCCTCTTCGATCATAGAGCGGCTGCACGCAATGTGGTAAATGAGCGTTCCAGCCAGCGGGAGATCCAGAAGAAGCTTATAAAGCTTGGCATTTTTACCCGGAAGCTGACAACAGTCGGTAAGGCTGCTCGGGTTGATGAGCATGATCTGATCAAACAGTTCTGGAGAGTTGCTGCACGCCATGATAGACAGTGCCGCTGAATCACCGGTGGAGAGAATGTTGGTCCGATGTCCGATCTCAGATTTGATAAAATCACAGATCAGCTGGACAAACAGGTAATTTGTGTAGGTCAGGTTCGGCTTCTCGGAACGTCCGCAGCCGAGAAGGTCGAGCGTGTAGACGGTGTAGGAGTGGCTGAGCTGTTCGCGGATGGATTCCCACTCATAGCCGCTCGATGCAAAGTGCAGATCGTGAATCAACAGAAGCGGTTTGCCGGAACCGCATTTTGTATAGTAGATATTTCCCAGCCGCCATTTGTAGCAGAGAGAATTCTCTTCCCGGGTCAGACCGCGGGAGGTGGCAGAAAATTGAATATATTTATTTAAAAGTGCCAGTGAAACTGCGCCGCCGGCGGACAGCATCAGGCAGGTCATGATCTTGTTTTTTGTGTTCATATAGAAAGCTCCTTTTGAATCGAAAAATTAAACTTGAAAATATCTCATCAAGTAATTCTATTATACCATAAATACTAAATTCAGCTATCGCCTTTGGCTTGGCTTCATTAAGTATTTAGGTATGACTCGCACTAGGATCGAAAACACCTCGCTAAGTGCTCATATTATATCATATTTTCCTGTATTCCAGTTCAGCTATTTCCAGCGTTTTTTCACAGAATATCTGTTCACAGATGTGTGCCCAAGTAACGGGATTTTGCCGATGCTTCGCATTTCAAATCGGAAAAATCTGCAACCAGAATTGTAGCGTTCGGAATTTTCAGTTCAGAAAATTTCTACCTGTGAACAGTTATGAACATGCCATTTTATGTAAACAAAATTTCATTGAAAATCGATATTAAATTCATTATAATGTTCACGTATCAAAAAATCAATCGATGGGGAAAGAAATGCGCGATATGATAAAGAAGGAAAATAAGTTATGCTTTCGGCATCGTATGGAACGGAAGACAGAGAAATCTTTTCAGTTGTCGGCGGGCAGGCAGCGGCTGCTGGCGGAAACGATACGCGAACTGAAGCAGGAAGGGCGCTTAGACGAGGAGAAGCTGGCGATGCAGCATGGTACGACATCCATTTACCGCCACAGCCTCAATGTTGCCTACACAAGCCTTTGGATGATGGAACGGTGGCAGATTCGCTTGGAACCAAAATCACTTGTGAGAGGGGCACTGCTGCACGATTATTTTTTGTATGACTGGCATCAGAAGGATTCCTCGCACCGCCTGCACGGCTTCCGTCACCCGAAAACAGCGCTTGGAAATGCACAGAGAGATTACCATTTAAATTGGAAGGAAAAAAATATCATCGCACGTCATATGTTTCCGCTGATACCGGTGCCGCCTCAGTGCCGCGAGGCATGGATTGTGTGTCTGGCAGATAAATGGTGTGCTCTAGGGGAGACGGTGGAGCCGATGTTTCACGTGAAACATTTTAAATGAAATTTTTCTAAAAAAGTAGGAAATGAGTTTTAAGTGTGTTATACTATTAGGCAAGACAAGAACGGGAAAAAGCTGGAAATCGCTGTGCGTATGCCTGCGGGAAGGCTTTTTCCTGTCTTTCATGTGAGATAAAACCGAGGAAATGGAAGGAATACGGTATGGGACGAACGATTGCGATTGCAAATCAGAAGGGCGGCGTAGGTAAAACGACAACGGCGATCAACCTGTCGGCATGCCTGGCAGAGGCGGGACAGAGGGTTCTGACGATCGATTTTGATCCGCAGGGAAATGCAACCACTGGTTTGGGATTGGAAAAAGAACAGATTGAAGATACAGTCTATGAGCTGCTTTTGGGCGATTGCACACTGGAGGACTGTCTGATGCGCGATGTTCAGGAAAATCTGGATGTTCTTCCTTCGGATTCGAATCTGGCAGGAGCTGAGATTGAACTTCTGGATGTGGAAAATAAAGAGTCGGTGTTAAACGGTTATCTGGAGACAATCCGCGATCAGTATGATTTTATTATCATCGACTGCCCGCCGTCGCTGAGTCTTTTGACGATCAATGCGCTGGTAGCGGCAGATACGGTGCTGGTGCCAATCCAGTGCGAATATTATGCGCTGGAAGGACTGAGCCAGGTACTCCGGACGATCGGTTTGGTCCGGAAAAAGATGAATCCGTCGCTGGAGCTGGAGGGCGTGGTATTTACCATGTATGATGCGAGAACGAATCTCTCCCTGCAGGTCGTAGAGAATGTAAAACAGAACTTAAATGAGCGGATTTACAAGACGATCATACCGAGAAATGTGCGACTGGCGGAGGCGCCGAGCCACGGAATGCCGATCAACCTGTACGACAGCCGTTCGACTGGTGCAGAGAGCTACCGTCTGCTGGCAGCAGAGGTGATCAGCCGGGGAGAAGAGCTGTAGGCAGGAAAATAACGGTGAAGTGAAATTCAGAAAGGATGCCTGCCGGGGCGTCGGGAGGTTCGTGAGGAGGAAGGAAATGTCAAAGAGAACGGGGCTTGGCAGAGGACTGGGAGCTTTTTTTGGAAATGATTACGAGAATGCAGAAGCGGGAAAAAGCAGCGCAAAGCCATCGGATGAAGCCGGAAAAAAGACTTCCGTTCGTGAGACGGAACAGGAGATAGAGAAAAAGAGCCTGGAAGAGCTGGATATGGTGCTTCCGGGATCTAAAAAACAGAAAAAATCGGCGTCTGCCGGAAAGACAGCTGCGAAAACAGTGGGAAAAGGAAGCCGCGTGGGAGTTGCAAAGGCATCCGGAAAGACGACGGCAGAAGGAAAAACCCGCACAGCCGGGGAGACGGCGGCAAAATCGAAGACACAGACGGCAAAAGCGGAGCCGGTCGTAAGGATCGTCGAGGTGGAAAAAGAGAAATTTCTAAATATTTCGGAGATTGAGCCAAATGTCAGCCAGCCGCGTAAGATGTTTGATGAAGAACAGCTCGGAGAGCTGGCAGAATCCATCCGCCGTTACGGCGTGCTGCAGCCGCTTCTGGTTCAGAAAAAGGGCGATCGTTATGAGCTGATTGCCGGAGAGCGCCGGTGGAGAGCTGCCAAACTGGCAGGATTTCGGGAAGTTCCGGTGATCGTGCGCGAGTATACGAGACAGCAGACGATGGAGATCGCCCTGATCGAGAATGTACAGCGTGCAGATTTAAATCCGATTGAGGAGCGAAAGCCTACCAGATGCTGATTCAGGAGTTTGGGCTGCGTCAGGAGGACGTGGCAGAGCGCGTAGCGAAGAACCGTGCGACGATCACGAACAGCATGCGTCTTTTGAAACTGGATGAGAGAGTGCAGGAGATGCTGATTCAGGACCGGCTTACCGGAGGTCATGCGAGAGCGCTTCTTTCGCTGGAAGATGGTGAAAAACAGTACCAGTTGGCGCTTAAAACAGTAGAAAATCATTTGAGCGTCCGCGAGGTCGAGCGTCTGGTGAAAGAGCTTTTGAAGCCGAAAAAGGCGAAAAAGAAAGCAGAGCCGGAACGCGATATGGAGGTCTTTTTCAAGGATGTGGAAGAGAAGCTGAAAGGAGTTATGGGAACGAAGGTTTCGATCAACCGCAAGGATAAGAATAAAGGCAGAATCGAGATCGAATACTATTCATCAGCGGAACTGGAACGTCTGATTGAGCTTTTGGAGTCATTAAGACAGTAATCACACAAAATTCGTCCCAGGGGACGGATGATGGGAAATGAGGAATGAAAGATGGAGAGCAGTATTTTTAGCGGGATTGGCATCGATCCGGGGGTTATCGTGATCGTTCTGGCGATCCTGACACTCATATCATTTATTGCGTCCGTCATCTGTTTTTCGCAGTATAGGAAGTTGTATCGCAGATATGATATGTTTATGCGGGGAAAAGATGCGGAGACGCTCGAAGACACGATCATGGAACTGGTGGATGAGACCGAGTATCTGCGGGCAAAGGACGGAGATACAAAACGCCTGGTGGATTCGGTTGTCTCCAAGGCGCAGGCTGGATACCAGAAAACCGGTATTGTCAAGTACAATGCGTTTAAGGGCATGGGCGGCAATCTGAGTTTTGTCATTGCCATGCTGGATGATAACAACACGGGATTTGTGCTGAATTCTGTTCACAGCCGTGAAGGCTGTTACCTGTATCTGAAGGATGTCGTAGAGGGCAAGACCGAGGTGCTTTTAGGAAGTGAAGAGAAGGAAGCACTGGAGCGTGCGCTTGGGTATAAGTAAAGAAAATAAAGGATAGAAATGAGGCGGCTGTATGTGTTGGCAGCAGCTGCGGATTGTAGTTAGAAGGAGTCAATATGCATCGTTTTTTGCGAGCTGCCGGATTTAGTATGTATCAGAAGAAGAAGGACATCCGTGCCTGCTTCGCTGTCTGGCGAGAGAGGCGGGAACCTCCAGCTGTCTTCAGCTTGACAGGGAGACCGAATTATATGAGATCAAGACAGAAGTTGCGCCGGGGATCGGCGTGGCGATGTATGGGGAGCTGAATGAGCAGGATGAGATGGAGATAGAGTATTATTATCCCTATATCCTGAACGAGGAGGTAACCTCGCGGGCAGAATGTTCCATTCAGCGTCATACGGAGAAGGAAACCTATGCGGGGCTTCTGGATGAGTATAAGGTAGGGCTTTCGCTGATCTTTTATCTCTTGAATCCGATCGAATACAGGGAGTGTTACCGGAAAGAGCGCGAGCGCTTACAGGTGAATTCGGTTAGCCTGGCAGGATTTGCCAATCGGGGCAAGGTGCTTCTTCCGATCAAAAAGACGGCGCTGCAGATTGAAAAAGCCAAAGTGGCGGCGAAAAACCGGGATGAACTTTTGGAAGCGGCAAAAAATGGCGACGAGGATGCGATGGAGTCCTTAACAATCGAGGATCTGGATCTCTATTCGATGGCATCGCGCCGGGCGACGAGAGAGGATATTTATTCGATCGTCGATACAACTTTTATGCCAAGCGGGATCGAGTGCGATCAGTATTCGATTTTAGGCGAGATCAAAGAGGTTATATGTAAGAAAAACCGGTTTACCGGCGAGGAAATCTATGATCTCAAGGTGGAATGCAACGATCTGTATTTCCGCGTGGGTATCAATAAGATGGACCTGCTTGGAGAACCGCTTCCGGGACGTCGGTTTAAAGGAAAAATATGGATGATGGGAACGGCTCATTTTGCGTAAAGGTCTATAAAAAATCATCGGTTCCAAAAGTGCCTACCCGTGAACAGCTACACAGAAATTGCATACGGAGCATGTGAGAAGAGAAAATAGTTGCGGAACACATGAAAATGAATTATAATAAAATGCAGTATGAAAATACGATATATGTTTCACGTGAACATATAAATCTCTGTAGCTCAGTAGGATAGAGTGTTCGCCTCCTAAGGTAGAACCATGGCGGAACCCTTTTGAAGAAAAAGGGTAGCGTTTGAGGATCACTTAAGGAAGCGAAATCTGAAAAATCAGAAGAGATAAGAAAGAGATAATTCATCACGAAAGTGATTGAGTTCATAAAGTTGGTCGCCGTGACCGAAAAGGCTGAAAAAGCCCGAAAATACGGCATTTGTTCCCATAGTTAAATGGATATAACAAGCGCCTCCTAAGCACTAGTTGAGGGTTCGATTCCCCCTGGGAACGTGCATTTTTTGCAGCAATGATCGTAAAAGTTCATTGCTGCTTTTTCTTTTTTCCGGTGCTCGTGAGCACCGAGAGAACACTTAAACGCAGATATTGAGCACCGAAATTTCTTAACGGGCACCAATGCAATAATTCAATCCTGGTACCGAACGGAGATAACTACAGCGTAGGATAAGGATTGGGGTGTCAATGAATGTAAATATGGTTTTCTTGCCTGAACAAAACAGGCCTGACGGATCTATCCGCTCAGATTAGATTAAGAATCTATTCTGGGCGGATTTTTTCGTTACAGATATTTTAGAGGAGGATAGCTTATGGATAAAAAAACGGATGTAAGAGATCCGGATGAAAAAGTTGTTGAGATTGAAATGGAACGGTTAAGAGCATTTTCAAATCATCCATTTAAAGTGATCGGAGACAGTCAGATGATTGAGCTGCAGGACAGCATAAAAAAGTATGGTGTACTGAATCCATTGATTGTTCGTCCAAAGATTGAAGGCTACTACGAAATTATTTCTGGCCACAGAAGAAAATATGCGGCTGAGAAGCTGGGATATAAGAAAATTCCGGTAATCATTTGTATGTTGCAGGATGATGAAGCAGTAGTGATCATGGTCGATTCCAATTTGCAGAGAGAGCAAATTACACCAAGTGAAAAGGCCTATGCCTATAAGATGAAATATGATGCCATCAAAAAAAGGCAGGCAGAAAGAATTGTAGTCAAGTTGACCACAATACAGGAAAAAGGAGTATTGACGTAATCGGAGAACTTTGTGGTGACAGTGCGAAGCAGGTGCATAGCAGTATCAAATCAAAAAGGTGGAGTTGGAAAGACGGTATCGTGCGTGAATTTAGGAATCGGACTGGCACAGGAAGGGAAAAAGGTTCTTCTGATAGATGCAGATCCGCAGGGCAGTCTCACAATTAGTTTAGGGTATGAGGAACCGGATGAAATGGAGTATTCTCTTGCAACGCTGATGCTAAATATTGTGAATGATGAAAAACTGAACATGGAAAAAACAATCCTTCATCATAAGGAAGGTGTGGATCTGATACCGGCCAATATAGAATTATCAGCGATTGAGGTATCTTTGGTAAACGCAATGAGCAGGGAACTGATTATGAGGTCACTTATTGAGAGATTAAGGGAATTTTATGATTTTATCATTATAGATTGTATTCAGAAGTAGTAGATACGAATGGAAGCGGACATGGTGCATTGGCAGGAGTTCTTAATGCATTAAATGCCGATGTTTTGATCTGCGGCGGAATAGGAGGAGGTGCCCAGACTGCGTTAGCGGCAGCAGGCATTAAGCTTTTTGGCGGAGTTTCAGGAGATGCAGATAAAGCAGTAGAAGCTTTTATCAATGATACACTTGATTATAATCCAGATGTTAAGTGTTCTCACCATGAGCACAGCCACGGAGAGGGACATACATGTGGTAAACATGGATGTGGAAACCATAGCTGTCATTAAGAAGAATAGCAAAAAATACAATACGAAAGGATGCGTCAAGGTGATGGGAGAATTATCGTGATACATCCTTTTGTATTATTTGATAAGATGGCAGATTACATTTTCAATAAGGCGGTTAAAAACTGTGAATGCTACATCGATCTCTACATGGATTGAGTATTTTTCTTTTCTTACTTGTAGAAAGTGATGAATGGAAGGTATAATATTGTTAATGATCCAGAGATATTTATTTTGGAAACAGCTTAATCAATTTGGAGGTATAAAATGAAAGCACATAAATATTGGTCAATCGGAGCAATAGTTACAATGGTTGGAACTTTTTATACAGGATATAAAGGGTTAAAAGCAGCACACAAATACTTTGCATTTGGCTCTCTGATATGCATGATTATGGCAGTCTATTCTGGTCATAAAATGATTTCAGGTAATAAAAGAACAAGAAAACAGGTGGAAAATACAAAAGCGGAGGAATAGTAAATGTTAGAGATAGGAACAAAAGCACCGGATTTTGAATTGCCGGATCAGAACGGAGAAGTGCATAAATTAAGTGATTATTTAGGTAAAAAAATAATTTTATATTTTTATCCAAAGGATAATACACCAGGATGTACGAAGCAGGCATGTGGCTTTTCTGAGCGTTATCCACAATTCACCGAGAAAGGTGCGGTGATCCTTGGAGTCAGTAAGGATTCTGTAGCCTCTCACAAGAAATTTGAGGAAAAATATGGATTGGCATTTACACTTTTGGCAGATCCGGAGCGTAAGGTGATCGAAGCATATGATGTCTGGAAAGAAAAGAAAAAATATGGCAAGGTTTCTATGGGTGTGGTAAGAACCACATATCTTATTGACGAGCAGGGAATCATTAGAAAGGCAAATGATAAAGTCAAGGCGGCAGATGATCCTGAAAATATGCTTAAGGAATTAAATTGATGAAGATTATATTGTCACCTGCAAAAAAGATGATTGTAGATACAGATAACATAGCACCGGTTGAACTGCCTGCCTTTATTGATAAGACAGCAGAGATATTGAGCTGGATGAAAAGCAAATCAAAAGAGGAACTGAAAGCTATCTGGAAATGTAATGACAAGATTGCAGAGCAGAACTTTCACAGATTGGAAAATATGGATCTTTATAACAGACTTACTCCGGCTGTTTTAGCATATGAAGGGATTGCATTTCAATATATGGCACCATCTGTGTTTGAAATCCAGCAGTTTGAGTATCTGCAAAATCATTTAAGAATATTATCTGCATTTTATGGGGTTCTGAAACCGATGGACGGAGTGACGCCTTATCGTCTTGAAATGCAGGCAAAAGCAGACATTGGAGATGCAAAAAATCTGTATGAGTTTTGGGAAGACTTGTTATACCGCTCTGTGATCGATGATAGCAGGATTATCATTAATTTGGCATCAAAAGAATACTCAAAATGTATAGAAAAGTACCTGACATCGAAGGACAGATATATTACGATTACATTCTGCGAAATGTCTGGAGATAAAATGGTAACAAAAGGTACATATGCCAAAATGGCTCGTGGTGAAATGGTCAGATTCATAGCGGAAAATAATATTGAAAATCCGGTGGAGATTCAGAAATTTGACAGACTCGGATATTCGTTTAGGTCTGATTTATCTTCAGATTCAGAATATGTATTTGAACGCAAAATAAAATAGTTATTCAGGTAAAAGATGCTCAGTTTAGCACCTTTTATAATAATGAGAATCATTACTATTTTTATTGACAACAGGATGATAGTGGTATATAATCCTTATTAAGAACTAATCCTAATAAGGAGGACGGATGACAAGTAGGAGAAATACCATTCAAAAAGATCTCGTAAGAAATACCGTATACGAAATGAGAAGACACGTTACGGCAATTGAAGTGTATGAATTTATAAAAGAAGCATATCCATCAATTGGAAAAGGAACTGTATATAGAAATCTTGATATATTGGTAGAGGAAGGTGCATTAAGAAAGGTTGAAGTTCCGAATGGACCGAACCGATTTGATTTTACATTGAAAAATCATTACCATGTAAGATGTATAAAGTGCGGTGAAATTTTTGATGTGGATATGGATCAAATACCGGATTTGCTGGAAAGAATTCATAACACTCATGGAATTGAATTTGTGGATTACGATATTTCATTTAAAGGCATTTGCCCGAAATGCAGGGAGAAGGTAAAGGAGGAACAGCATGGATAGGAAAGCAATGTATAAGTTGAGTTATGGACTGTTTATATTGACCGCTAAAGAAGCAGAAAAAGATAACGGATGCATCATTAATACAGCCATTCAGGCAGCTTCGGAACCAAACCAGTTAAGTATCTGTGTAAATAAGGCAAATTATACGCATGATATGATTCAAAGAACCGGAAAATTTACTGTATCAGTCTTAAGTCAGAAGGCACAATTTGAATTGTTCAAACATTTTGGCTTCCAATCAGGAAGAGATACCAATAAGTTTGAAGCATTTGAGCAGTGTGCCAGGGGCACGAATGGTATTTATTATATTACAGAAGGTACAAATGCATACATTTCTGTGACAGTTACTAAAACAGAGGACTTAGGTTCACATACGATGTTTATCGGTGAGATAACCGATATGGAAGTTTTAAGCAATGTTCCTTCAGTAACATATGATTATTATCAGAATAACATTAAGCCTAAGCCACAGGAGGTTGGAAAAACAGAGGACAGTCAGACAATATGGCGTTGCAGAATTTGCGGATATGAATATGTAGGCGAGGAATTACCGTATGACTTTATATGTCCTTTGTGCAAGCACCCGGCATCAGATTTTGAAAAAGTAGTAAAGAAAACGGAGGTAAAAGAGATGGCAGAAAACAAATATGTAGGAACACAGACAGAGAAGAATTTACAGGAGGCATTTGCGGGGGAATCACAGGCAAGAAATAAGTATACCTATTTTGCTTCTGTAGCGAAAAAGGAAGGTTACGAGCAGATGTCAGCATTGTTTTTAAAGACTGCAGATAATGAGAAAGAACATGCAAAGATGTGGTTCAAGGAATTAGCAGGAATTGGTGATACAAAGGAAAACCTGGCGGTAGCGGCAGAAGGCGAAAATTATGAGTGGACAGATATGTATGACGGCTTTGCTAAAACAGCTGAGGAAGAAGGATTCCCTGAGCTTGCAGCAAAATTCAGGGCAGTAGGTGAGATTGAGAAGCACCATGAGGAAAGATATCGTGCACTTCTTAAGAATATTGAAACTGCACAGGTATTTGAAAAGAGCGAAGTTAAGGTATGGGAATGCCGTAACTGCGGACATATTGTGGTAGGAACAAAGGCTCCTGAGGTATGTCCGGTATGTAACCATCCACAAAGCTATTTTGAAGTACATGAAGAGAATTATTAAGGAGATAAGATTATTAGCAGTCAAGAACAGTGCTTATGAAATAATAAATAAAAAGCACGCTACATATTATGGAATGGCAATGTCTGTAAAAAGAATCTGTGAAGTAATTATGAGAAATGAAAAATCAATACTTCCGGTATCGCACATAATTCATGGCGTATATGATATTGACGGAGTATCGTTAAGTATGCCAGTTATTGTAGGTGTTGATGGTATTGAGTCTAATATACCTATTAATTTAAGTGGTGAGGAAGCATTAAAGCTTAAGAAATCTGCAGATTCTTTGAAAAGATTATAGAGACGATTGAACTATAAATTATACACATGGAAGGAGATAAAAGCATGGAAGTAAAGTATTATATATGTAAGCATTGTGGAAACATTGTTGAAAAGGTAAAGGATAAAGGTGTTCCTGTAATTTGTTGCGGAGAACCTATGCAGGAATTAAAAGCCGGTGTGACAGATGCGGCTGTTGAGAAGCACGTGCCTGTATATACAGTGGAAGGCAATTATGTTCATGTCGTGGTCGGAGAGACAAAACATCCAATGCTTGAAGAACATTTCATTGAGTGGATTACATTAAATACCAATCAGGGAATATACAGAAAACAGTTAAATCCAGGGCAGGAGCCGATAGCAGATTTTTGTCTTTGCGATGGTGAACAGGTAGAAGAAGTATATGCATATTGTAACCTGCATGGATTATGGAAATGCTAAAAGCATTTATACATATTAAGATTTAAGAACAACACAAATATAACCGTAATATAGGCTGTGTATTAATGTATTTACAAGGAGGAACAACAAATGAAATATGTATGTGATGTTTGCGGATGGGAATACGATGAGGAGAAGGGATATCCAGAAGGTGGTATTGCACCTGGTACAAAGTGGGAGGATATTCCGGAAGATTTTGAATGTCCGTTATGTTTTGTAGGCAAAGACCAGTTTTCAAAGGCTGAATAAAAATGAAGGCAGGACTAATGGATGTATGAAATGAAACCAGAATATTATAATGGAATAAATATGATAGAATTGATATAATATTGGAAAATCTTCGTGATTATACAGTAAAACACTTTACTGATGAAGAGCAGTATATGGAATCTATTAATTATAAGAAGTTATTTACACAGAAAGTTCAACATCTGAAATTTATACACAAACTTGATGAATTTATAGAACATCATAATGATGAGATAGAAGATCAAGATGAACAGATTATGGTTATATGTGTAGAGTCTGCGGATAGAGGATAGGGGAATGTGCAGCATGTTTCCGTATTACTCCCATGTTGTTACCAATTGCTATCCTTTTGCTACCATTCTACCTCTTTTTTTCAGAATTGACCTGTGCTAATATTATCATAGACAAATGAGACATGAGCTACAAACTTACATTTCATTTGTTTCTCTTTTGCAAAAGAATACGGACAAAATATAAAGCGTCTGCTCATTGCCGGAATGGTGATGAGTATGGCGCTTTTTTTGATGCCGAAAACCGGGTGATGACCTGAAAAATGAAACAGGAGGAAATAGCATGGCATATGAATATGGCCACGATTGCCCATTTGAAGCTTACATCACGAATCTCGGAAAATATAACGAAGGGGAGTTGGTAGGCGAATAGGTAAAGTTTCCTACCACATCAGAAGATCTGAAAAAAGTATTTGAACGAATTGGAATCGGTTCAAAAGATGACTTTGGTAATCCTTATGAAGAATGGTTCATAAGTGATTATGACTGTTATGTCGATGGGCTGTATGAAATGCTGGGAGAATACGAAAGTCTGGATGAACTCAATTATCTGGCTTTCTTTAAAAAGAAGCCGGTCATATTTTTTTATGAAAAATAAATTTTGTTGAGGTTAAATTGAGATTGACTTTGTATTGTATAAGTATGAAATAAAAAGGAATCAGGTGCTGTACAATGAAAAAGCATAAAATATGTAAAATCCTTCTTGTTATACTGGCAATTTTTTTATGTGTGGCTTTTTATGAATTGCTCGGAATCTGCGTTGCATATAAAAAGCAGCCGGAAGTGTCCAATACAACCAAAAAAGAAACAAAAAATGGGTCATGGAACGAATGCAGTGAAAATACAGAAAGGGCAGTAATCATAGAAAAGAATCCAGAAGCGCTTTTACAAAGAGTGCGTTTGATCAAGAATGCAAAAAAGGAAATTATTCTTTCTACGTTTGCATTTCAATCCGATGAAAGTGGAAAATTGATCTTAGGAGCACTGCATGATGCGGCAGACAGAGGTGTGCATGTTCGTCTGTTAGTAGATGGAATGGAGAGCTGGGTTGATATGGAAGGCAATCCGTATTTCTATGGATTATCTTCCCATGAGAATGTTGAAATTAAACTGTATAATAAGGCCAATCCGTTGAAACCATGGAAGATGATGGGGAGAATGCATGATAAATATTTGATTGCAGATGGTAAGACATATATTCTTGGTGGAAGAAATACATACAATTATTTCCTGGGTGATTTTCTGGGACATAAGAACTATGACAGAGATGTGTTAGTGGTTTGCGATGAACCTGAGAAAGAAAATTCAGTTAACCAGTTGCTAGAGTATTTTGAAACGATATGGGAACAAGAAGACAGTGGTTATTTTCATGACAATAAAAAACTGGCAAATAGAAAATCTGTAAAGAACGCAGTTTTAGAGCTGCAGAACGGCTATCAGAAATATTTTGAAGAGAATAAGGAAAGAATCTGCGATACCGATTACACGGACGAAACTTTTGAGACAGAAAAGATTGCATTAGTGTCAAATCCTATCCACACAGGTCCCAAGGAACCAGTAGTCTGGTATCAACTGGGAGAACTAATGAAAAATGCAAAAGAGCGCGTGAAAATTCATACACCATATATTATCTGCAATGATATGATGTATAATACATGGAAAGAGATTGCGGAGAGGGTTCCGGATTTTTCTATCATGACCAATTCGGTTGCCAACAATGGAAATCCGTTTGGTTCTGCTGATTATGCGAGAAACAGAAACAGAATTTTAAATACAGGAATTGATATCTGGGAGTATGAAGGCGGCTATTCTTACCACGGAAAAAGCATCCTGATTGATGATGATCTATCCGTAATCGGTTCCTTTAACATGGATATGAGAAGCACGTATCTGGATACGGAACTGATGCTTGTAATACGTAGCAAAGAGATTAATAAACAGTTGGAAGAAGGCATGATGGAATATGAAAGAGTGTCCCGACAGGTATTGGAAGATGGAACCTATCGTGATCCGTATCATGTAGAGCCAATTGAATTGACAAAGAAGCGTCAGAGAAACGTACTTTTGGTACAGCATCTGCTTGGATGGCAAGATATCTGTTCTGATAAAGGAGGAAGAAGATCGTGTTTCAAATATTAATTGTAGAAGATGATAAAGAATTAAGCCAGCTATTCCAAAAAGTGCTTGAGAAGAATGGATATCAGGTCAAAAGTGCATCGGATGGAGCACTGGCATTAGAAATATTGGATAAAGAGTATATTGATCTGATCATTTCCGATATTATGATGCCGGTTATGGATGGTTATGAACTGGTGTCGAAACTCCGTTCAGCAGGATATCAGATACCGGTACTTATGATCACTGCGAAAGGTTCCTTTGATGATATGCGCCAGGGATTTCTTTCGGGAAGTGACGATTATATGGTAAAACCGGTAAATGTGAATGAAATGGTTTTAAGAGTCGGAGCACTGCTTCGCCGTGCACAGATATTGAATGAACACAAAATTGTGATCGGTTCAACAGAGTTTGATTATGATGCAATGACGGTTACAACTGATAAGGAAAGTCTTGTTTTGCCTAAAAAAGAATTCCTGCTTTTATATAAGCTTGCAGCTTCGCCAGGCAGAACATTTACAAAACAACAGTTGATGGATGAAGTATGGGGATACGAGACGGAGGCAGACCCACATACGATAGAGGTACATATAGGAAGAATCAGGGAGCGTTTGAAAGATAACCCTGATTTTGAAATCGTAACAATGCGTGGAATTGGATACAAGGTGGTGAAAAAATAATGGAACAAAAGAAAGAAAAAGGATTGCGGATCCGATCCTGTCTGACTGGTGCAATCTGGCTGGCACTTGTATTTTCAACAGTCATATCTGCGTTATTAGTTGTTTTTTTGAATCATTTTTTTAATCTGCCTGGTAGCATACCTGTGCTTGGCTGGCTTTTGATTTTTAATACATTGATTGCAGGGCTGATTACTTCCTTTATCAATGCAAGGTTGCTGGAACCAATTACCAGACTCAGTAAAGCAATGAAGGAAGTTTCGCAGGGAGATTTTGAACAGCACTTGGAAACGAACAGCCGTATCGCAGAAGTTGGAGAATCTTACCAGAGTTTTAATGTGATGACAAAAGAGCTTCGTGCAACAGAAGTACTGCAGATGGATTTTGTCTCCAATGTTTCTCATGAGTTTAAGACCCCGATCAATGCCATTGAAGGATATACAATGCTGCTTCAGGGAGAAGAACTGTCTCCGGATCAAGAGGAATATGTAGAAAAAATCTTATTTAACACCCAAAGACTTTCAGGATTGGTTGGTAATATTTTGCTGTTATCCAAGTTAGAGAATCAGAACATACCAATGAAAAAAACAGAATATCGTTTGGATGAACAGATCCGTCAGGCATTTCTTTCCCTGGAGACAAAATGGACAGAAAAAGAAATTGGTTTTCAGGTAGAATTGGAAGAAGTTAAATATACTGGGAATGAAGGACTTTTTATGCATATCTGGATAAATCTTTTGGATAATGCGATTAAGTTCAGCCCTTCAAAGGGGACAATTACGATGTTTCTGAAACAAGAACAGGATTCTGTTAAGTTCATTCTGGAAGATGAAGGACCAGGAATAGAGGATGATGTAAAATCCAGAATATTTGACAAGTTCTATCAGGTAGATGGATCTCATAAAGCAGAAGGAAATGGTCTCGGCCTTGCACTTGTGAAACGGATCGTAGATAGTGCTGGCGGGACGATCAAGGCAGAAAACCGGGAATATGGTGGATGCAGATTTGTTGTAGAGCTTCCAATACAGAAAGATGAGGCCATATAAGTTTAAGAAAAACAGATAGAGGAGGAATTACATGACATTTTATCAGGAATTGCAGTTAAATCAGGCAGGTTCTAAAAACTTGTTGAAAAAGAGTGAAACAGTGAAAGAAAAATCATATCATATGCTGGTATATTTGGTAAAGATAGCTGTTACAATGGCATTTTGTTTTTTATTTGTTACTATTTTCAGTATCTTATTTGGAAATGAGAATAGTATTGTGGGTGTAGTAGTTTTATTATGCCTTATGGTATTTCGGAATGCGGATCTGGGGATCCACACCGGACAATCTACGATGCTTTTGGCTTTGTTCTTTGTAATTATGACTGTATGTCCGCATTTAGCAAATCAGTTTTCACCGGTACTTGGAATGCTGTTAAATATTGCGGCACTGGCTGTGTTGATTCTGTTCGGATGCCATAATCCATTCATGTTTAATCAATCTACATTGGTTCTTGGGTATCTGCTGCTATATGGTTATGATGTTACGGGAAAAAGCTATCAGATGCGATTAGTTGGAATGGCTTTAGGTGCAGCACTTACCTGCTTCGTATTTTATCGAAATCATAAAAACAGAACTTATAAAAGAAATCTGAAAGATCTGATACAAGAATTTGATATCACTTCTTCCAGAACAAAATGGCAGATATGTCAGATTTTATGCGTACCGATTGTCCTTTGCATTGCAGAACTTTGTAATATGCCACGTGCAATGTGGGCTGGTATTGCGGCCATGTCCGCGATTTTGCCGTTTATGGAAGATATGCACTACAGAGTCCGTAAAAGGATTGTCGGAAATATTGCAGGTGTTATATGTTTTACAGTATTATATTTTCTGCTTCCTTCGTCAATCTATGCATATATAGGAATTCTTGGTGGAATCGGTGTAGGACTTTCTGCAAAATATGGCTGGCAGGCAGTATTTAACACATTTGGTGCTTTGGCCATTGCTACAGAGAGTTATGGACTAAAAGGAGCAGTTGGTCTTAGAGTGATTCAGAATGTTTTTGGCGTTGTATTTGCATTAATATTTTGTGCTGTGTTTTATTGGCTTATGTCAAAAAAAGGAAACGTGGTAACCGTAGATGCAGAATAACGTGGGATGGAAAGAAAAAGGGTTAATCCGGAAATGGCAGCTTTGCTGACGAGTCTGGCGAAGAGTATGAAGATGTAAGGGAAAATTTAAGATCTGTTGGCTTTGGGAAGAATCCTAAGGGTGACAGATCTTTTTTTATACCTGCCTATCTTCCTTCATTTTAACACAAAGGTATTCTTCGTATTTAAAAAAGTCCAGGAAAAGAAGAAGGAACAGGAAGCGGCAAAGCCTGATCCGGATGCTGATTATGTGGACGATGACGAGGACTATGGGTACGATCCGGAGTTTGAGAACGATGATGCAGATAGCTCTGTCGATGAAGATGATAATGAACCTGTGTAAACAGGATAGGCTTGATGCCTGGGGCAGCCTTCGGGTTGCCTTTACATAATTTCCACTTTCAAAAAATAAAAAATTTTATGTTTTTGAAAGCGACATCTTGCATATACTATTAGCAGACAGTATAATAAGTACAGTGAAGCGGTTTCGAGAAATGAAAAAATTTCAATTTTTGAAAGCGGGTGACGATATGAAAACAATTACGAGAGCAAAATATCTCAATAGAATCATTGAACTGAATGACACTCCTGACATCAAGATCATCACGGGCATTCGTCGATCCGGTAAGTCCAAGCTGATGCAGGCGTATATTGAGTATCTGAAAAGCCATTTTGAAAACATCAATATCATATTCATTGACTTCATGGATTTGGCGTATGAAGAAATCAAGGAATACCATGCCTTACACGCCTATGTGGAAGAACATTATCAGGAAGGTAAAACGAACTACCTGTTTGTAGACGAGGTTCAGATGTGTCCCAAGTTTGAGTTGGCAATCAACAGCCTGTACTCTAAGGGAAAATACGACATCTATGTAACCGGCTCCAATGCTTTCCTGTTGAGTGCGGATCTGGCAACTCTGTTTACCGGACGCTATATTGAAATTCATGTGTTTCCTTTCAGCTTCCAAGAATATTGCCAATATTATGATGATGTTAGTGATAAAGATAAGCTCTTTGATGATTACGCTATCAAGGGCGGTTTAGCAGGTTCTTACGCTTACAGAACCGAAAAAGACAGAACAAACTATATCAAAGAGGTCTACGAAACGATTGTAACAAGGGATTTGGTGCAGAAATATGCGCTCCCGGACACTTTGGTTTTACAGCGTCTGAGCGAGTTCCTTATGGATAATATCAGCAACCTGACTTCTCCTAATAAGGTCAGTCAGCTACTGACAGCAAATGAGACTCCGACCAATCATGTAACCGTCGGCAAGTACATTAAGTATTTGTGCAATGCTTTTGTATTTTATGATATTAAGAGATACGACATCCGAGGCAAGAAATACCTTGAAAGCTCTGAAAAGTTCTATTTGTGTGACAGCGGTATTCGATATGCAATACTGGGAAGCAGAAATATGGATTATGGCAGAGTATATGAAAACATCGTTTGCATCGAACTTCTTCGCCGTGGATACGATGTCTATGTCGGCAAGCTCTATCAAAAGGAGATCGACTTTGTTGCTCAGAGAGGCAGCGAGAAGATTTATATTCAGGTCAGTGACAACATTTCCGGGCAGGAAACATTTGAGAGAGAATGCTCTTCTCTGCTTCAGATCCGAGATGCTTATCCGAAAATGATTATTGCCAGAACCAAACATCCAAAATATAGTTATGAAGGAATCGAAATCCATGATATAGCCGATTGGTTGCTACAAGAATAAGCAGGGCGAAATATCTCCGTCATTCTCTTTTGAAATGATGGAGATATTTTTATGTTGATGGAGATTCAGGGACAGAAAACTGTGTCCGGTTGCAAAATTCTTTCTGAACTTTTTACATAGCAGTCATGCATTACGGTGTGTGGCTGCTTATTTTTTTGCGAAAGGAGCAGATGCAAATGAAATTAGTTTTGGCTGAAAAGCCTTCGGTTGCACAGAGCATTGCCAAGGTGCCGGGTGCAAACAAACGTGAGGAGCGGTAAACTTTTGGCTCTATCCCTATCAAGAATATAAATCACGCGAAATGCAGATTATATCTAAGACACGATAGATGCGATAGGAGGAGTGAACAATGGAACAGAAAATGTTTTGTTATCAATGTCAGGAAACGGCCGGATGCAAGGGCTGTACGGTGGTCGGTGTCTGCGGTAAGCAGCCGGATGTGGCGGCAATGCAGGATTTGCTTGTGTGGGTGACGAAGGGTATCTGCGCGGTGACGACACGGCTTCGAGAGGAGGGACGTGCGGTGGCAGATGAGGTCAACCATCTGGTTACCGAAAATCTGTTTACGACGATCACGAATGCCAATTTTGATAAGGCGGCGATTGAAAAAAGGATTGAAAAGACGCTGGAAATGAAGACGGCACTGTGGGAGCAGCTGGAACGTCGGGACAATCTGCCGGAGGCGGCTGGCTGGACAGGTGAACCGTCTGAATTTATAAAAAAAGCGTCGGAAGCGGGCGTTCTGATCGGGCAGAACGAGGATATTATTTCCCTTCGCAGCTTGATTACGTATGGCTTGAAAGGTTTGTCTGCCTATACCCGGCATGCGAACGTTCTGCTGCAGGAGGACCGGGAGGCGGATGCATTTTTACAGCGGGCGCTTGCGGCGACGCTGGATGACAGCTTGAGTGTGGATGATTTGATTCACCTGACGCTGGAAACTGGCGAATATGGTGTCCGGGGAATGGCGCTTTTGGATCGAGCAAACACAGAGACTTATGGAAATCCGGAGATTACTACGGTTGATATCGGTGTCGGAAGTAATCCGGGTATTCTGGTTTCGGGACACGATCTGCGCGATATGGAAATGCTTCTGGACCAGACGCAGGGAAGCGGCGTCGATGTATATACGCACTCGGAGATGCTTCCGGCGCAGTATTATCCGGCATTTAAGAAATATCCGAATTTTAAGGGTAATTACGGCAATGCGTGGTGGTGCCAGAGGGAGGAATTTGAGACGTTCAACGGACCGATCCTGATGACAACGAACTGCATCGTGCCGCCGAAGGACAGCTACAAGGATCGCCTCTACACAACCGGTGCGGCGGGATATCCGGGCTGCACATATATCAACGGTGGAATCGGAGGAAAGAAGGATTTTTCAGTGATCATCCAGCATGCGAAGCGCTGTGAGCCGCCGGTCGGGATTGAGCAAGGACAGATTGTCGGCGGCTTCGCCCATGCACAGGTGCTGGCACTGGCAGATAAGGTAGTGGATGCGGTCAAATCGGGAAAAATCCGAAAGTTTGTCGTCATGGCGGGGTGTGATGGGCGTGCTAAGAGCCGCACTTACTACACCGATTTTGCAAAGGCGCTGCCGGAGGACACGGTAATTCTGACGGCTGGCTGTGCGAAATACCGCTACAATAAGCTGAATCTGGGCGATATTGAAGGGATTCCGCGTGTCCTAGATGCGGGGCAGTGCAATGATTCATATTCCCTGGCGGTCATTGCGATGAAGCTGCAGGAGATTTTTGGGCTGGATGACATCAACGACCTGCCGATTATTTACAACATTGCCTGGTATGAGCAGAAGGCGGTCATTGTTCTTCTGGCGCTTCTCTCACTCGGTATCAAGAATATCCATCTTGGACCGACGCTTCCGGCATTTTTAAGTCCGAACGTGGTAAATGTATTGGTGGAGAAGTTTGGAATCGCGGGAATTGACAGCGTGGAGAGCGATGTGGAATTATTTTTCGGGGAGAAGTGATAAATACAGGACGGAACTGGTAAGAGGGAATCGAAGAAAGCCGGAATTTGGATCTGAAATCTGGAGATAGATTTGCAAAAAATCTGTGTTGGTTTTACAAAAAGCGGTCGGAACGATCTTGAAAATGGCAGTTAGTGAAATAGGGGGCGGTTCTCTGGCAAATGCAGGGAACCGTCTTTTTTCGTCTATAGAAATATTGATATGGAAAATGAAAGTGTGATATGATGGGAAAGATGAATGAGTTCTAAAATATAAAAGAAATTGATACGGCAGATCAATCGATAGAGGATGCGGGAGGAAAACAGCCATGTCACTGGAAAAAGCAGAAAGTTACTTAAAGGAAGCCGGATTTTTGGATCATGTTATTGAGTTAAAAGAGTCCACAGCGACGGTTGCGCTGGCAGCGGAGGCATTAGGCGTGGAGCCGGGGATGATTGCGAAAACGATGTCCTTTTTACAGGGAGAACAGCCGGTATTGATTTTGACAGAAGGTACTGCGAAAGTGGATAACCGGAAATATAAAGATACGTTTCACGTGAAAGCAAAGATGATCCCGTTTGAGCAGGTGGAGGAGGTTACCGGTCATGCGCCGGGTGGGGTCTGCCCGTTTGGTATCAAGGATGGAATTGAAGTGTATCTGGATGAGAGCCTGAAGCGTTTTGAGACGGTTTATCCGGCAGCAGGAGACGACCACAGCGCGGTACGTCTCACGATCCCAGAGTTGGAAGAAGTGTCCGGAGCGAAAGGCTGGGTGGATGTCTGCAGGGAGCCGGAGGATCAGCAGCACGAGTAGGTGTGGGAGATTTTAGGAGAATTCATATGAGAGATGTGAAAGCAACGGGGAGAAGCAGGGGAGAAAATGAAAACGGCGGAATCAGGGTGGGTTCCAGATTGGGAAAGAAAGGTCGCCTGTGCCGGAAAATGTTCGTCCGCCTGCTTTGCCTGACAGCAGCCATGATGGTTCTTGGATCTTTTACCGCCTTTGCCAGAGCGGGAGGTGCTTCCGGCGGCGGAGGCGGCGGAGGTGGCGGAGGTGGTTCTTCCCATCATCATACAAGCAGCAGCCGGGGACAAGGCGGACGGGCGGGTGCGTTTCAGGCGCTTTTGCTTACGGGAACCTTTGTGATTCTGGGAAGTGCCGGAACCATTACATACCTGCACCGGGCAAAAAAGAAACAGGCGGCAGCCCGTGAAAAATTGAAAGAATTTTCCATCGGAGAAGATCATTGGGATCGGAGTGAGATACAGGAGCGGGTGCGGGAATCATATTACCGGATTCAGGAATGCTGGCGGGATCGAGATCTGGAAAAAGGGCATCCTTACCTGAGCCAGAAGATGCAGCAGGAGTTTCAGACGAAATTTGAGTGGAGCAGGATGCGCCATGAGGTGTTTGTCATGGAAGGGATCCAGCTTCTGGATGCGATTTTGGTGGAAGCGGAGAATGAGGACGGCGACGACCGCGACTATATCTGGTATTTGATCCATGGAAAGATGATCGACTATGTGTATCACGAAGAAACCGGAGAACTTTTGAAGGGATCCCGGAAAATGGAAGATTTCTTCGAATATTGGAGGTTTGTTCTGGAAGATGGAAACTGGGTGCTGGATGAGATCTGCCAGAAGGAAGAAGTGGATAATGGGCGGAAGTTGTGCTGAGAGGTGCTTTGAGTGCTCGAAACACGACAGCTGCGGATGCTGTCCGGTGGATATGCTTGAAGAGGAAAAGTATAGAACCTAAAAGTGAATGGAGCAAGGAAAGCGGAGCAGCAGGAAGAGTGAGGAGACTTTAGCTGCGGCGCAGAAATGCCAGAATTGCGCGCAGATAAGGCGCCGGTGTCCGGAATATGGAAGTATGCCGTCCCCCGGTCATTAAAAGAAGCCGACTGGTTGGAATCTGCCTTGCTAACCAGCGGGAGTGTGAGGGCTTAACGAGATCCCGGGTTCCGGCGATCAGCAGCACAGGAACGGAGATGGTTTGCAATTTCCGGGCACTTAAACGGGGCGAGTGAAGTAAAAGAGAAGTCAGATTTCGGCGGCGGAGGACGCGGTGCGTCAGCCGGGTAAGAAAGTCAGGCTTCTTTTTTTGTTCTGCCGGAATCCGGGGGAAAATTGACACGAAATGACGTTGCCTTTCTTTGTCGGCACAAACTGCGGATGTGGCGGAAACAGAGAAATTCTTCTGAAATGGCAGGGAAACTTTCGGGGTGGACAGTGCAGAGACCACAGAGGACCCGGAGGATGCAGAGGCAGAAGAGAAGCTGCATTTTAAAACAGGCAGCAGGAGATTCCCCAGGAGATTTAAAATGCTGTGCAGCATTTGGGCGGCAAGGTATAGCGGCGTGAGAAGCCCGTCCGGTGAGGCGTTGGCGCTGATACAGATGAGCTTTTTCAGCCGCTCCGGGTATTTGCATGCAATCTCTAGCCCGATATTGGCACCATCGCTGAATCCCAGCAGGTGGACGGAGGAAAGATGTAAGTGGTTAAGCAGGGCGATAACGTCGTCTGCCATATCCTCTGTAGAGAACCCGTGGAGCGCTGTGTGGACAGACAGCCGGGAACGCCCATGTCCCCGGCTGTCCATCAGAATCACCTGAAAATCGGGCAGAAACGTGCGCAGAAATGGATAAAAGACGGCAAGGGACTGGCTGTTTCCATGCAGGATAAGGAGCGGTGTGCCGCTGCCGTACTGTTCATAGTAGATTTCTGCGCCGGAGGTGGTAAGATAACCGGAATGTTTCATCGTAAGAGCGCCTCTTTTCTGGTAAAAAAATGAAATTTATCAGGCTGCATCCAGCATGATAAAAGCTGAGTTTAGTCTGCCTTTTTATCTGCATCTGTCTGCTTTCTTGTGTCGGGCTGCTTCGTGCTGGAAGAAGCAGTCCAACTTACCTGGCGAGATGGTTTACTTTGATGTGTCGGGGAAGTCCTCTTGTTTCTCAGTCGCTGCGCGCATCCTTTTACCAGATCCTCCGCTGCCTCGCGGATCTGATGCGGATTCTGAATCGTCACAAGGGCATAAAACATGTCTGGTGTTGGAATCTTCGGCAGGTAAATATAATAAGAAGGAACCCATTCGGTCGGGCTGTATTTTTCCTTGGCACGGTAGAGATCGCGGAATCCATAACAGTCATTCAGGTGGTTGTAAGCGAAGCAGAGCAGCTTTTCGACCGGATTAGAGCTGTCATTTTTCAAGCCAGCGAGCGGGGCAACACCGAGGCTGCCATACTCAATGCCCTCGTCTTTGAAAACCTGAAATGCGTCGTAAAGAATCGTCTCCATCACGCCGCTCGGTGCGCCGGTTCCGTGGCGGGTGACGTCCGCCATGTAGCCTCTTTTGCCGAGAAATGGGACAAACACGATGAATGCCACGATTTTTCCGTCGGCGTCGGTGGCGTAGAAATAACGCTTGTCCATCGGATTTTCCAGCCCGACAGTTCCCATAACGAAAGTCAGCATCGAACTCTTTTTCTGTTGCAGCCATTCGTTCGTGATGCGGTTCAGATCTGCCTCAATCTGTGCATCCCGCTGTTTCAGCGGGCAGTATTCATGGACGACGACCCCGGCTTTCCGGGCGTGGTTGATGTTCATACGCATCTTGGCGCCTTTCTTGCCAGAGATTTCATAGTCCGCAAGGTGGAAACGGGCTTCCTCCCCGTTTTTGACCCATCCAAAGCCCTGCTTTTTATATTCTTCCAGAAAATGGTCAGTGACGCTGATAAAAAACAAGTTGTGAGCGCTGCGCTGGCAAAATTCTTTAAATTCTGCCAGGAGAACCGGAAAATCGCTGTCCGCGCAGATGGGATCGCCGTTGATGACGATGGTGCTGCCGACGACTCCGTAGGGGATGACGCCGTCTACCTTCTGACCGAAATATAGGAGTTTGTCATCCTCCAGCGTCAGGTAGGCGCTGGGATTCTGGCTGTACAGGTTGACGAGGGTGCGGGCATGCATCAAATCCGAAGCATGGCTGACTGGATGCAGCAGCCATGGGCGGACCGCATACAGAATGGAGGCGAGGATGCAGCCCCAACTGAACCAGAATGTAACCAGTTCGACTACATGTGTTTCACGTGAAACATTGCTCGGATTTCCCATGCCGAAAATCATGGCAGTTCCCTGAATGAGACTATCCATCAGCGAGTCAAGAGAGGTTTCTCCCAGCGGTTTTACCGAAAAATGATAGCTGATACCGGCATTGACGATGATGCCTGCCAGTGCCAGCAGCAGAAACAGGAGAGAGCGTCCGAGGCTGCGCCGGTCAGACGGGCAGCAGAAGTCCTTCCGAAAACACAGGAGAAGCAGAAATAATACGGCTTCTGCCAGGTGGAACGGAAGATACAAAGGCGAAGAAAGTGCTGTCAGCCCGCGTAAAAAGCTTAAAAACAGCAGGATAACAGCAATGTTCCAGGCGGCGCGCTTCCGTTTCCAAAGCTGGAAGGTCAGGATGAAGAGCACGACAGAAAAGGCACGCTGTACCATGTGCCCCATTTCCAGAAGGATACCGACGCGGTTTGCCAGTCCCAGCCCTGGCAGGAAGCTGAGAATAAAAAGTACAAGGGAAAGAACGCCAAGTGCGCCGATCAAGGTGTTTTCCAGTTGGATTCGTGAGTTCTGTTTCATATTATAATGTCCTCCGTGTCAGTCTTGTACAGATATAATCTGTAAGGTGCTATGAAACGGGCATAAGCGCACAGGCGGCTTATGCTTGCCCTTGTTATAGTACGGAAAAACAGGGATGTCAAGATAAGATTTTGCATGGAAATAGGAGTGGAGAAATTCCGTTACTGTTTACGGGTAGGCACTTTTGGAAGCGAAGGTGCCGTAAGAAAACATGGTGGCAGCAGGAATTCTTTATGATAGAGGCAAAGGCACAGGGGGATTATGCAGACAGAAAAGGAACGGTTCAAAATGGAGAAAAGAAGCAGTTTGTTGGATGATTGACAAGCGAAGAACGCAGTTTCTATGGAAATCAAAGTAATAAAATGTAAAATTTTTGAAAAATACACAAATATATCAAAAGTGAATAGTTAAAACAGTTGAAATCCACCAGAATGCGTGCTATAATCTGGACATAGGGTGGTTAAAAAATTAACAGGAGGTAGTATCAATATGGCTAGATTTACATTACCGAGGGATCTCTATCATGGAGAAGGATCTTTAGCGGAACTGAAAAATCTGAAAGGCAAAAAGGCAGTCGTTGTCGTTGGCGGTGGTTCCATGAAACGCTTCGGTTTCCTTCAGAAAGTAGAAGATTATCTGAAAGAAGCTGGCATGGAAGTGGCTCTGTTTGAGGGAGTAGAGCCAGATCCGAGCGTTGAGACCGTTATGAAGGGCGCAAAGCTTATGCAGGAATTTGGTCCGGACTGGATCGTAGCGATCGGCGGTGGTTCTCCAATTGATGCAGCGAAAGCGATGTGGGCATTCTACGAGTATCCAGATACCAAGTTTGAGGATCTGATCACTCCGTTCAATTTCCCGACACTGCGTACAAAAGCAAAATTCTGCGCGATTCCGTCTACTTCTGGTACAGCAACTGAAGTTACGGCATTCAGCGTTATTACCGATTATCATAAGGGTATCAAATATCCGTTAGCAGATTTCAATATCACACCAGATGTAGCGATCGTGGATCCGGAGCTGGCTGAGACCATGCCGCAGAAGCTGACCGCAAACACCGGTATGGATGCGATGACCCATGCGATCGAGGCGTATGTATCCACACTTCATTGTGATTACACCGATCCGCTGGCACTTCACGCAATCAAGATGATTCATACCTATCTGGTTAAATCTTACAATGGCGACAAAGAAGCGAGAGCACGTATGCACAACGCACAATGCCTGGCAGGTATGGCATTCTCCAATGCACTGCTTGGTATCGTCCATTCTATGGCACACAAGACAGGTGCAGCTTACTCCGGCGGACATATCGTTCACGGTGCAGCGAATGCGATGTATCTTCCGAAGGTTATTAAATTTAACTCCAAGGAAC
This sequence comes from Clostridium sp. AF22-10, assembly GCF_003478725.1. Lineage (NCBI taxonomy): Bacteria > Bacillati > Bacillota > Clostridia > Eubacteriales > Clostridiaceae > Clostridium > Clostridium sp. AF22-10. The sequence continues at coordinate 79,859 of NZ_QUFZ01000009.1, forward strand.
CAGAGGCAGCTTCCCGTTATGCAGATATCGCGAAGTTCATCGGTTTACAGGGAGACAGCGACGAGGCTCTGGTTGACGCTCTGATCGCCGAGATCAAAGAGATGAACAAGCAGTTAAATATCGCTCCGAGCATTAAGCTCTATGAGGGCGGAATCATTGACGAGAAAGAATTCAATGACAAACTGGCAACCGTAGCAGAGCTGGCAGTTGGCGATGCATGTACCGGTTCCAACCCGCGTTCGATCAATCCGGAGCAGATGGCGAAACTTCTGACCTGTTGCTTCTATGATACAGAGGTTGATTTCTAATTTAAGAAGCTTCTGAATTTGGAATGCAAAATTAGAATGTAAAACATCGTGTTTCGATGTTGGAAGCGGTTCTGAAAAGAATCAAATATGTAAAACAAAGAAGCCATCCGGCTAAAAACTGGATGGCTTTTATCATTGTGTTTTTTGTTAGCTGGTGTTTTACTTTTTTGGTGATTGGCGCGTTTGTGTCCTATGTGTTTTCTGCGTGGCTGTTTTTCTCACCGTTTTCTCCGTCTGCCATTGCGTCATGCTGTCCGGTCAGCTGTGCCAGAAGTGCTTTCGCTTCCTCCGTACAGCGGAGAAGCTGTGCCTGGTCCGGCAGCTCGATGTCGTGGATCAGGACATTCCGCAGCTTGCGGAGCTGGACAATCTGGTTGATCATTTCTTTGTCAAAGAGATCCATCCGCTTGAGTGTATTGATATTGAAGGCACCGCGGGAACGCGTCGAGGTGCGCCGTGCAGTCTTGTTGAGCAGGCGCTCTAATGGCACCCACTCTTCGAGGAACTGGTTGACTGCCTGCAGGGTTTCCGGTGAGGCGGTTTCCGGTTCCGCCCGCAGCTCCTGGTAGCACTGGTAGCGCTTTTCATTGCCGGAGATAATCTGATCGATGATCTGCTGGGAAATGGTGCGCCGATCCTTTTCAAATTTGACAGACCGAAGAATCGGGGTAATATCTTTGAGACCGGTGAGCTGTAAACGCTGCAAAAGCCGGTAGAGCAGGGCAATATTTCCCATTCGAAGTTCGATGTCCTCGGTTTTGAGATGGCTGCTCAGGAAATTATAGAGATAGGACGCCAGCTCGTACTGGCTTCCAAACGCGGCATTGCGGCTGCGAAGCCGCTCATTTCCGGCTGCCTGTAGGCGTTCCAGCGCGATCTCGCCGGCAAGGACCAGACCATTTAACTCATCTAAGATCGACAGCTCTTCCTCGGATAAAGTTCCCTGCATTGGCTTGTAAATCAGATCATGTTCAACCTCGGACCAGGCGTGCATGATCAGGGACGCCACCTGGATCTCGATGCGCGCCGATTCGTATTTTTTCTGTGATTCATTCAAAATTTCATCGCGCATCCGCGCGCGGTAATGGTTCGCCCAATAGCCGGAAAACCGTTTGTGGTAAGTCGGGGGTTTCGACTGTTCCGGGAACTGTTTAAATTCCAGGATGTTGAAAAGCTCCGAGATGATCGCATCTACCTTGCCGCGGTCACCGGGGAAATACAGGGAGACGCGTACACCGGACAGATCGGCAATGTCGTCGTAGATTTCCTCGATTGTCTGGTATGGTTCTTCACGTCTGGAATTGCGCCGCTGCACTTTTGTGCGGAGTCTGGCGGGATTCTTGGCGCGAGAGGTCACGATCGCCCGGATACCGGCATTTTGCAGGGCGAGCTGGAGTTTCTCTGCCGCGAGCCGTCCGGCTGCGTCGTAGAACGTCCATTTCATCTTGTATGTATCGATAAATTGTTGTATTAAATCCATAAGCAGCCCCTCCCAAGGTGCATAATAAAGCTTAGAAGAAAGCATTCTGATAAAAGAAATGCTTCTTCGTTCTATCATGAAGTATAGCAAAGATGGAAGCACTCTGCCAGTGGTTCTATGTAAAAAATATGTTACTGTACACGCATACGTGTCCAGTAACGGAATTTGCCGTGGCTTCGCATTTAAATACGGCAAATTCCTGCTGCCACCACGTTTTCTTACGGCACTTTCGGTTCCAAAAGTGCCTACCCGTGTATAGTAACAAAAATATTACTGTCCCCACATGTGTGCCCGGTAACCTAATATGGACTTATACACAGATTTGTGGTAAAGTTATGGACAGTGACAACGTGAAGAAAGAAAAGTAAGAGGTAACGCAGAGAAAACGGAACCGTTACAAAGAGACGAGAATTATGGGACAGTTTATAGTATTGGATCTGGAATGGAACCAGAGTCCGGCGGGCAAGGAAGGCTCGATGAATCGGCTTCCATTTGAGATTATTGAGATAGGCGCGGTAAAATTAAATAAAAATCTTCAAATCATTTCGGAATTTCGCCGTCTGATCCGCCCGCGGGTGTACCGGCAGATGCATTATAAGATATCAGAAGTGACGCATATGTCGATCGAGCAGCTTGACACAGAAGGCGAGGATTTTGTGCGTGCGATGACCGAATTTTTAGAATGGTGCGGGGATGATTACCGGTTCTGTACGTGGGGCTCGATGGATCTGACCGAATTGCAGCGGAATATGGTGTATCACGGGATGGAGCTGCAGTTTCCATCGCCGCTTCTCTATTATGATTTGCAGAAAATCTATGCCCTGATCCACGGCACCAAGCAAAAGGAGTCGTTAGATACCGTGGTAGAGGAATTGCACCTCACGGAAGATCGCCCGTTCCACCGGGCGCTGGATGATGCGTACTACACGGGGCGTGTCATGAGTGAGATGGACTTTTACAGCATGATGGAGTATGTTTCAGTGGATTATTACCAGCCGCCGCTGACGGAGGAGGAAGAGATCTACCTGGAATTTCCAGAATATGCGAAATTTGTGTCGCGTGAGCATGAGACGAAGGAAGAGATTTTGGAGGAACGGCGTGTGGCGGAGATGGTTTGTTACAAATGCCGCCGGACCTTGCGGAAAAAGATCCGCTGGTTTTCCTCAAACCAGAAATTTTACTTCTGTCTGGCGGTCTGCCCGGAGCACGGTTATATGAAGGGAAAGATTCGGATGAAGAAGTCGGAGGACGGCTCGTTCTTTGCTGTTAAGACGACGAAGCTGGTCGGTGAAGAGGGAGCGGCCTACGTGGAGCAGAAGAAGGAGGAAACGAAGAAGAAGCGCGCGGAACGCAACAAGGCGAAGAAGTCTGGAAAGGCGGTAGAAGCAGCCGAGTAGGGTGAAGGCAGCCGAGCGGATGGAGCGTATGAAATAGAAATTAGAGAAAAGAAAAAATTCATAGAAAAGAGTTACTGGATATGGAAATGTTTCTCCTGCCTGTTTAGAGTAAGGTAAAAGAAGAGAATTTCCACATCTGGTAACTCTTTTTGTGTCAGTTATGGGATTTTATGCGATCGTTTCTTCCTTTTTTTCGCCAGCGCCGTTCGGCGGTCCTGCATCATCAGGTCGAAATCTGCTTCGGACATTCCGCTGTCGCGCAGACGTTCCGCGCGCCGTCTGCGGCGTTCTGCGAGGGCGTCCTCCTCCTGGCGGCGCTGCATCTGGAGAAAACGGATGCCGGCGGTGACCGCGCCGATCACGACAAGAATGGCGGTCAGTGCGGCGATGAATGCCGGTGGAACGCGGACGGAAATATGAAACAGCTGTCCAAAGGATTTACCGGTGGAACTATTTTCCTGATTAGCAGCCGATTCGGGCGGATTGGAGAGCGGCAAGGCCTCCGAGGAGCCGTTTGAGAGGGCAGTGTCGGAGCTGTCCTGCGCGGTAGCTGTTGCCGCCTGGGATACGAGCTTTTCAGGAATATCTGCCGCTGTCTGGCTGCTGTCGGTGAGGGTCAGATATGCCTGGCCAACCTTGTGATCGCCGAGCGAATAAGTGACACAGGCGATCGTGCCGTCCGGTGCGCCAGCCGGGATCTCATAGTCGAAGGAGGTCGTTGTCTCCGAGAAATCCGCTGTTTTTGGAAGTACCACGCGGCTATCTGGGTCGATGGACAGGGATTCGCCCCCGGCGGTAGACACATCTGCAATTTTTAAATCTTTTCCGATATTTGAAAAAGTTTGATCATAATCTGCAATTTTGACCGACTGGAAATTGTTAAATCCAAAGTCGAGTAGCCGGCAGGTATCCTCATACTGCGTGTTGTTGCTGTGCAGGATGACGGTAATCAGTGTCGTATCGCCCTGTCTGGCACCATTGACCAGTGTGTTGAGGGCGATGGAGGTATAACCGGTTTTGCCGCCGAGGACGTCCGGACGGTAGTACTGCGGCCAGTTCTTTTTGACCAGCTTATTGCCCGGGGAGATGCCCTGTCCCTCGGGATTTTTCTGGTTCGGCGGCAGTTTATAGTAGGTTGTCTCGACGATCTTGGCAAACGTAGGATTTTCAAATGCCGCCCGCGTGATGAGCGCCATGTCGTAGGCGCTGACATAGTGTTCCTCGTTATTCAGACCGCTCGGATTTGCAAAATGCGAATCCTGGCACCCAAGCTCGGCGGCTTTTTCATTCATCAAAACAGCAAATGCATCAGCGGAGCCAGCAACGTGCTCGGCGAGTGCGTTGGCAGCCTCATTGGCTGATTTTAAAAGCAGGGCGTAGAGGCAGTCCTTGACGCTGGCAGTATCGCCTGTATCGTATCCGGCGCTGCTGCTGTTGGACTCCACGTTGTAGACCGCGCTCTCGGAAAAGGTGACCGTCTCATCGAGGGAACAGTGCTCCAGAACGATGAGGGAGGTCAGAACCTCGTGATACTGGCGGGAGAGTAGGTTTCATGGATGTTTTTTCCATATAAAACGACTCCGGTGTTGGCGTCCATGACGATCCCGGCATCGGAGTCAATGGAAATGTCCGCTGGCCAGTCGGTGGAGGCAAGCGCTGCATCGGGGCGGCGAGCAGGGACAGCAAAAGTGTACCAATTAAAAACAAGGACAACTTGCTGCCTGTGCTGCCAGCAATTTTCGTCTTCAAATCCGGAGCAGCCGGGTGGCTGGAACTACCTGGAGAGCTGCCGCCTCCGGAATTTCTGGAATTTTCTGCTCCTGATTTGCCCCTGCGGTGTTCCCGCAGGATACATGCAAGACAGAGAAGAAACAGGGCGCCGGTCATCAGGCAGAAGGTGATGCCGATCCGGGCGGCGGTGTCCATGAAAAATGGTTCCGGCACGATGTTGATCAGAAGATCGGTCCGCGGATCGAGCTGCCAGAGATCGTTGGTAAAGAAGATTTTGTGGAAAATAATAAAATATTTCGTAAAATCAGTGGAAATGATCCCGGCAAGCAGGGCGGTCACGCCCAGAAATAAAACCGTCCCGGCGCAGAGCATCCGTGGCAGCAGGTGTTTTAACGGAACCTTGAAAAGTGCCAGCAGTGCAACCGATGCCGCTGCCAGAAACAGGCAGAGGCGGCGCAGCGCCAGTCCTCCGAGAAAGAGGTTGCGGACATCCGCCATGTGCGCCTTCTCCCTGGCGTTGAAAAATTCGCGCGGCGTCCCGTCTACGACGGTGTCAATGTTCAGATCGTCGCGGCTGCCGCGCAGATACGCCATCATCTCGTCCGTCACGTAAAGCAGGTCGTCCATTTCCATATGGACATCATCGGCAACCTGGTAGCGGGTATATTCATTTTCATAATAATGCGGCGTCCAGTAGGCGACGGCTTCCACCGAGGTGATCAGAAACACGATCATCAGACTGAAAGCACAGATAAGCCCCAGAAGCCAGCTTAAATATGTTTTTTTCTGTGTCATATAAAACCTTTCGCGGCTGTCAGGTTGTGGTACAGCTGCAGCCTTTTATTTTATGTGATAAATTTGTAAAGAGGTCGTTTGTTCTATTTTCCCTGAAACGGCTCTGTATGTTAAAGTTTCCGCTTCGCTATCCAGTATAACAGTTTCGGGGAAGCATGAAAAGGCGAGAAATGGAAAAATATGTGAAATTTTTGTTACTGTTTACGGGTAGGCACTTTTGGAACCGAAAGTGCCGTAAGAAAACATGGTGGCAGCAGGAATTTGCCGTATTTGAATGCGAAGCCACGGCAAATTCCGTTACTGGGCACGATGCGTGAACAGTAATAAATTTTTCGAAAGAATGGCGGGAGGGTGGAATAGGGGCTTGTCAGCTGGCGGGGGATTCCTGTATACTGGGGGAAGATGTTATAATCTGGAGCAGAAAGAGAGAGGATACGAATATGATAAAGGCAGTCATCTTTGATATGGATGGGGTCATCATTGACAGTGAAGGAATTTATCTGAATTATCTGTATGAATATGCAAAAACGAAAAATCCGGAGGTGACTCTGGAAAGTCTGCACGGGACGGTGGGGACGACGAAGCAGGACTGCTGGATGGTTGTGGAGAAGGCGATCCACAATGGTCAGACCTGGCAGGAGCTGCATGACGAGTATCTGGGGCGCTGGACGGACATTTTTAATTCGATTGATTATCTCTCGATCTTCCGCCCGGAGATTCTGGATGTGATGGATCGCCTGAAAGCGGAGGGCTTCCGGCTGGCGGTCGCATCCGCGACGAATATTGAGCAGGTGGAGCGCATTTTAAAGGAAAATGGCGTGGCGTCCCGTCTGGAGCGGATGATCAGTGCGAGTACGTTCAAGCGCAGCAAGCCGGATCCGGCGGTTTACCTCTATACGGCGGAGCAGATGGGCCTGCAGCCGGAGGAGTGCCTTGTGATTGAGGATTCGACGGTCGGCATCACGGCGGGGCACTGCGCGGGAATGACAGTGGCGGCGCTCATCGATAACCGTTTTTCCTTTGACCGGAGCCTGGCGGACTATGAGTTAAATTCGCTGGAGGAGATTGTGCCGCTGGCGGAGAAAATTCGGGATTTGAAGTAAAATTTGAGTTGAGTAAATTCAGGGATTCATTGCGGAAAGTATAATTGCGAAAGTGATGAACCATTGTACAAAGAAAATGAAAAGGAACCATGTATGTCAGGGAGAAGAATCACTGCATGTATGGTTCCTTTTTTGGCTGATTACTGCGAAACCTGCCGGATAAAGTCTCTGGAAACGTAGGCTTCCTGTCCGTTGTAGCTGATTACCGCCCATTTTTCGTCGTAATCACGGAGATATTCCACATCGGTATCTGGTGCTAGAACACCAATCCTGTCAGTGTCGGTGGATGGTTCCGGACGGACATTGACTGTGTCGGTGGTCCGGTAAACGGTCGATTCTGCGGCAACGGTCTCTGCCTCGGTTTCTGGAGCCAGCGATTCGGTGCTGACGGCTGCAGTAGAATCCGGTTTGGCATCCGTCGCAGGGCGTATCATCTTGATGATCAAAAGCAGCAGGATGATAATAATAATCAGAAGCACTGGTTTAATAATGCTTCGAAATTCAAAAGACGGACCGCCTGCATAGGCGCGCGGACGGCGTCCCCCGGAGTTGCCGGAACGTGTGCCGGCAGGTTTTCCGTTTCCAGAGCCGGCAGAGGGATGGCGGCTGTTCCCGCGAAGGCGGGAAGAAGCGGAGGTTGGAGCTGCACTTCGGGAAGCCCGGGTGGATTTTTTTGTGTCATTGTAGTCATTTGCGAAGGTGTAGACCTCCTGCGACAGAAGGTGATGCGCCTGATTGGCGTTGTAGGCGCTGTTGTCTCCCTCATGGATCGCCTTGTTGCCGATCGTGCGGATCTTGTGGTAATGTTCGCAGGTGGTCTTGCTGATTTTTCCGGCGCTGTAGAGGGCATCGATCATTTCCAGAAGGCCGGTCTCCAGAATGCCATACCGCTCGCAGAGGCATTTGACCATGTATTCAAGGGTCTGGCGGGCTTTCACCATCGCCAGGTTATAATTCTTCTGTCCGATCAGGCGCTCGGTCTCGCGAACCCCGCCGTGGATTTGTTCCCAGGTGCTCTGACCTGTGTTAGCTGTTGTTCCCATAGGCATATCCTCCTGTGTATATGATGCAGGTCCGAAACCGGCGTGCCGACGGCTGTTCCCGGACGGATCCTGACTTTTGAATGTCCGGCGAACGGGTGAAAAGACGGCAGCCATTTCGTGACCGTATGTTTGGTTTTGTTCTAAAATTATTATAATATAATCGGTTGAATTATTCATCTATAAAATGATGAAAATTGGAAAAGTTATGAAATTTGTAAGAAAAGGACACAAAGTCGGACGGATTAGAAAGGACGGCATGGAGGAGAGTGGAGGCTGTTTATGGGCAGGCATTTTTGGAACCGAAAGTGCCGCAAGAAAACGTGGGGGCAGCAGGAATTTGCCGTATTTAAATGCGAAGCCACGGCAAATTCCGTTACTGGGCACGTATGCGTGAACAGTAACACGGGGATCGTATGCGTGAACAGTAACACGGGGATCGTAAAATGGTGTGAAAATAGAGCACCTTTGCTTGCGAAATGGGGGCTTCAATGGTAAGATAAGGATAGATCCGGCGGGTAAGCCGGGGCGTCTCAACGGAATGATACGGTACGGAAGAAAGTCCATCCGGGACGGCGCAGATTGTAGACAGCAGGAGGAACGAAGATGAGATTACGCCATATACCGGGCGCAGAGCAGATGATAGAAGAAACCCCGCATGTGGTTCATGGGGCGAAGGAGAAGAAGGGAACCTGGCAGCAGATTTTTGGAAATGACCATCCGATCCGCATCGAGGTGGGTATGGGTAAAGGTCAGTTTATTTTGGAGCAGGCGTCCCGCAACCCGGATGTGAATTTTGTGGGTATTGAGAAATATTCGACGGTTCTTTTAAAGGCGATCCGCAAGAGAGAACAGATGGAACTGTCCAATATCTATTTCTTATGTGAGGATGCCAGAGAATTGGCAGAGATTTTTGGACCGGGGGAAGTAGAGCGGATTTATTTGAATTTTTCGGATCCGTGGCCGAAGGACCGACATGCGAGACGGAGACTGACCTCGCCGCCATTTATGGCAGTGTACGATCAGATTCTCCAGAAGGATGGAAGAGTCGAGTTCAAGACGGACAACCAGGATTTATTTTCCTATTCCCTGGAAGCCATCCCGGAGGCGGGCTGGCACATCACAGAATATACCCGTGACCTGCACCACAGCGAGATGGCAGAGGGCAACGTTATGACCGAGTACGAGGCAAAGTTCTCGGCGCAGGGCAAGCCGATCTGCAAGCTGGTGGCAGTGCGGTAGGAAAATCATTACTGTACACGGGTAGGCACTTTTGGAACCGAAAGTGCCGTAAGAAAACGTGGTGGTAGCAGGAATTTGCCGTATTTAACGGTTATCTGAGCTGGCAGAGCCGGAATAAAGAAAATAAAAGCTGCATATAGTTACTATAATATAAAGAGGGATGGCTGGATGCGCGGCGGTGCTTTTTGTGAGAAACCTGGACTCACATGAACGGTGACGATGCGCGCCGTGTGTTTGCCAGAAGTCAGGAATGGATATTAAAAAGCAGCTCACACGGAAACTTGTTCAGGCGACCAGCGATAAGGTGGAACTGAATAAACAGGCGTTAAAATGGAAAAAATCGATGGAAGAGGCAGCAAAGGCACTGGGAGGCGGTAAAAAGAAGCCGTCGTAAAGAGAAACAGGGCATTTCTGTTGACTGCCTGTATGGATAGAACGAAAGGAGGAAATGAGTGATGGAGATGAAGTTTACGACCGCGAATTTTGAGGAGGAGGTACTGAAATCGGAGATTCCGGTACTGGTTGATTTTTATGCAGACTGGTGCGGTCCGTGCCAGATGATGGCGCCGGTGATCGGGCAGCTGGCGGGCGAGTATGAGGGAAGAGTGAAGATCGGAAAGCTGAATGTCGATGAGAACCCGGATATTGCAGTCCGGTATAAGGTTATGTCGATCCCGACGATGATTATTTTCCGGAATGGGGAAGTATTCAGCAAGGAAGTCGGCGCTAGTTCAAAGAAGGAAGTGGAGAAGGCGATTGGGCGGGCACTGTAAAAGCTGCGTCTTTGGAGTCCGGCGTGGGGCGGGGTAAAAAAGGTTGCGTCTTTGAGTCCCGGCGTGCGGCAGCTCGAAAAAGCTGGCGCTTTTCCTCGCTGTCGGGCATTCGCCCTATAAAGAAAAAAAGAGATAACGGATGCTGCTTATGTGCAAGCACAACGCGTCATCCGCCATCTCTTTTTTTCTTTGCACGCCTCATTGCTAACGCACAAAGTGCCTGCCCCACAGCTCTCGGTCTGCGAAACAAGCACTTGATAGTGCGCCTTCAGGGACTCGAACCCTGGACAAATAGATTAAGAGTCTACTGCTCTACCAACTGAGCTAAAGGCGCTTATTTTGTTTTCTTGCGGATGCCTCATCCGTAAGACATGTGTTATTCTACTCCATCCAGAATAAAATGTCAACAGTTTTTTAAATATTTTTAAAAATATTTTAAAAAGCATTATTTTCGGTATTTTTAAAACAGATAAGGGTATGGGCGAAGGAGACTCAGAGGGTATATGGGATGCAGCCATGGGAGAAATGACGAGGTGGGTTTTGCACATGGGACGGTGGATAAGTCTGGAAAGAACGTCGTGGAAAGGAGATCACAGATTTGGGTGTTTGTAAAGGGAGAAAATGATTTTTGTGCAAAATTCTGATTCGAAAAAATATAGGGGAATCCTCTTCCATTTTTAATCTAATTGGTGTATGCTTAAATACGTCACGACGAACACACTATATATTGTGTTATGAAAGAAATCGAGTTCAATATTTTGTATGTAATTCTAAAAATTACCTAAATACAAATCAAAAATAAAGCCAATCGTAAGACAAGTCGGAACGGAAAAGAATCCTGTCAGTGAAGGCATCCGGACATGAAAAATAGCCTGTCAGAAGAAGGCGCTGCTCTCATGAATGAGGAAATGAGAGTAAGCTGGGGGACGGGAAATGGATACAGATGGATGTTCGATGTATGCCATAAAAGTAGAAAGAGAAATCACAGAAACAGGAACCGGCGAGTCAATTGATAGATTATAGAAGACAAGTCATAAAACGGGCTTAAGGGTAAGGAGAGGGAACAGGGATGGAAGACACAGTAACAACCAATGTAATCAAACGAAATGGAGAAGAAGTACATTTTGACCGGGAGAAGATCGTAAATGCGATCACAAAAGCGAACGGCAATGTGGAGCGTATTCACCAGATGAACCCGTACCAGATTGAAGCGATTGCAGATACGATCGCCGAGCAGGTGCAGGAGACGCCGCACGCGGTGAATGTGGAAGACATCCAGGATATGGTAGAGACCAGCATTATGGAGATGCGTGGTTATGAGGTTGCACAGAAATATGTGCGCTACCGCTACCGCAGGGAGTTAAAACGCAAGTCCAACACGACCGATAACGGCATCCTGGCACTTTTGGACCATATTAATGAAGAAGTGAATCAGGAAAACTCCAACAAGAACCCGGTCATCAACTCGACCCAGCGTGACTACATGGCGGGCGAGGTCAGCAAGGACTTATCCAAGCGTGTGCTGCTGCCGGAGGAGATCGTCCGCGCGCATGAGGAAGGCATCATCCATTTCCATGATACCGACTATTTTGCACAGAAGGAGCACAACTGCGACCTGATCAATCTGGAGGATATGCTGCAGAATGGCACTGTGATCAGTGAGACGATGATCGAGAAGCCGCACAGTTTCTTTACGGCCTGCAACGTGACCACCCAGATCGTGGCGCAGGTAGCCAGCAACCAGTATGGCGGACAGTCCTTTACTCTGGCGCATCTGGCACCGTTTGTGGACATCAGCCGTCAGAAGCTGCGCAAGAACGTGATTGCAGAGCGCACCGAGTGCGGCGAGGCACTGGATGAGGATATCATCAACCGCGTGACCGAACGCCGTCTGCGCGAGGAGGTTAAGAGCGGCATCCAGACGATCCAGTACCAGCTTATCACCCTGATGACCTGTAACGGACAGGCTCCGTTTGTCACGGTATTTATGTATCTGGACGAGGTCCCGGAGGGACGGACCAGAGATGACCTTGCGATGATCATCGAGGAAGTGATGCTGCAGAGAATGCAGGGCGTCAAGAATGAAAAGGGCGTCTGGATCACACCGGCGTTCCCGAAACTTATCTATGTGCTGGATGAGGACAATATTACGGAAGGTTCGAAATATTGGCACCTGACTGAGCTGGCAGCGAAATGTACCGCGAAACGGATGGTTCCGGACTACATTTCCGCTAAGATTATGAAGGAATTAAAGAAGGGCGAGGTTTACCCGTGCATGGGCTGCCGTTCTTTCCTGACGGTAGAAGATTCCCAGATGCTGCCGAACGGTAAGCATAAATTCTATGGACGTTTCAACCAGGGTGTTGTCACGATTAACCTGGTCGATGTGGCTTGTTCTTCGGAGGGAGATATGGACCGTTTCTGGCAGATTCTCGATGAGAGACTGGAACTGTGCCATCGTGCGCTCCGCTGCCGTCATGAGAGGCTGCTCGGCACGATCTCCGATGTGGCGCCGATTCTGTGGCAGAATGGTGCGCTTGCCCGCCTGAAAAAGGGTGAGACGATCGACAAACTCCTGTACAACGGCTATTCTACGATTTCTCTGGGATATGCAGGTCTGTATGAGATGTGTATGCGGATGTTAGGAAAATCCCACACCGATCCGGAGGCGAAGCCATTTGCACTGAAAGTTATGCAGCGTCTGAATGATAAATGCAAAGAGTGGAGAGAGGCGGAGAACATCAGCTATTCTGTATACGGCACGCCGATGGAGTCTACGACTTATAAATTTGCAAAATGCCTGCAGAAGCGCTTCGGTATCATTCCGGGCGTTACGGATAAGAACTATATCACGAACAGCTACCATGTACACGTATCCGAGAAGATTGACGCGTTCAGTAAGCTGAAATTTGAGGCAGAGTTCCAGAAGCTCTCCCCGGGCGGTGCGATCAGCTACATCGAGGTGCCGAATATGCAGACTAATATTCCGGCAGTTCTCTCTGTAATGCAGTTTATCTACAATAACATTATGTACGCGGAGCTGAACACCAAGAGTGATTTCTGTGAGAAGTGTGGCTATGACGGCGAGATCAAGATTGTTGAGGATGAGGCTGGCAAGCTGGTGTGGGAGTGCCCGAACTGCGGCAACCGCGACCAGAACAAGCTCTTTGTCGCACGCCGTACCTGCGGCTACATCGGAACCCAGTTCTGGAATCAGGGACGTACCCAGGAGATCCGCGATCGGGTGCTGCATCTGTAGGATGTGGTGAAAGCCTCCGAGAGTACTTTGGTCTAGGGGAGGAAGATATGTATTACGGAACCATCAAAAAGTATGATATTGCCAACGGTCCTGGCGTGCGCGTCAGCTTGTTTGTGTCGGGCTGCCGCCATCACTGTAAGGGCTGTTTCAATGCGGAGACGTGGGATTTCCGATATGGACAGTTATATACAGAAGAGACGGAGAAAGAGATTTTAGCGGCATTGGAGCCGGGATATATACAGGGCTTTACGCTGCTCGGCGGAGAACCGTTTGAGCCGGAAAACCAGATGGAACTGGTACATTTACTCCGGAAGGTGCGCGAGACGTATCCGGAGAAGGATATCTGGTGCTACAGCGGCTATCTCTGGGATCGGGATCTGGCAGCCGGCGGCGTGGTCCATACAGAGGTGACAGACGAGATGCTGTCCTATGTAGATGTGCTGGTGGACGGAGAGTTCGTGGAAGCGGAGAAGGATCTGACCCTGCAGTTTCGCGGAAGCCGGAACCAGAGGATTCTGGAGCTTAAGAGAATAGGAAGAAAATAATAAGAATGAGATAAAAAGCTGCTGCAGATCGGAAAAAACTTTCTGATCTGCGTCAGCTTTTTGCATTACAAGGGAGATACAGCAAGCATATACGTGCCTTTGTAATCCGGGGCAGGCTATCATAAGTGGATATTTGCTTCAAGGGGCATAAATAACCCACCTAAGCATCCGTATTTGTGGTAAGATGGACTTAATAGGGGGTATAGCTATGGAGTCTGGAATTCTGATGATTGTGATAGTGGTTATGGGCATCTTTTATCCGGCATATACGGCCTGGATTTCCCTTGTGGAGGCACCGGTGTATCTAAAGATAGGTTTCTTGTTTACTATGTCAGGAGCGCTTCTCGTCATGAGAATCCTGAGGAAAGAAAAGCAGATAAAATGGATGGTTCTGCTTGGCATTCTGGGGGTATATGCCTGGAGTCTGTATAGTTGGTATGACGAAGAGTGCCATTACCAGTATGCGAGAAGCGTGCATGGAGATTCGGGCAATGCTTTGATGCTGTTTGTTGGCACCTTTACATGTCTGATACCGTTGTTTTTGCTGGATGCTGAACTGACCAGGTGGATGGAGTCCCGGAAGAAAAAGAAAGAAGAGAGTCCTGAATCTGAGAAGGAAACAGAGAAAAAAGAAAACCGTCTGGCAGCAGGAATGAAAAACTGGTTTGGAAAGCATCGCCAGACTCTCTGTACGCTGCTTATCTGTGCGATGGGCTGTGGACTTCTTATGATCCTGCTGTATCCGTATAAGTGCCGGGAGGAAGGATGTTACAATCTGGCCTCGATGACTTATACTGTGAACAGCACTGGGCAGAGAAGATAGAAGAAAGTAAACGGGAAGAAGAGGAACGTAAAAAAAGAGAACGGGCTGAGCTGATAGAATTACAGAAGAAAAAAGAAGAAGAGGAATCCAGAAGCCATGAGGAATATCTTAAGCGGATAGAAGAGGATCCCTTGTGGGAACTGAAACAACGGAGTCGTAAAAACACACCTGCGCAGAGGGGAATACCACCGGTGCAAAAGAATCTCCAGAATCCCTATGCGGCTTATGATGCAGGATATGATGATGTTATGGAAGGTGATGATTATGACTGGGATCGCTACCGCCGGGATTCAGAATATGCCGATGGTGTAGATGATGCCCTGGATGAGCGGGAAGAGTATGGACGGGATGACTGGTAAGGTATCTTGCTGGTGGACACCTTATATATAATATTCGGATAGGTTAAGCGGTACTGTCTTTTCAGAGGCGGTACCGCTTCTGTTTTTAAAAATAGGATCACCAAAAAGAGCTGTCACAAAAGCCGGTACAAACCGTCGGTTGACAGCTCTTTTTTGGCGTGCGATCCGCACATGAAATTACTTGTTTCCGAATGTTTAATACATTCCATCGTAAGGATCTTCTTCCTCATGAACTTCAAATAGATCGCCGGGCGTACAGTCCAGTGCGGAGCAGATGCGGGCGATGGTGCTGAAGCGGATGGATTCAGTTTCATTGTCCAGAATCCGGCTGGCATTTTTATAGCCAAGCCCGGTCATGGCGATAAAACGGTATTTCGTCAGACGCTTTTCAGCCAAAAGTTTATGAATGCGAAGTTTAATCGTGACAGTTTTCAATTCGGAATTTCCTCCTTTGTATACACACAGTGTCACATTAAATATAAAGGATTTTCAATGTGCGGATAACTGGCTTAAACAATAGCTGATGTAGAGGAACTGATAGATACATTAAAAAACTGTTCACTGGTTTGTGTATAAAAAAGAACTGCCACGCTCATGACAGTTCTTACGAAAACAAATAGATAGTAAAAAACACCAGCTGTGAATCGCCTCTAAGGCGCCTCACTCCCCCCATTCTCTTCTGCGTAAAACATCCGGTACTGCGCCGGGGTGATGCCGATCTCCTGCTTAAATACGCGGATAAAATAGGATGGGATCCGCAGTCCTACCATCTCACCGACCGACTGGATCGTGGCGTCGGAGTGGAGGAGAAGCTGGGAGGCGTGTTCGATCCGCAGTTTTTTCAGGTACTGCATCGGGCTGGCACCGTATGCCTGGTGGAAGCTGCGGATTAAGTGGGACGGGCTGTAGGAATACTGGCGCGCCAGATCGTTTAAGGAGATCTCCTCCGTGTAGTGGGCATCCAGATAGTCGCGCAGCGTCCGGGCGATGCTTTCCTTCTCGCGGCTGTAGCAGTACGGCGCATAGAGAACCTGGAGAAATTCAATGAAATCATTCTGGAGCTCAAACGGCGTCCGCACGGAGGACGGAAAGCTCTTTTTCTGTGTGTATTTGCTGAAAGAAACCAGGTTCATCCGCTGCAGATACTTTTCCAGCTTCTCCCGGTTGGCTTCCGGCACGGTGCCGGTGCGCGGCAGGGAGAGAATGAAATTCTGCGGCGAATAGTAAAATTTCGGCGCGGCGCGCCGGGTTACGTTGTCCGGGTAAAATTCATCGGACAGGCTGTATTTGCCGTTGGTATAGAAATGCACCCAGCTCGTCGTGGTCTTTTCCTGGCAGACGCGGCTGCCGCGGTGCGGGGTATCGGGGGTAATGATAAAAAACTGCCCGGCATTCAGTTCAACGCGGAACGGATCCTGTTCGAGATATAAAGTTCCGCTGTGAACATAGATAAGATCAAAGACATTTCGGATCGTCCGGCGCTCATGGATATCGCCGGGGCGGTAAACACATCCGCCTCCGACGATAAAATAAGGAAGGGGTGGACAGTTTAAATTAATAAAATTCATGATGTATGTACTCCCGTTTAAATAAAAACAGCCACGTAACAGGAATCCTGTCTGAACCGCAGAGAAGCAAACGAAAAACAGGACAACTTTGTCAGGTTGTTAAACAAATTTAAAATATCAATTTTATTATATCAAATAGAAAGAAAAACAGCAAGAATCTGTTTGGGAAATCCCTTATATTTGCTGAAATAAAACACTCTACTTGGGAAAATAAGAGGGGATGAATGAAAAATGAAGAAAAATCAGAGAAAAAGAAAGAATGAAATCAGGCTGATTTTGTTCTATAAAAATACGCGTATTCTTTTCTATAATATGCAAAATGTGTTAGATCGCTTTTCCACTATTTGAATGGTATACTTATAAGAAAACATACAAAAAAAGAAGTCTTTTTCAGATTATTGATAGGCGCTTACGGATAAGTGAATAATAAATCAGGAGGTTTTCTGTGAATGATAAAAAAGGAGACAAGTTTCATTGATTTGAAACAGGTAAAGATAGATGACCCGTTCTTTTCGCGGGTACAGAATGTGGTAATTCACACGATGATTCCGTATCAGGAACGGGTGCTTCACGATGAGGTGTCCGGAATCCGAAAGAGCCATGTGATTAAAAACTTCCGCATTGCAGCGGGAGATGAGAAAGGAACGTATTACGGGCGTGTATTTCAGGACAGCGACCTGGCGAAATGGCTGGAGGCGGTGGCGTACTCACTGACCGTCGAGGCAAATCCAGAGCTGGAGGCGCGTGCCGATGCGATCATCGACCTGATCGGGCGGGCGCAGCAGCCGGACGGCTACCTGGATACCTATTTCATTGCGGCGGAGCCGGAACATAGGTGGCAGAACCTGACGGACTGCCATGAGATGTACTGTGCCGGACATATGACGGAGGCAGGCGTCGCGTACTATCAGGCGACGGGAAAGACGAAGCTTTTAGATATCTGCTGCAAGCTGTGCGATCATATCGATCGGCGGTTCGGACGGGAAGCAGGCAAAGTAACCGGCATTCCGGGACATGAGGAGATCGAGCTGGCACTGATGCGGCTTTATCAGGCAACCGGGGAAGAGAGATACCGGAAGCTGGCGGCATATTTTATCGATGAGCGCGGACGGGATCCGGAGTTCTTCCATAAAGAAGCGGCGGCTAGAAGCTGGAGCCGCACCGATTACATGGACAAGCAGCCGCCGTCCTACATGCAGAATCACAAGCCGGTGCGTGAGCAGGATACGGTGGAAGGACACGCGGTCCGTTGTATGTATCTTCTGACGGCGGCGGCAAACCTGGCAGCGCAGAATCACGATGAGGCGCTGATGGCAGCCTGCCGGAAGATGTGGGACAACATGGTAGACCGGCGGATGTACATAACGGGTGGAATCGGTTCCACCTATTACGGCGAGGCATTTACCGTGGATTATGATTTGCCGAATGATACCGCTTACGCGGAAACGTGTGCGGCGGTGGGGGTCTGCTTCTTCGCGAAACAGATGCTGGAGGCGGATCCGGACGCGCGGTATGCAGATATTCTGGAGCGGGAGATTTACAACGGAACCATCAGCGGCATGCAGTTAGACGGAACGAAATTCTTTTATATCAATCAGCTTGAAGCCAATCCGGGCATGCCGACCAACGCATACGGCGAGGAAGAGTACACGCCGGAGCGGATCGGCTGGTATGACTGTGCATGCTGCCCTCCGAACCTGGCGCGTCTGATGACTTCACTTGGTTCTTATGTATGGTCTTCAAGTGAAGATACGATCTATTCCCACCTGTTTGTCGGGGGAACGGCTTCCTTTGAAACGGCGGGCGGCGTGAAGATAGCGCTTACATCGAAATATCCGTGGAACGGCTCCGTTACCTACACGGTAGAACCGGAGCAGGCGGGAACAGAATTTACTTTGGCAGTCCGTTATCCGGGCTGGTGCCATCAGATGCAGGTAAAGGTCAATGGCATACCGGTTTCCGGGGCAGTCAAGACAGACAAGGGCTACTGGATGATCCAGAGAAGCTGGCAGCCTGGTGATACTGTTTCCTGCGAGATGGAGATGGAGCCGGAGCGGGTCTATGCACACCCGATGGTGCGGGCGGATGCCGGATGCGTGGCACTCAGATGCGGACCAATCATCTACACCTTTGAGGGCGTGGACAACGGAGAGGATCTTCAAACACTGCGGATTCCGCGGGAGGCGAAGATTGAAGCGCTTCCGTATCAGGCGGATCTGCTGGAAGGTATCGTGGCGCTGCGCGTGACGGGCTGCCGGAAGAAAACGGCGGTTAATCCGGCGCTTTATGCAGAAGATGCGGCACCGGAGGAGATGGTAACCCTGCAGGCAATTCCGTACTATGCATGGTGCAACCGTGGCATGACGCATATGCGCGTGTGGATGCAGGAATAGAGAGATAAAACCGTTTGTCTTATTTTATACTTCGGAGCTGAAAGAATATCCGGGCTATAAGAGAAGGAGAGAGACGTATTATATAAGAAAGAAGGGAGTACGGACATGAAGAAATATATCGGAAAACGTATCATGATTTCTCTTGTCACGCTTCTGATCATCATCCTGGTACTTTTTATGCTGCTGCAGCTGATGCCGGGATCTCCGTTCAACGATGAAAAGCTGACCGCGGATCAGATTGCGATGATGTCGAAGAAATATGGACTGGACAAACCGTTGATCGTACAGTTTTTCACGTATGTGAAGAACCTGCTGCAGGGCGATTTTGGTGTATCGTATGTTATCTCCAAGGATACCTCCATCTCGGTTCTGTTAAAGAACCGTGTGCCGGTCAGCTTTGGAATCGGACTGGAGGCAGTTTCCTTCGGTGCGGTAGTCGGACTGATTTTAGGTATTCTGGCAGCGCTCAAGAAAAATAGCTGGCTTGATACCATCTGTACTGTGATTTCAGTTCTGGGCGTCAGCTTCCGTCCTATGTTTTTGCATTGGTTATGGCATATTTCATCGGCTACAAGGCACAGTGGCTGCCGCTTCTGTTTGACGGCAAGAAGTTCTTCGCATCGTCGATCATGCCGATGCTGGCGCTGTCGATGTTTACGGTAGCGACGGTGGCTCGATTTACGAGAACCTCCCTTCTGGAGGTGCTGGACAGCGACTACATGCTGCTTGCGGAGAGCAAGGGAATCACGGGACGCCCGCTTCTGGTGCGCCATGCACTTCGAAACGCGCTGATCCCGATCATTACGGTACTGGCGCCGTTGGTTGTCGATCTGATGATTGGTTCCCTGGTTATCGAGAAGATCTTCTCGATTCCGGGCATCGGAAGCTTAATGATTGCAGCGATTCAGTCCAACGATTACAACGTGACGATTTCGCTGGCATTTATCTACAGTGTCATGTACATTGTCCTGATGCTGGTGGTTGACGTCCTGTACGGAATTATCGATCCGAGAATCCGTCTGGCGAAGAAATCGGATTGAGAGGTGATGGCATGAAAAAACGGAGTGACGAAAAGACAGATGAGAAAATGACAGGCGGGGATGCGGCTTCCGTTCGGGAGCATGTGTTATCACCCGAAGAATATTTAAGCCAGATCGAATTTCTGGACGATGATTTTGAATTCCAGCACAAAGATGGCTTTGAACATGTCGATACAAACTTTGCAAGCCAGAGCTACTGGAAAGAGGCAATTGCACGGTTTAAGAAAAATAAGGGCGCAATGTTCAGCTTTGTCTGTATTCTGTTTCTGATTGTGATGGCGCTTGTCGGACCTCACATGAACCAGTTTACCTACGATCAGCAGATTATTACCAACCAGAACATGGCGCCGAGAGTGCCGGGACTGGAAAATATGGGTATCTTAGATGGTTCTGAGACGATCCGTACATCCACCGGAAGTAAAGAAATCAACTATTATGAGAGCAACGATCTGACCGATACCTACTATTGGTTTGGTTCCGATTCGCTGGGACGCGACCTCTGGACCAGGACCTGGAGCGGAACGCGGATCAGTCTCTATGTAGCGGTTCTGGCGGTATTCATCGACCTTGCGTTTGGTCTGACGTATGGACTTGTATCCGGATATTTCGGCGGAAAAGTCGATATGATCATGCAGCGTATCGTTGAGATACTAAACAGTATTCCGTACCTGATCACGGTTACCCTGCTTTTGTTAGTCATGAAACCGGGGCTTATGTCCATCACGTTCGCCCTGATGTTTTCCGGGTGGCTGGGCATGAGCCGAATCGCCCGCGCGGAGGTCTTAAAGCTGAAAGAGCAGGAATATGTGCTTGCTTCCCGGACGCTGGGAGCAAAGAGTTTCCGCATTATTTTCAAAGAGATTTTACCAAATATTTTTGGTCCTCTGATTACACAGACGATGTTCTCGATCCCGCATGCGATCTTTACCGAGGCATTCTTAGCCTTTATTGGCCTGGGTGTGCCGGAGCCGATGGCTTCGCTGGGTTCCCTGATTTCGAGTGGATATCAGAACTTTACAAGCCATCCGTACATGATCGTGTTCCCGTTAATTGTCATGGGACTTCTGATGCTGTGCTTTAACATGCTGGCGGATGGTCTGCGTGATGCATTGGATCCGAAGATGAAGGATATGTAGGAGGAAATGGCATGGAGAAAAAAGAAGAAATTTTACGAGTGCGGAATCTGGACATTTCCTTCGAGACGACAGCCGGAGTGGTCAATGCCGTCCGGGGCGTCAACCTGACGGTAAACCGGGGCGAGACGGTTGCAATCGTTGGGGAGTCCGGTTCCGGTAAATCGGTTTCTGCGAAGGCGATCATGGGAATCCTGGCAAAGAACGGAACGATCGACCGCGGACAGATCACATTTTCATATTACCGTAACCCGGAGGAACGGGTCACCAGAGAAATTCTGCAGATGAAAAAAGAGGAAATCCGCCGTCATATCAACGGAAAACGGATCGCGATGGTCTTCCAGGATCCGATGACCTCCTTAAACCCGCTGATGCCGGTTGGAAAACAGATCATGGAAGGCATGATCTGGCATTACCATACACCGAAGGAAGAGGCATATGAGAAGGCGCTGGAGATGATGAAACTGGTCGGCATCACCGACGCGGAGAAGCGAATCAAAAACTATCCGCACCAGCTCTCCGGTGGTATGCGCCAGAGAATCGTCATTGCGATCGCACTGGCGTGCGATCCGGAACTTTTAATCTGCGACGAGCCGACGACGGCGCTGGACGTTACGATTCAGTCGAAGATTCTGGAACTGATTCAGGAGATTCAGAAAAAACGGCAGCTGTCGGTTATCTATATCACGCACGATCTGGGCGTCGTTGCGAAGGTTGCCGATTATGTCAACGTCATGTATGCAGGCAAGATCGTCGAGAGCGGCACGGTCGAGGATGTATTCTACGATCCGCGCCACCCGTACACATGGGGACTTCTCTCCGCGATGCCAGATCTGGGAACGGACGACGAACGTCTTTACACAATCCCGGGCAGCCCGCCAAACCTGCTTCACAAGGTAACGGGTGATGCGTTTGCACCGCGGAATAAATATGCGTTAAACATTGACAGTCGTCTGGAGCCGCCGATGTTCAAGATATCGGGGACACACAGCGCCGCGACATGGCTGCTGCATCCGAAGGCGCCGAAGGTCGATATGCCGCCGGAGCTTCGGGATCGAATTGAGAGAATGAAGAAAGAGGGGGGAATCGCATGAGTGCAGTGACAGAGACAAACAAAAAGCCCCTTCTGGAAGTAAAAGGACTCAAGCAGTACTTTCCGGTCAGCCGGAAATTTACCGTAAAAGCGGTTGAGGATGTCAGTTTTTATATCAATCCGGGCGAGACCTATGGTCTTGTGGGGGAATCCGGATCGGGAAAGACGACGATCGGGCGGGCGCTGATCCGCCTCTACGATCCGACCGCAGGACAAATTACCTTTGACGGGATGGATATTTCCGGAAAAATGAGCCGCCAGACAGAGGCGAGACTCAGAAGTGATATGCAGATGATTTTCCAGGATCCGATGGCATGTTTAAATCCGCGCCAGAAAGTAGCGGATATCATTGCACAGGGGCTGGATATCCATCACCGGTACCATTCCCAGAAAGAGCGGACCGAGATGGTGGCAGACATCCTCCACAAGGTAGGTCTGGCGCCGGAACATGCAAACCGGTACCCGCATCAGTTTTCCGGTGGTCAGCGGCAGCGTGTCGGCATCGCCCGGGCGCTTGTCATGAACCCGAAGCTGATCATTGCCGATGAGTGTATCTCGGCGCTGGATATGTCCATTCAGGCGCAGGTTGTCAACCTGATGAAGGACATCCAGGACGAGACGGGGCTTGCATACCTCTTCATCGCCCACGACCTCTCGATGGTTAAATATATTTCCGACCGCATCGGCGTTCTTCATCTGGGCTACCTTCTGGAGACGGGCACGACGGAGGAGATTTTCTCCCATCCGGTACATCCGTACACCCGAAGCCTGATTTCGGCGATCCCGAACCCGAACCCGGTGGTAGAGCGCAGCCGGATTGCACTGCACTATGATTATAAGACGAGCGGCCTGGATTACGGCGCAGGTACGATGCATCAGATTGAGGGCACACATTTTGTGCGCGGAACCGATGCAGATTTGGAAAAATGGGTGTAGATTTAAAAGAAAGCCGATGCATTCCGGCACAAAATCAACCATAATAAATGTGATAAAATGACCTGTTTAGCGGGTGATTTTATAGATGAGCCGAACCAGCAGACAAATGAGGATAGACAGCCGGGACCAGGAAATGCAGCATGAAACGGGAATGGTTTGGTTTTATTAAAAAAACAAAAAAGGAGGAAGTATTATGAAGCTAAAAAAAGTAATGGCGTGGACGCTGGCTTCTGCTATGTTTGCTGGACTTTTAGCAGGCTGCGGCGGATCGACCCAGACAACAGAGACAGCAGCGGCTGAATCTGGAAGCGCAGAGGGCGGCAGCTCGGCTGAGGGCGGCAAGGTGCTTCGCTATCAGGCAAGCACTCTGGTAGACTCCCTGGATCCGGCACTTTCCAACGACTACACATCCAGTGGTGTTATCTCCCAGTTTATGATGGGGCTGATGACCAAGGATGAGTCAGGTGCTCCGGTTTACGGCGTGGCGGAGAGTGAGGAGAAGTCCGAGGATGGTCTGACCCTGACCTTCAAGATCCGTGACGACGCAAAATGGTCCAACGGCGATCCGGTAACGGCAAACGATTTCGTTTACGCATGGAGACGAGTAGCCGATCCGGCAACTGCAAGTGATTACCAGTTCTTTATCACAACCGCCTGCATCGCAAATGCAGAAGAGGTAACAACAGGTGAAAAACCGGTTGAGGAACTGGGTGTAGAGGCAGCGGACGATAAGACATTAGTCGTAACTTTAAGCTCCCCGTGTGCTATCTTTGATTACCTGATGGCATCCGGCGCATGCTTCCTGCCTTTAAATCAGAAATTTGTAGAGAGCTGCGGCGGCAACTTTGCAACTTCCGCAGATACCCTGTTAGCAGATGGTCCGTTCAAGGTATCTTCCTATGAGCCGTCTGCCATGAAGGTAGAATTAGTAAAGAATGATCAGTTCTTCGGTGCATCCGATGTCAAACTGGACGGTGTTGAGTTCTCGATCATTACCGACAGCCAGACAGCAGCCCTTTCTTTTGAAAATGGCGATCTGGACGTTGTAACCTTAAGCGGTAACCTGGTAGAGCAGTATGAGGATGATCCGAGATTCTCCACCAGAAGTGACGGTTACAACTGGTATCTGACCCCGAACATGAAGAAAGAGGGGCTTGACAATGTAA
This sequence comes from Clostridium sp. AF22-10, assembly GCF_003478725.1. Classification (NCBI taxonomy): domain Bacteria; kingdom Bacillati; phylum Bacillota; class Clostridia; order Eubacteriales; family Clostridiaceae; genus Clostridium; species Clostridium sp. AF22-10. The sequence continues at coordinate 104,043 of NZ_QUFZ01000009.1, forward strand.
ATATCCGTAAGGCACTGGCAAAATCGTATGACAAAGAAGCGATCACAACCCGTGTTCTGAAAGATGGTTCCACACCGATGGATTACTTCGTACCGCAGGGCCTTGCAACCAATGAAAGGGGCGAAGATTTCCGTGAGGCAGCAGGTAGCGCATACGACAGCTGGACCTACGATGTAGAGGCAGCAAAAGAGCTGTGGAAGACAGGTCTTGGCGAGCTTGGCAAAGATTCCTTATCCTTCACTTTAATGTGTGAAGATACCGATTCTGCACAGGCTGTTGCACAGTTCTTACAGAGCGAGTGGCAGAACAATCTGCCGGGTCTGACCATCGAACTTCAGGTACTTCCGAAGAAAGCCCGTCTGGAATACATGCAGAAAGGTGAATATGATATCGGTCTTACCCGCTGGGGTCCGGACTACGCAGATCCGATGACTGATCTGGATATGTGGATAACCGGCAGCTCCACCAACTACTCCCAGTTCTCCGATGCAGACTACGATGCAACCATCCAGTCCGCAAAGAAGGGCGATCTGGCACTCGACCAGGATGCTCGTTGGGAAGCTTTAGTTGGCTGTGAGAAGACGCTGGCAGATCAGTGTGTTCTGTTCCCGATTTACGGACAGTCTGTAGCCGTTATGACCAATCCGGATGTAAGCGGTATCCAGTACTACTCCGTAGGGCTTCCTTATCTGTTCATCAATGTAGATAAAAAGTAATAAATAAAAACAGATGGATCAAAATCTGAAATGATTTTAGATTCAAAGCGGACCGCAGAGTGAGAAAATGTACCCTGCGGTTCGTTTTTTTTGTTATTTTATGGCATTTTCGCTGTCAAACTGCAGCCTGCTTGTAACGGTTCACAGGTGGGAATTTTCTGAACTGAAAATTCCGTACGATACAGTAAGGGATGATTTACACGAATCGGAAATGATGATACAATCATAGAAATAGTACAGAGTATTGAGGTGGAAAAATGGCAGGGAAAAAACGAAACAGCAGCTTTGAAATACTGACAGCCATGCAGGACTTAAACACCCCGGCGGGAGCACTCCAGCTGGCGCAGATCCTGCATCTTCCGTCCGCCAGCATTGGGCGGGAGCTTCTGGAGCTGGAGAAAGCAGGGCTGCTTGTCAAGGTGCAGAACAAGGGGCGGATCCTGACGCCGCAGGGCGAACGCTTTCTGGAAGAAGAACGGTCACGCCGGGAGAAGATGAAGGCGGCGAATGAGCTTATCGAGGCGGCGTCGATGGAGACAGAAAGCGGGCTGGAGGATATTCTTTTGGTGCGGAAACTCCTGGAAGGATATGCGGCGGAGGCATGTGCAGAGCGGATTGAGCCGAAGGAACTTCAGAAATTAAAAGATCTGCAGGCAGACTATCTCTATGCAATCCGCCATGGAAGGGCGGGAAGCGAGGAAGATCTGGCGTTCCATCTGAAGATCGCGCATCTCTCAGGCAGCCCGTCTATCCTGCGGATGTTAAAGCTTATCCTGACCGACCAGGACGCTTATGCGCGCATCTCTCAGGCAGCAGTCCGCTCTGACGAAGTCCGGGAAAATGAACACGAAAGTCTTCTGGCAGCGATTGAAGCCGGAGACGGGGCACTGGCGCGCCGGGAGATGGAGCGGCATCTGGAGCATGTAGGGGAGAACCTGCAGGCGTATTTTGCGGGGAGAAAGTAGGATTTGTACGGATTATAAATAAGAAAAAATTTATGCAAATCACATTTTCGATGCGGAATTTGTATGTGCATAAATTCTGTTCTTAAATATGCTTGCGTTATCTGAAATAAAAAATAATGGTCTGCAGAATAAAATCTAAAACAGAAAAAGAAAATGAAAAAAAGATACTTAAAAATGTGAGGATTTATAGCGGATAAATAACAGATATTCATGTTTGATTATGAATCAAAAAGATATAAATTTCATATAAGTGAAATCCAAATGAACAAAATTCACGTTTAAACAAATGAAAATGGAAAATTATGAAAGCGTGTGAACCGTTATTTTTTTAAAAAATACTCGATCAAATAGCAGAAAGGAAGAATACAAATCTTCAAATAACACAACATTTGAACGGAAGTTATGCTGAAATTCTGTAAGTAAACAGATATTACAAGGGTAAAATAGCATGTTGAAAATCCCGTATTGAGGTAAAATAAGGGGCGAACAAGTGTCCTGTCGATGTAAAAAATTTCAAAATTATGAAAAATGAGATTGACTTTCGATGAAAAGCAGAGTACCATAGAGGTATCAAAACCAAAATAGAAACAATCTGTTTTTCGAGCCGAAATTGCTAAGCGGGAAACCGTATGCAGTCAGGCCAATGGGTACATCTGGAAATGGAAGTGCCTTCCGCATTTGAAAAGAAAGAGAGATTCGCTTTACATCGATGGATACGGGAAGCTGTCAGGCTTCTTGTATAGATAGGGTATATATGTGCTGACAGATAGGTATAGGTATAGATATAGGTGTATCCATATCTATAGGTGCAGATGTATATACAAACTCGGATACGTTAAGCGGTACTGTCTTTTCAGAGGCGGTGCCGCTTTTCTTTTTGTGTTTCTAAGAACAGGAGGTGCGGATGGAGCCGGATATTAAAAAACTGAACCAGCTGCTTTTATCGGGAAGCTGCTGCAGTCAGGCACTTGTTTCGCTGGGACTTACCCTTAAGGGCGAGGAGAACCCGAGCCTTCTGAAGGCATCTGCAGCACTCTGTCTGGGAGTCAGAAGCGGGCTGACCTGCGGAGCTTTGACCGGTGCGGCGATGATGATGGCGCTCTTTGAGCCGGAAGCGGCATACAGCGAGATGATACCGGAACTGGCAGACTGGTTTCAGGAAAACTATGGTGAAATCTATGGAGGAAGTGATTGTCATTCGATTTTAGGAGATAACATGGCCAACAAGGCACTTCGGTGTCCCCAGGTGGTAGAGAATACCTACCGCAAGGCCAGAGAACTTCTGGAGGACTATGGCGTGGATCTGGCGGATCTGGCAGAGATGCTGGAAAACGCGGATGACTAAGGAATCGTAAGTATTGGGTATGATGCGGAAGGATAGTCGGAAGCATCAGGGCTCTATTTATTTTAAAGAAGGAGGACGAAACAGCATGAAATTAAGAAAAATGATGTTGAACATCAACGGTGTTGATCGTATGTTTATGTGCGATCCGGAAAACGATAAACTGTCAGATGTTCTGCGCCGGATCGGTCTGACCGGTGTTAAGGTTGGATGTGGAACCGGTGTCTGCGGTTCATGTTCCATCATTCTGAACGGACAGGTAATCCGTTCCTGTACCAAGAAAATCAGCCAGGTAGAAGAGTATTCCAAGATTACCACCATCGAGGGTATCGGTACTCCGCAGCATCTGCATCCGTTACAGGTTGCATGGATGAACTGCGGTGCTGTACAGTGTGGTTTCTGTGTACCAGGCTTCATCGTTTCCGCATATGCTCTGTTAGAGCAGAACCCGGATCCGACCCGTGAAGAGGTTCGTGACTGGTTCCAGAAGACAAGAAACGTATGCCGTTGTACCGGATACAAACAGATTGTAGATGCAGTTATGGCTGCAGCTAAGGTTATGCGTGGCGAGTGCAGCATCGAGGATATCAAGTTCCACAATCCGGAAGATGGCAACTACTACGGAAAACCGGTTGTTCGTCAGGATGCACTTGGTAAGGTTTGTGGTCTGACCGACTACGGCGATGATCAGGCTCTTAAGATGCCGCAGGGCGTTTTATATGCAGCTATCGTTCAGCCGAAGGTTACCCATCATGCAAAGATTCTGGCTATCCATACTGAGGAAGCTGAGAAGATGCCGGGCGTTGTTAAGGTTATCACAGCAAAAGACCTCATCGCAGCAGGCGGAACTAACATCATGGCTGAGGGTCAGTTCCATGAGAGAAGTACTGTTATGACACCATCCCGTAAAGTTCTTCAGGATGAGAAGATCTATCGTTACGGTGATGTTATCGCTATGGTAGTAGCTCATACACATCGTCAGGCTCGTGCAGCAGCCGCTAAGGTTACGATGGAATACGAGCAGCTGCCAGAGTATCTGACATATCTGGATGCAGTTATGCCGGATGCTATCCGTATCCATGAGGATACTCCGAACATCTTCTGCGAGCAGCCGGTATTAAAGGGAGCAGGTCTGGAAGATGCAGAAGAGGTAAGAGACTTAATCGACAAAGCACCGCATGTAGTAGAAGGAAGCTTCTCCTCCTCCCGTGAGCCGCATCTTTCCATCGAGGGTTGTGTACTTCAGTCTTACTGGGGCGATGATGGCCTGCTGACCATTCAGTGTAAATCCCAGTGTGTATACTCCTCGATCGGACGTCTGGGTAACTGCCTTGGTGTACCGAAGGATAAATACCGTATCATCATGAACCCGACCGGCGCAAGCTTTGGATGGTCTACCAACGCAGGCGATATCGCACTGTGTGCAGCTTGTACCGTAGTTACCGGCGAGCCGGTATCCCTGTCCATGTCCTATGAAGAGCATCAGCACTTCAGCGGCAAACGCTGCCCGGCATACTCCAATGGCCGTCTGGCATGTGATAATGAAGGTAAGATCCTGGCTGCTGAATTTGATATCGGTATGGACCACGGCGCTTACTCCTGGGGCGGTGACGACGTTATGACCAAACCGGCACGTTTCACCTTCTTCCCGTACAATGTACCGAACGTAGCAGGTCTGGTTCGTGTAGCGAACGTTAACCATGCATTTGGTACTGCTTACAGAAGCTACGGTTCTCCGCAGGCATATACACTCAGCGAGCCGCTGATGGATATGATGGCAGAAGAACTGGGCATGGATCCGTTCGAGTTCCGTTATAAGAATATCTGCCGTGAAGGCGATAAGAATATCAACAGCTATGTATATCCGCAGTATCCGATGGAGAAGATCATGGATACCATGCGTCCAATCTATGAGAAGGCGGTGGCTGATGCGAAAGCGGCTGACACACCGGAGAAGAGAAGAGGCGTTGGTATCGCATGGGGCGGCTTCAACGTTACTGAGGGCGGCGGCGACAGCGCTGAGGTTGCTCTTGAGCTTATGCCGGGCAACAAGATCCGCAAATACGACACATGGCATGCAATGGGCCAGGGTGCTACAACCGGTTCTCTGGTAGTAACACTGGAAGCTCTGAAAGAAATGCATCTGACACCAGAAGATATCCAGCTGATTCAGAATGATACCAAGACCTGTCCGGATACCGGTATGGCTGGTGCCAGCCGTTCCCTGTACATGGATGGTAATGCAACCATCATCGCAGCTAACAAGCTTCTGGCAGCTATGAGAAAAGAAGATGGTACACTTCGTACCTATGATGAGATGAAGGCAGAAGGCATCGAGACCAAGTATCTTGGCCGTTATGAGACCAACACAACTCCGGGTCTGTGCCGTCTGGATCCGAATACCGGTATCGGCGACCCGACTCCGGCATTCACATACTGCCTGAACCTGGCAGAGGTTGAGGTTGATACCAAGACCGGTAAGACTACCGTTCTGAAATTCACCTGTGTTGACTTCGTTGGACGTATCGGTAATATCGATGCTGTTAACGGTCAGGCATACAGCGGTATCATGCATGGTATCGGCTTCGCCCTGAAAGAGGACTACGCAGACGTTAAGAAACATGCGAACATGTTTGGCGCTGGTACTTCCTACATCAAGGATGTTCCGGATGATATCAACCTGATTCATATTGATGGCGCTATCTCTGATGGTCCGTTCGGTTCTTCAGGTGCTTCTGAGGCATTCCAGGCATCTGGCCACTGTGCAGTTCTGAATGGTATCTACAATGCCTGCGGCGTACGTATCCATGAGATCCCGGCACTTCCGGAGAAGGTAAAAGCTGGTCTGGATGCAATCGCAAAGGGCGAGAAACCGTACGAGCCGAAGAAATACTTCCTTGGTTCCGATATGTATGAGGAACTGGAGAACATCAAAGAGAATCCGGTACAGGTAGGAACCCAGAGCTTCTACGTATCCTTGGATGATCCGACAGCTGAGCGTCCGTTCTAATCCGATTCGGAAGAGGAATGCGTGGCTGCACATGAAGCGGGCAGCTGCGGCAAGGCGTATCGCGTGATTGTAAATAAGAATTAAATAAAAGCTGCTGCGAACCTGCAGAATCTATGTTTAGAGAGGTAGGTTTTGCAGCGGCTTTTTTGTGTAATAGGAAATTCCTTGGAATTCCCTATTACGCAAAAAGGCACTAACGTGCCGATGATGCGCACTCGCGCGAAGATGTAGGTTGTCGCAAGCGACCGCGCTCGGCGCGAGAATGTGCCAAGACATATTCTTTGGTTATGGTGTATAATAAAAAGTATTAAAATTGGCTCCTGGAATTTTTACTTATTGATGGAGGACGGGATAAATGATTCTGGGAGAGGATAAATGGTTACTGTTCACGGGTAGGCACTTTTGGAACCGAAAGTGCCGTAAGAAAACGTGGTGGCAGCAGGAATTTGTCGTATTTAAATGCGAAGCCACGGCAAATTCCGTTACTGGGCACGTATGCGTGAACAGTAACGATAAATGCAGGAGAAAAGAAGGGAGGTCCGCCCTGTGAGCTATTTGGAAGATTTTGAGAAGACGCTGGCGGAGAAATGCCATCAGAACGAGCCGCCGTTCTGCCAGGCAGCCTGTCCGTTCCGGCTGGATATCAAGGGGCTGGAAGAAAAGTGGAAAAAGGGACGTTTCAACGCGGCGTACCGGACCTATCAGAATACGGTGGGATTTCCGGATATTGTGTCGAAGCTGTGCAGCCATCCGTGCGAGAAGGCATGTCTGCGTGCGAAGCTGGACGGGGGGATCGCGATGGGGCTTTTAGAGCGGGCGACTGTCGAGTACGCGAAGCGGAAAGCACCGAATGCGTATAACCTGCCGTCGAAAGGAAAAAAGATCGCGATCGTCGGAGGCGGTCTTTCGGGGCTTGGCTGTGCACTGCGTCTCTGCAATAAAAAGTACGAGGTAACGGTTTATGAGCGGGAAATGGTTCTGGGCGGTCAGGCGAGAAACCAGATGGATCCGGCGGAATTTGATGCGGAGATCGAGGCACAGTTCCAGTTTGAGGAATTTTCACGCCATCTCGGTGAAACGGTAACGGATCTGGAGGCACTCCGGGCGGACTATGATGCCGTGTATGTGGCAACTGGGGCAGATGGCGCGGACTTTGGTCTGGAAATGGACCCGGACGGCGCATTTGCAACCCGGACACCGGGCGTTTTCATTGGAGGTTCCCTGACAGGCGGCGACAGCATGAAGGCGCTGGCAGATGGGCTGGCGGTTTCGCTTGCGATCGAACGGTATCTGAAAACGGGCGGTATGAATGAGCCATTTCGAAAGGAAGGGACACTTTTAAATCTTCAAACGAATGGGATCGAGCGTGCCGATCGGGTGGTTCCGGCAAACGGGGAATCGTATACGGAGGAAGAGGCGATACAGGAGATCACGCGCTGCCAGAAGTGTTCGTGTGATGCTTGTATGCGTGCCTGTGATCTGATGCGCCTGCATGAGAAAACACCGCGCCGTTTGTATGAAGAAGTTTACATAACAATCCATCCCGGTACGTTATCGCGCGATGGTACGTGGGCGACCAGACTGATCAGCACCTGCGACCACTGCGGGCTTTGCAAGGAAGTCTGTCCGCAGCATATCGATTTCAGCCAGTTTCTGCTTGACAGTATGCGGGCAATGCAAAAAAAAGGCGCGATGCCGTGGCCATTCCACGATTTCTGGCTGCGCGACATGGCGTATGCCTCCGGAAAAGCGGGGCTTACGCGGAAACCGGAGAATGTTAAGAAGAGTTCCTATGCATTCTTTCCGGGATGCCAGCTCGCCGGTTCGGATCCGCGCTATGTGACGCGGACGTATGAGTGGCTGCGTTCCAAAAAGCCGGATGCGGCGATCTGGATGACCTGCTGCGGTGCGCCTGCCGAGTGGGCAGGCGAAGTGGACATCCACGCGGCACATCTGGAGGAAATGCGGCGGCAGTGGAGAGAGCTTGGCGAACCGACAGTGGTTTTAGCATGCCCGAACTGCCGGAAGATGTTTGAAGAATACCTGCCGGAGCTTCCGGTTGTCTTTCTGGCGGAAGTGATGGAAGAGTGGGGCGTGGAGAAAGATGCTGCTTTGGAACCGGACAATGCTGAAAAGGGTGAAATGGAAGCAGGAAGTACCCAGCAAGCGCAGTCGTATGCCTTGTTTGATCCCTGCGCCAGCCGCTATTACCCGGAATTGCAGGAGAGTGTACGCCATCTGGCGGATGCGGCGGGGATTACGTGGGAAAATCTGCCGTATGACGGGAAAAAGGCGCGCTGCTGCGGATACGGCGGACATATCGGGATTGCTTCTCCGAGCCACACAAGCTATATGACAACTTCCCGTGCAAAAGAGGAGGAACTGCCGTATGTGACCTACTGCGTCAACTGCCGGGAGTCCTTTGCCGGACAGGGCAAGGAGGCGGTTCATATCCTCGATCTGTTGTTTGGGTTAAATGGCGCGGGGCGCCCGGCGGCGACGGTGACGGAGCGCTGGCACAACCGCCTGGCGGCGAAACGGGAACTGCTTAAGACGTACTGGAATGAGACGATCGAAGAGGAAACACATATGAAATTAGAAGTTGAGAAGGAGCTGGAACGCAAATTGTCAGCGGGTCAGATTTTGATCGAAGATATGGAGCAGGTCATTGAACACTGTGAGCGGGAAGACCGCGGTATTATCGACCCGGAGACGGGACATCGGATCGGGCATCTGAAGATCCAGCATATGACCTACTGGGCAGAGTACGAGGTGCTGCCGGACGGCGGTTATAAGCTCTGGAATGGCTACAGCCACCGCATGAATCTGGAAGGAGAGTGATGAGTATGCCGACGATCGATGGAGGCGGAAGAGATCAGCGGATCAAAGAGGCGTTGGAGAAAAAAGTCATCTGCCGCCGGTGTCAGGTGGAGATGGTGCCGAAATCCACATTTTTTGACTATCTGGGGCACAATTTCCACACCGAGATCCTGTGCTGCCCGAAGTGCGGCGAGGTATATCTGCCGGAAGCGCTGGTAAAAGGGCGTATGGCGGATGTGGAGAGAGAGCTGGAAGATAAGTAGATATAAGTATGATTCATGAGAGATGCTTTTGGATCTGAAAAGGATAGGTGAGACAGGCTGGCTGCGGGGATTTGCCATGTGTGAACATGAGAACACAGCCCATCTGCGGCTGGCTTCATCATGGGAGAATTGCAATGAATTGAGATAAGGGGATGAAGGACGATGGTAATGAACTTACAGGACAGAGCCCTCCTGCCAGAAGAAATGCGCCATACATACAGTGTCTGTCCGGTCTGTTTAAAACGCATTCCGGCAAAGCGGGAAGAGCGGGACGGGCAGATATATCTGGTAAAAACCTGCCCGGATCACGGGACATTTTCCAGTATAATCTGGAGAAATAAGCGCAAGTTTGCCGACTGGCGCGGGGAACGTCCGGCGGTGGGAGAAAATGAAAATCTAAATTGCCCGGCGGGCTGCGGTTTGTGTGCGGAGCACAGACGCGCCACCTGCTGTACCTTGCTGGAGATCACAGCGCGGTGCAATATGAACTGTACCTTCTGTTTTGCGGAGCCGGACGGGACCAAGGATCCGTCCTTAGACATGGTAAAACGCTGGATCGACGACCTGACGGATCCGGGAAAGACACTTTTGCAGCTTTCCGGCGGGGAACCGACAGTGCGGGACGACCTGCCGGAGATCGTGGCGTATGCGAAGCAGGCGGGCTGTAAATATGTGCAGTTAAACAGCAACGGTCTGCGCCTGGCGGAGGACGAAGCATTTGTAAAGCGTCTGGCGGATGCGGGACTTTCGTTTGTATTTATGCAGTTTGACGGCGTGGACGATGCCGTATATGAAAAACTGCGGCGCCGCCCGATGCTGGAAGTGAAAAAACGGGCGATCGAGCAGTGCGGCCGGTATGGAATCGGCGTGACGCTTGTTCCGGTCATTGTTCCGGGCGTCAATACGGAGCAGATCGGGGACATCATCCGGTTTGCCATTCAGCGGTCGCCGTATGTGCGCGGCGTGCATTTCCAGCCGGTCAGCTATTTTGGACGTATCCCGGAGCTTCCGGCGGATGATGACCGCTATACGCTGGATGAGCTTCTGGAGGCGGTTGTCAGCCAGAGCGGCGGGCTTATCAAAGAGGAACAGATCGCGCCATCCTGCTGCGATCACCCGATGTGTGGGTTCCACGGGGATTTCATCGTGATGCCTGGGGATAAATTGATGCCGCTGACAAATTATAGTGGAAAAACCGAGACAGAACCGGAGGGCGAAGGCTGCTGCTGCGGTCCGGATCCGGCGGAGAAGAACCGTGAATTTGTCGGACGGCGCTGGGAACGGCGCGATCTGGAAGAGACGTGCTGTTGTGGAGAAAGTCAGCCGGAAAAAGAAAGCTGCTGCTGTGGCGGAACCCAGCCAGAACCAGAAAGCTGCTGCTGTGGCGGAACTCAGCCCGAACCAGAAAGCTGCTGCTGTGGCGAAACTCAACCAGAACCAGGAAACTGCGGTTGTGGCGGAACTCAGCCCGAACCAGAATCCTGCTGCTGTGGAGAGGAGTCGGTTGACATAACAAATATGGAGGACTTCTTAAAGCGTGCAAAAAGCCACGGCTTCACGATCACATCCATGGTGTTTCAGGATGCCGGAAATCTCGATATCGAGCGCCTGCGCCAGTGCAGCCTGCATGTGTATAAAGATGGGAAGAAGATTCCGTTCTGTGCATACTACTTGTCTCCGATGGAAAGAGGCAGATAATAGAAGCGCAGAAAGGAGAGGTGCAAAAAATGGATACAAATGAGAGCAGTCTCTGCCGGCCGGGCGGATTTGCGCTGACGAGGCAGATGTTCCAGTTTGCGGGAATTGAGATACCGGAGGCGGGAGCGGCAGAGACGGAGTCTACAGATCCTGCAGTGCCGTTTCGCGTCATCGACATCGGCTGCGGAACCGGCGGCACGATGCGATGGCTTTCTGAGCATTTCCCGGGCTGGCAGATTTCCGGATTGGATAAGAATCCGGATGTGCATGAACCTGGCTGGATAGAGACTGGATGTGCGGAGAAACTGCCATATCCAGATCAGACGGCAGATATCATTCTGATGGAATGCAGTTGTTCCAAAGCTGCGGAACCGGCGGCGGCGCTCCAGGAGGCGTACCGGGTGTTAAAGCCGGAGGGATGGCTTTTGATGAGCGATATGTATGCCCGGAAAAAAGAGCTTTTCTTAGACGGGATGCTGGGACGGCTGGAGTCCGCTAAAACAATCCGTGACCGGATAGCGGGTGCGGGTTTTGCACTTGCAAATATGCAGGATGTGTCTGGGACACTGGCGGAGTGGATTGGGCAGCAGATCTTTGATGGAAATCTGGAATCCGTCTGCGCGGCGCTGGGGGCGGAACGGAAGATTTTAAAAGAAGCGGGCTGCGGTTATTTTATTGCAGCGGCGCAGCCGTCCGGGTTATGGCGGACACTTTCGTATGTAAAGGAGAAAAGCCCATTTTATCAGAAGAAATTTACATCCGTCTGGGGACAGCTTGGGGAAATGGCAGGTTCCGATGTACGGCTTGCGCCGGATTCGTTTTCATGGGAGGATTTCCGGACACTGCCCCTCACAACCCCGGAGGAACTGAAAGCGGAGCCGGAAACATTTTTATGTGTTCCAGCCAAGGAGATCGCGCGGATCATCACGCTGAAAACCTCCGGCAGTACAGGGGCACCGAAGCGCCTGTTTTTTACCGAAGACGATCTGATGCAGACGGCGGATTTCTTTGAAACAGGGATGCAGTACATGGTAAAGCCGGGCGATCGGGTCACGGTTTATATGGAAGGACCGGGATTTTTTTCGATTGGAGGACTTTTAAAAGAAGGATTGGGGCGCATTCAGGTGGAGACGAAGGTTCATGGACTGATTCACGATATGGAAGCGGCAGCGCGGGACGGCGAGGGGGCAGACTGCCTGATCGGTGTCCCAAGCCAGATGTATGCGCTGGCAGCCCATGCGCCGGGACTTGGCCCGAAAACAGTGCTTTTAAGTGCTGATTATGTGCCGGTCAGCGTGCAGCGTTTTTTGGAAAAAACATGGAACTGCCGGGTCTTTACACACTGGGGGATGACGGAAACTGGTTACGGCGGCGGCGTACAGTGTGGGGCGCGCGCGGGTTACCATCTGCGGGACCGGGACCTTTTGATTGAGATTCTGGATCCGGAGACGGGACAGCCGGTTCCGGAAGGGCAATACGGCGAGCTGGTTCTGACAACGCTTCGGCGGCGGGGAATGCCGCTTGTGCGCTATCGGACCGGCGATCTGGGGCGGATGATTGCAGAACCGTGTGCCTGCGGATGTTTAAAGCCCAGACTTGATAAGGTTGAGGGACGGCTGGATGACAGCGTCCGGCTGTCCGGCGGAAAAGTACTTTCCATGCACATATTAGATGAGCTTTTATTTGCCCTGGATGAGGTGGAAGATTTTCAGGCATCTTACAATGCGGCGCAGAAGCATCTGACGGTGGCTGTTATGAAGAAAGCGGGTTATGCAGATGCGGTAGGAAGCAGAGTGAAAAATGTCAAAGCAGCATTAACGGAATACTTTGGGAACTGCCTGACCGTCTCAGTGATAGAAAAAGAAATTTCCCCCTATATCGGTTCGGGAAAAAGGCGGCTGATCATCGAGGAAAAATGAAAAATGAGTGGTAAAATTCAATATCATGAAAAACTTGACGATAAGTTTTAATTGCAGTATCATAAAATTAAAAATAATCGAGAAATTTTGAAAAAAATTAGTAAAATTTGACAAGAACAAGGAGAAGAAAATGAACATAGCGATTGCATCAGAGACAGAGGAGATCGACGGACTGGTACCGGCGACTTTTAAGGAGAGTCCGTTTTTGATGATTATTGACGCGGACAAGAACCAGATTTTCCATGTCTATGGAAAACAGGATCCGGACAATCTGGTATTTGCGAAGAAGGTGGTAGAACATGACTGTGAGGCAGTCATCTGCGGACCGATCGAGAAAGAGCCGTTTGAGATACTGGTAAAGGCGGGCGTGACCCGTTATCTGGGAAGCGGGCATACGGTTCAGAAGGCATATAGCTATATGAACCGTTATAAACTGGAGCTGATCCGCGACTACATCGGCGGACCGGGACCATTTGGACACAGCCATGATTTCAGCTGCGAGTGTGGGGAAGAAGAGGAGCACGAGCACTAGGAAAGGACAGAATGCGGACGATTTATTTGATCCGGCATGGAAAGCCGGAATTTCCAGATGAACAGAAATACTGCATCGGACGGACAGATTTGCCGCTTTCAGAAGAAGGGCGGACACAGATTCGGGCGCTGGGGGAGACATTTGCGGGACGCAGAATTGAAAAAATTTATACCAGCCCGTTAAAGCGCTGCCGGGAGTCAGCTGCGATCCTGCAGGAAGTGATTGACAGAAGTATTCCGATCGAGGTCATGGATGGACTGGCGGAGATCGACATGGGGGAATGGGATGGTCACTCCTTCGATGAAATCCGGGAACAGTTTCCGGCGGAGTATGCGGCACGTGGGGCAGATATGTACGATTTCCGACCGCCGCAGGGAGAGAGCTTTGCGGACTGTGCAAGGCGCGCCAGGACAACCTGGAATGAACTCCGGATGAAGAGCCGGGGCGATATTCTGGTGATCGGGCACGCGGGCTGGTTCCGGACATTGATCTGCGGCTGGGAGAAGCGGAAAAAGGCAGAACTTCTGCAGATTCCCTTTGGCTACGGACAGGTGTATGAAAAAAAGGATTTTGTATTTGATGCTCTGATCTCGGCGGCGGGGCGATCCTCGCGGATGGGGGATTTCAAACCGCTCATGAAGCTTGGCACTCAGACGGTCCTGGAACGTGAGATACAGACGCTGAGGGCGTGCGGTGTACATGAAATCACGATCATTACCGGACGCCGGGCGGAAGATATACGCGCGGCGGCTGTGGGAACGGGAATCCATTTCATCCACAATCCGGCGTATGCGGAGACGAAAATGTTTGATTCCGTCTGTCTGGGGCTTTCCTATTATAAGGAAAAGCGGAAAACGGCAGGAAAAGAGACGCTGGATGGCATTTTCTTTTTCCCGGTGGATGTGCCACTGTTTACGCCATTTACGCTGGAATATGAAAAATACCGGTTCGCGGAGGGCGATGGGGATGTCTATCTCCCGGAATATGAGAAAACACCGGGGCATCCGCTTCTGATCCGTGCAGATGTGATCGAAAAACTGCTGCAGCATGACGGAACGATGGGGCTTAAAGGCGCCTGTGAACAGCCGGAAATCCGCCGGATTCCCCTGGATGTGCCGGATCCGGGCTGTGCGTTTGATGCGGATACACAGGAAGAGTTTCAGAAATTGCGTGATTGGGAGAGAAAACGTCCTATCCCGGACAGAGAGGAGTGTGAACGTCTGCTTGCATGGTTTCACACGCCGGAGGCGACGGTGCGCCATAGCCGGGCGGTTGCGGAGCTGGCCGTGGAATTGGCAGATAGAGTTCTAAAGCATAGGTCGGAAACGTATGTGGAGATGACATACAAAAGTCCTCCAATCGATAAACACAAAATCTACGCGGCGGCGCTTCTTCATGACATCGCCAAAGCATACCCCGAACATCCAGAGACAGGGGCGGGATGGCTGCGGCTTCTGGGACATACCGGGATCGCGGATATTGTTGCGGATCATATGGATCTGCCGGAAGAAAAGCTGGGATATCTGAACGAAAGCCTGATCGTGTACCTGGCGGACAAGCAGGTACAGGGAGAACGGCGTGTAACGATCGAAGAACGGTTTGCGGCAAAACGGGAGAAATTTAAGGATAATCCGGAGGCGCTGGCGGGTGTGGAACGGCGGTATCAGCTGGCAAAGCGTGCGGAGGCATTACTGTAAAAAGGAAAAGAGGAAAATCATATGAAATTAATGAAAACAACCGAGGCAGTCGGACAGGTACTCTGCCATGACATGACGCAGATTATTCCGGACGTGACGAAGGACGCCGTATTCCGCAAGGGACATATCGTGCGTGAGGAGGACATCCCGGTACTGCTTTCGATTGGAAAAGATCATATTTATGTCTGGGAAAAGGACGATACAAAATATCATGAGGATGAGGCGGCGGACATTCTGCGCGGCATCTGCCAGAATGAGTATATGCGTGCAACCGATCCGAAGGAAGGCAAGATTGAGCTGATTGCGGAGTCGGACGGTCTGTTTCAGGTCGATGAAGAACGCCTCTTAAAGGTCAACAGCCTGCCGGAGATGATGATCGCGACCCGCCGGACGAATTTCCCGGTAAAAAAAGGTGATAAGTTAGCCGGAACCCGTGTGATCCCGCTGGTAATTGAAAAAGAAAAAATGAAAGAGGCGAAGAAGGTAGCGGGTTCAGAGCCGCTGTTAAAGCTGCTTCCGTATAAAAATAAGAAAGCAGGCATTGTGACGACCGGAAATGAAGTGTTCTATGGACGGATTGAGGATAAATTTGGCCCGGTCATCCGGGAAAAGCTTCAGGAATTTGGTGTGGAAGTTCTGGGACAGAAGATTATAGGGGACAATCCGGATAAAATCACGGAGGCAATCCAGGAATGGCTGGATCAGGGCGCCGATTTTGTTGTCTGTACCGGCGGCATGAGCGTCGATCCGGATGATACGACACCGAGCGCGATCAAGCAGACCGGAGCGGAGGTTGTCTCCTACGGCGCGCCGGTACTTCCGGGAGCGATGTTCTTGTTGGCATATACGAAGGACGGAAAGCCGATCATGGGACTTCCGGGCTGCGTGATGTATGCGAAGAGGACCATCTTTGATCTGGTGCTGCCGCGTGTGATGGCAGATGTGCCAGTGACAAAAGCGGATCTGGCGAAAATGGGCGCAGGTGGTCTGTGCTTAAATTGTCCAACCTGTATTTTCCCGAACTGCGGTTTTGGTAAATAATCGAGCCAGAGAGAGGCGATGAGGAAGCAACCGCGATGGCACAACTGCGAAATGAGAAATGGATGGCTCATGCAGTATAAAAGAGAGGAAGTGCGTGATATGAATCTGTATGGGGAGATTCTGAAAAAACTGGAAGGGACGCCGTGTCTGGCGCTCGAGAGAAGCTTTGTGGGAGAAGAGGGAAATCTCACAGATATGCGCTGTGAACTGAAAGAAGGCGCAGAGGCGTCGGAGATTGGAAAAGAAGCCCTGACACAGGGGCAGCCGGTCTGTGGGCGCGCCGGAAGCAGTTGGAATGTGGCGGAACCATTTTTCCCGAAAGAGCGCCTGATTATTCTCGGAGGCGGCCATGTGGCTCTTCCAGTGGCAGAATTTGGCGCGCGCGTCGGATTCCTGGTAACTGTGGTGGACGACCGCCTTTCCTTCGCGAATCCGGGACGATTCCCGATGGCAGAGAAGGTGATTTGTGATGACTTTGGGCATGCGATCAAAGAACTCAAGATTCAGGAGAGCGACTATATCTGTATCGTTACGCGCGGACACCGCCACGATGCGGACTGCCTGCGGATGATTGGAAAAGGAAAAGAACCGGCGTATCTCGGCATGATTGGTTCGAGACGCCGCGTCGGTATCGTGAAACAGGAGCTTCTGGAAGAAGGTTACGATCCAGAGCGGATGAGCCGTTTAAAGAGCCCGATCGGTTTAAAGATCGGCGGTGTGACACCGGAGGAGATCGCGATCTCGATTCTGGCGGAGATCATACAGGTAAAGCGCATGGATCGGGAAGACAAACGTGTGAAAAACCGTTCCGATCTGGATTTTGATGTGCTGAAACGCCTGGCAGAGGAGCCGGATGAGCCGAAAGCAGTGGTCACGGTGATTGAATCAAAGGGTTCCTCCCCGCGCGGGGCAGGCGCGAAGATGATTGTCTACCGGGACGGACGGATTCTCGGCAGCATCGGCGGCGGCTGCAGCGAGGCGGCCGTGCTGGGCGAGGCACGTTCTCTGATCGGAAGCGGCAGGTACAAAGTAGTTCATGTAGATCTGACCGGCGAGGCGGCGGAAGATGAAGGAATGGTCTGCGGCGGCATTATGGATGTGCTGGTGGAAGACTTTGCCACGGATCGGGAACCGTGTGACCGGTAAGGAAACCGAAGCACCGGTGTATTTGGATACAAAATTTCAAATAAATGAAAAATAAAAAGATAAAAATAAAATATATGAAAAATCATCATAATAATTTCACGAAAATAGACGGAAGGGTTTGGAAAGAACAACTGGAAAATTCATAAGAATAAAGGGAAAATGCAGAAAAAAGCCACGTTATTTTTTGGTGCACATAATGACCATGTGCATTCAATAAGAATCATTGTAAAGATTGACAAAAAAAGTGCCACGTGCTACTATTTGATTAGCAAATATCATTATAATTTTTCAAAAATAACGGAAGGGTAAAAACCACATTGCTATGGCGTAAGGAATCGAAACGAGGAGGATGCCGGAAACATGTGCGTGAAATGAGGGAGAAACCAAGATATGAGAAAAACGTGGGCACTTGTAATGGCAGCAGCGATGGCGGCAGCATCCCTGACCGCATGTTCATCCAGCAAACCGGCTGAGACAGCAGCACCGGAAACGGAGGCAGAGGCAGCTGAGACAGAAGAGACCGAAGCAGAAGCAGAGGCAACCGGCGACCAGCAGGAGATTCTGGTAGCGGCAGCAGCCAGCCTTCAGTACGTTATGGAAGACAAGATTCAGCCGGCATTTGAGAAAGAGAATCCGGACATCAAGCTGAGCTTTACCTTTGACAGTTCAGGAAAGCTGCAGACCCAGATCGAAGAGGGCGCGGATGCAGACGTATTCTTCTCCGCAGCGATGAAGCAGATGAACGCGCTGGAGGACGAGGGACTGGTTGATGCAGATTCTGTCGTAGAGCTTCTGGAAAATAAGATCGCCCTGATCGTTCCGAAGGATTCCACACTGGGAATTACCGGTTTTGAGGATATCACAAAGGCAGAGAAGATTGCACTCGGCGATCCGGAGAGTGTTCCGGTTGGACAGTACGCCAAGGAAGCCTTTGAGAACCTGGGTATGTGGGATGATGTAGAGGCTAAGACAAGCTTTGGTACCAACGTAACCGAGGTTTTAAGCTGGGTAGCAGCCGGAAGCGCAGATGCAGGTATCGTATACCTGACCGATGCAACCACCAGCGATCAGTTTGACCAGGTAAAGGTTATCGGATATGCACCGGAAGGAAGCGTATCGAAGGTTATCTATCCGGTTGGTGTTGTAAGCGCAAGCACAAAGAAAGATGCAGCACAGAAGTTTGTAGATTATCTGGGAACCGATGATGCGCTCTCCTTCTTTGCGGAGTATGGCTTCACAGCAAATAAATAAGCCGGGAGCGATGACTGTCTGGGATATGCAGCTGACTGGGTGAATAGAAAGCAGGACAGCGAAGGACAGACAGTGAACCATGTATGGAATAAAATCCGCCGCAGAATGCAGGGTCCGTTGAAAACCAGGTGTTCTGCGGCAGTTTTTATCTCAGTCGAGAAGACTCCCACCTCTTTAGGTGGCGAATAATAGCAAATTTGTCTCAGTGGGAGTTGGGTCTCACGGACGTTCGACTTGATTCATAGGAAAGGAGGGGAAGAAAGATGGACTGGTCTCCGATATGGATATCGATGAAAACAGCAACGCTGTCGATCATTAGTACGTTTTTTCTGGGAGTCTGGATGGCGCGGCTGGTGGTATCGGCACGCTCTGAGAAAGTGAAAATGGTGCTGGACGGCATCCTGACGCTTCCGATGGTCCTGCCGCCGACGGTAGCAGGCTTCTTCCTGCTGATGATTTTTGGTGTAAAACGACCGCTCGGACAGCTGTTTCTGGAATTGTTTGGCGTCAAGATTGTATTTTCATGGGTGGCAACGGTGATCGCGGCGGTGGCGATCTCATTTCCGCTTATGTACCGGGCAGCGCGCGGCGCGTTTGAACAGGTCGATGTGACGATTATCTATGCGGCTCGGACGCTGGGATTTTCCGAAAGCCGTATTTTCTGGAAGGTGATTCTGCCGTCGGCGATGCCGGGCGTCCTCAGCGGCGCGATCCTTGCCTTTGCGAGAGGACTGGGCGAGTTCGGTGCGACCGCGATGCTGGCGGGCAATATCGCCGGAAAGACGCAGACACTGCCGCTTGCCATCTATTCACAGGTGGCGGCTGGAAAAATGTCGATGGCATACCAGTATGTGTGGATCATCGTGGTGATTTCCTTCCTGGTCGTCGTGCTGATGAATGTGCTGTCGCGGCGGGATATGCGCGGACGCAGCAATCATAAAAAGAAAGATAACAGTGTGGAAGCGGGCGGTCAGGATGCAAAGGTTTCGGTGGAACTGTTTGCGGACGGGGAAGCGGATGCACAGAAGGGAGGCGCGCGATGAGCCTGCAGGCGGCAATCAAAAAGAGATTTTCCGGCTTTTCGCTGGACGTATCGCTTAATACCGATGGCGGCGTCATGGGCATTCTCGGCGCTTCCGGAAGCGGCAAGAGCATGACGCTCAAGTGTATCGCCGGAATTGAGACGCCGGACGAAGGGCGGATCGTGTTAAACGGCAGGGTGCTCTTTGATTCGGAAAAGCACATCAACCTGCCGCCGCAGAAGCGGAAAGTCGGTTATTTATTCCAAAATTATGCATTGTTTCCGAATATGACCGTAGAAACCAACATTGCAGCGGGGCTTTCGGGCAGCAAGGAGGAAAAACAGGAGGCAGTTGCCCGCATGATCCGTCTCTTTAAATTAGAAGGGCTTGAAAAAAGGTATCCGTCCCAGCTTTCCGGCGGACAGCAGCAGCGTGTGGCGCTGGCGCGCATTCTCGTCTATGAGCCGGATGTGATCATGCTGGATGAACCATTTTCGGCGCTTGATTATTATCTGAAGGAACAACTGCAGTTCCAGGTGCGCGAGGTACTCCGCGGGTACACGGGCGATGTGCTGATGGTCAGCCACAGCCGGGACGAGGTCTATCGGTTCTGCGAGAAGAGCATCATCTTAAACCGCGGACAGGTGGCGATGAAGGGAGAGACGCGGGCGATTTTCCAGAAACCGGAAAATGTCACTGCGGCACGCCTGACAGGCTGTAAAAACTTTAGCCGGATCCGGCGGATCGGCGAATATGAGGTGGAGGCGCTCGACTGGGGACTCACGTTTCAGACCGAAGAAGCGGTTGCCGCGGAGCATGCCTATATCGGCATCCGGGCGCATCAGTTTTATCCGGCGCGCGGCAGTGCGAATGAATTTACGTGCGAGTGGGGGGACACACTCTGCCAGCCATTTGAGTGGGATGTTTTGCTGCGTCCGGTGGAAAATGCAGGGGCAGCGGGTGACAAAGAAAATGCACTGGAACGCGAGGTGATCTGGTGGAAGGTAGACTATAAGCAGAGTGATTCACTAAACCAGTATCAGCGCGGAGACCGCGTCCGGCTGGGAATTGCACCGGGAGATATCATGCTTTTAAAAGAAGGCTAGAATGATAGAAAAGGGGATATGTATGGCAGATGGGAAAACAGGCGCGATCATCCTGGCGGCAGGGCGGTCGGCGCACATGGAAGAATTAAAGCCGATGCTCCGGATGGGGCAGACCACGATGATACAGAGGGAGATCGACACGATCCGGCAGGCGGGGATCTCGCCGATCGTCGTCGTGACCGGGTATCAGGCAGATGTGCTGGAACGTCATATTTCACACCGTGGTGCGGTCTGTATCCGAAACAAGCGGTATGAGACATCGCAGATGTACGGCTCAATCTGCATGGGACTGCGCCATATCCAGAAAAAAGCCGATCGGGTGCTGTTGTTCCCTGCCGACGTGCCGATGATCACGGCGGACACAATCGAGAAGATGGCGCAGGCGCCCGGAAGCATGGCAGTACCGGTCTGTCAGGGAAAAAAAGGACACCCGGTCATGCTGTCGAAGGAAGTGTTTGGACATATCTTAACGTACCGGGGTGGAAAAGGACTCCGCGGCGCAATGGATGCGTGGGGCGAAGGTGTCCGGGAGATCGAGGTTGAAGATCCGGGTGTTTTACTGGACACCAACACGAAAATGGACTACGAATCGCTGCTTGCCTACGAAAAAGACAGGCAGAAGCGCGGGGAGCTGGCATTTCGGGCGTCGATTTCGCTGAGCCGCGAGGAAGAATGCTTCAGCGCGCTGACGGCGGATTTTCTGGAGGCAGTTGCTGAGAGTGGTTCAATGCTCGGTGCCTGTCAGATCCGGGATATTTCTTACAGCAAGGGCTGGAAAATGCTCAAGATCGCGGAGGCGCAGCTGGGAATCCAGTTTTTAGAGCGCCAGATGGGCGGAAGCAAGGGCGGATTTTCTGTGCTGACGCCGGAGGGAAAGGTGTTTTTAGAAAAATTCCGCCGGATGGAAGCAGCAGTGCAGGCGGCAGCAGAAGCAGCGTTTGAGAAAATCTTTCTGGAGCCGGAAGAAGAGGAAAAGGAGGATACAGATGGAAGAGAAATTAACGCATTTTGATGAAAAGGGAAATGCGATCATGGTAGATGTAACCGAAAAGAAGATTACCAGCCGGACGGCGACGGCATCTGGCAAGATTCACGTCAATGAAGCAGTCATGAAGGCGGTTCTGGAGGGAACGGTTGCCAAGGGCGATGTGCTGGGGGTGGCGCGTGTGGCGGGAATCATGGCGGTGAAGCAGACCGCGCATCTGATCCCGATGTGCCACACACTTCTCATCACGAAATGCAGCGTGGATTTTGAGGTAGATGAAAAAGAGCTGACGATCAAGGCATTTTGTACTGCGAAGCTGGAAGGAAAGACCGGCGTCGAGATGGAGGCGCTGACCGGCGTCAGCGTGGCGCTTCTGACCATTTATGATATGTGCAAGGCGATCGACAAGCGGATGGAGATCGGAGAGATACATCTCGATGCAAAATCGGGAGGAAAGAGCGGGGAATTTGTGCGATGATAGACGGATACGGCAGAACGATCGACTACGTACGGATCTCCGTGACCGACCGATGCAACCTGCGCTGTGTGTACTGTATGCCGGAGGAAGGCGTCAGCAGCATTTCCCATGAAGAGATCCTGCGGTTTGGTGAGATCGAACGGGTCTGCCAGATTCTGGCAGAGAACGGCATTCAGAAAATCAAGCTGACCGGCGGCGAACCGCTGGTGCGCCGGAGACTGCCGGAGTTAGCAGCAGCGTTAAAACAGATTCCGGGAATCAAGAGCCTGACGATCACGACGAACGGTGTTTTATTAGAAGAAATGTACGATGCGCTGGCGGATGCAGGGGTTGATTCAGTCACGATCAGCCTGGATACACTGGATGCGTCGGTGTACCGACAGCTCACACGCCGGGATGAGATCGAAGCGGTCAGACGCGGTCTTTGGACGGCGATCCAGAAAGGCAGGATGCAGATCAAGATAAACTGTGTGCCGGTGCTTGGGATCGAGGAGCAAAAGCTTTTAGAGGTGGCGGAACTGGCGAAAAACCATAATGTGCACGTGCGTTTCATCGAAATGATGCCGATCGGCATGGGGACGCAGTTTGCCTTTGTGAAAGAAGATGCGTTGAAGCATGCGCTGGAAGAGGCATTTGGAACCTTTACCCCGTGCGGGGACGTGGCAGGAAATGGCCCGTGCCATTATTTCGCAGTCCCTGGCTTTCAGGGACGGATCGGTTTTATCAGCGCGGTCAGCCATAAATTCTGTTCCGAATGCAATCGGATCCGGCTGACCTCAGAAGGATTCTTAAAGACCTGTCTCCAGTATGACAATGGGGTAGAATTAAAGACCATTCTGCGCGGCGGCGGTACCGATGAAGACCTGCGCCGGGCGATCGGACAGGCGCTTGCGGAAAAGCCGAAGGGACATAGTTTTGAGAAAAAGACGGAATTTACGGATCGGGAACACCGGGGAATGTCCCAGATAGGCGGATAAGCAGGGTGTTTGTGAGGATTATGATTATGGTTTCTGCGGTGAAAGTGTGAGCCGGCGGAATGTTACAAGTGAAATATCGTATATGAAATATGAAATCGGAAAATTTATGGATAAAGAAAAGGGGAAACAATCATGGGAAAAGTAATCGCAACGTGTACCAGTGAAATCAAAGGTGTTCAGAAGAAAAATGTCCATCAGGTCTGTCTTATCGAGGACTATGGAATCGAGGGTGACGCCCATGCGGGCAAATGGCACCGTCAGGTCAGCCTTCTTTCATATGACCGGATTCAGGAATTCCGCGCGCGCGGTGCAAAGGTCGAGGACGGCGCATTCGGCGAAAATCTGGTCGTGGAAGGAATCGATTTCAAGACGCTCCCGATCGGGACAAAATTTAAATGCAACGATGTCGTGCTGGAATTGACACAGATCGGAAAAGAATGCCACCATGGGTGTGCGATCTTCCAGGCGATGGGCGACTGCATCATGCCGCGCGAGGGCGTATTTACAAAGGTGCTGCACGGCGGCGTGATCAAAGAGGGAGATAATCTGGAGATTCTGGAAGAAGCGTAGGAAAGAGATCAAAGAGAGGTGGGAAAACAATGAGAGCAGCAATTATTACATCCAGTGACTCCGGGTACGCGGGAAAACGGGAGGACGTGAGTGGTCCGGTAATCGCAGAAATGGTGAGAGAGGCTGGTTATGAGGTGGTCTGGCAGAAGGTGCTGCCGGACGACCAGGCGATGTTGGAAGAGGCGATGAAGGAGATCTGCGATGAGGGAAAGGCCGATCTGCTCTTAACAACGGGCGGAACGGGATTTTCTCCGCGCGACGTGATGCCGGAGGCGACGCTGGCGGTCGCGGAACGGATGGTTCCGGGTATCCCGGAGGCGATGCGGGCATACAGCTTACAATTTACAAAGCGGACGATGTTAAGCCGGGCGGCAAGTGGGATCCGTAAACGCACGCTGATCGTCAACCTGCCGGGCAGTCCGAAGGCAGTGCGGGAGTGTCTGGAGTACATTCTGCCGCAGCTGGATCATGGATTAAAAATCCTTTTGGGGCTTGATGGGGAGTGTGCTAGAAAGTAGGGAAAGCAGCAAAAACGAAGATGGAAAAACAGATATAATATATAAGACGATGTATGCTAATAGCGAGGACTTTCAAGTCCTCGCTATTTCAACGATGGTCAGCTTATTTGGGGCAGAATGGAATGACCACAAGAAATCTACTCCATTCAGTCATGAATGTTCCGTTCAGGAATTACTTACTCGATGCGGAGCATCCGATAGCCGATTCCGATGTGTGTTTGTATGTATTGCTGCCCGTCTTTTCCGCGTTCCAGCTTTTTGCGCAGGGTCGCCATGAACACCCGCAGAGAAGCGATATCGTTTTCCCAACTGCTGCCCCAAATCTGCTGCGTGATATAGGTGTGTGTCAGAACCTTACCAACATTTTTGGAGAGCAGGCACAGCAGCTTGTATTCGATGGGTGTCAGGTGCAGCTCTGTGCCGTCAAGATATGCGCAGCCTGCCGCATAGTCGATTTTCAGCGCACCATTCGTAAAAATCGGAGAATCCTGCACGGAGTCTGTTTTCATCATCGACAGTCTCCGCTGCGTCACCCGCAGTCGTGCCAACAGTTCGTCCACGGAAAAAGGCTTCGTTAGATAATCATCCGCCCCAGCATCCAGTGCCCCGATTTTATCGGAATCCTCTGTTCTGGCGCTGATCACAATGATCGGCATATTCGACCACGACCGGATTTTTTGGATGACTTCTACGCCGTCCATATCCGGCAGCCCCAGATCAAGCAGTACAATGTCCGGGTTGTGAGACAGCGCTTCCATCACGGCACTTGCGCCGTTTTGCGCCGAAAGATACCTATATTCGTGAGTTTTTAGTGTCATCGTTATTAAATTTCGCACCGGGGTATCATCTTCTACAACGAGGATGAGCGGCTTATTCATTTAAGTTCACCTCACTAAGTGGTATTGTAAAGGAAAAGATGCAGCCATGCGGCGAATTGTCTTTCAACGTCATTTCACCATGATGTGCATGGACAATAGTTTGACAGAGCGTAAGTCCAAGTCCAAGACTTCGGCGGCTGTCGCCAATTGGATTGCCCCCAGTAAAGAACATTTCAAAAACACGTTCCTTCAGTTCATTCGGAATACCGGGACCGTTATCGCTGACACATATTTCAGCCATATTTTCTCGCGGGATTGCCGTGATCCGGATGTTCGAGCCAACTGGAGTATATTTGACTGCGTTATTCACCAGATTGATGAGCACCTGCATGATGAGTCCTGCGTCCATCCGTGCCAGCAACAGTACGTCTCCGCAATCTACTGCGATGTGATGTTCTGCCGCTCTTCGGTCAATATGCCTGAGTGCTTCCGATATGATGTCATCCACGACCTGATCAGAAAGGTGCAGCTTTACGCTGCCGTCTACAATTTTCGTAATGGAAAGCAAGTTCTCAACCAGCCCCGTCAGCCATTGTGCATCGTCATAAATGTCCGTAAAAATCTGTTTCCGTGTCTGCTCATCCAACACGTCATAGCTGTGCAGCAGCGTATCTGCGTTGCCGGAAATCGAGGTCAGTGGTGTCCTGAGATCATGAGAAATCGAACGCAAAAGATTGGCGCGAAGCTGTTCGTTCTTTGCAAGAACGGCAGCTTCTTCCTTTTCTCTGGCATTTCGCAGGTTATCCAGCGCCAGAGAGCACTCGCCGAGGATGGAGAACAGAACGCTGGATGTAAATGCGTCAGGCTGCGTTTGCTTTTCCATCGGAATCCCGACAACACCGTAAATCTGCTGCCCGGTACGGATGGCAAGATACAGCCGTTTTGCTTTTGGAAAGTTTTGCGTCGTTGCTCCGGCGCGCTTGCGGTTTTGCCAGACCCATTGAACCACGTTCTGTTCCCGGTCGGTATCTGGGATGCTGTATGGACTACTTCCGTCAGCCGGATAAATGTTCCCATCCAGCAGAGCGTTGCCCTGTGCCGGGTAAATCAGAACGTCTCGCTGCATGAGCTTTTGTATCTGCGTCGCGGTCATCCGATAGACCTCCTCCGGCGTTTCCGCTTTTTGGAGCTGTCTGTTCATATCAAAAAGGAGCTTCGTGCGATAAGCGTCCCGTGCGGATAGCTGTGCGTGGGCTTTGAGCTTGGCCGCAAGTGTACTTGTCAAAAGTGCAGCCGCGAACATGACGGCAAAGGTTATCGGGTATTTGCTGCCATAGGCTGCCAAAGACAGCCGGGGTTCCGTCAGAAAATAATTGAACAGGAGGACACTCAAAAAAGCGGACAGCACACCGCAGGTATATCCGCTGGTAAAAGTGGAAGTCAGAAGCACACCCAGCAGGTAAACCATGATGATATTGTCATTTGCAAAGCTGAGCCGCAGAAAGATCCATCCGATGACCGTCGTAACTGCCAGAATTCCGATGGTCAGAAGTAGTTCCCGGGCGGTCGGAAACGCCGGGCGGATAGTAAGCGGCTGATTTCTGCGGCAGTTCTTATAGGCTTCCACATCCGGAATAATATAAATATCTACCTCTGGTGCAAGCGTAATGAGCTGTTCTGTCAGCGTCGATTCGCTCCAGAAATGCCGCCGCTGTACGCCGCTTCGCCCAATCACAATTTTGGTCACATCAGAGAGCCGCACATATTCCGCGATCTGTGTCGCCACATCTTCACCATGCGTTGTGACAATTTCTGCGCCAAGCTGCTGCCCCAGACGCATATTCGCCTGCAAACGGACGGTATCTTCCGCGTTCATATCAGCGTCTCCGGGGGTCTGCACGTAGAGTGCGGTAAGACTGGCGCAAAATGCCTGTGCCATTTTCCCCGCCATTCGTACAATGCGTTCATTGGATGGAGACGAGGACAGGCACACAAGAATATGTTCTTTTGGTATTTCGCTTCCTTTATTCTGCACATTTTCACCCCCTCTTAAACAATATTATAGCACCAAAATGTGGAGGTTTCTACTGCGCCCAATCGGATTCGTTGTCCGGAAAAGAAATTTGCTCTGAATCATAGATCACGATTTCTACATGGGCATGACTATTGCGAAACTGAGAAAATGTTTCCTCAAGTTCGTCAGGAGAAATATTTCCGACCAGATGCACGCACGGTTCAGCCTGCTGTTGTTCAGACGATTCTTTGATGCGCTTCTGATTTTCGTCCAGAAAGCGATCCAGCCGTTTCATCAAAACCCAGCCGAACAGGAACATTAGCGCCGTCCCAGCGATCAAAACGCTATCTTCCATATACCCTCACCGTCCATTCAGATTCGGAAGCACTTTTGCAGCGCTTTGTATTCGCCCAACGCTAAAATCGTTATTTCCCCGGACAGCACCGTATCCGGCGTAATGGAAGCGTCGATTTTTCCTGAATGTTTGATGCCGAGAATGTTAATGCCATACTTTCTGCGAATATCCAGTTCACCAACACTTTTGCCGATCCACCCGGCCGGAACTTCTACTTCAAAAATGGCGTGCTGCTCGTCGATCTCTATGTAGTCGAAAATATGGTCGGCAGTGTATCGGATCGCTGCCCATTTTGCCACCTGTTTTTCCGGGTAGACTACCTGGTCGGCACCGTTGCGAAGCAGAAACTTTGCCTGCACATCACGCTCGGCACGCGACACCACGCACTTCGCCCCCAGCTCTTTCAGCAGCGAGGTGGTTTCTAGCGAGTTCTGAAAGTTACCGCTGATGGTTACGATGCAGACATCAAAATTTCCGATGCCAAGAGAGCGAAGAAACTCCGCGTTTGTACTGTCGCCAATTTGTGCATTGGTGACATATGGCAGCACATCATTGATTCGTTCCTCGTTTGTATCGACCGCCATGACCTGATGCCCCAGCTGAGAAAGCTGTACTGCAATATGCCGTCCGAAGCGGCCTGTGCCAATCAATAGAATGTTTTTCATGTGAAAAGACTCCTTATCCAATCGTGATTTTTTCCTGCGGCAGCTTTGCATTCCCCACTTTTTTGCTGGAAAATGTCGCATAAATAAGGGTAAGACCGCCGACTCTGCCCAGATACATGAGCGTGATCAACACCATTTGCGATGGAATGTGCAGCTGCGGTGTAATACCAAGTGTCAATCCCACCGTCCCGACCGCCGATGCCGTTTCATACAGGCAGGCAGACAGCGGAAGATTCTCATATGCGCTGATAAAGACAGCACCGCCAAAGAACAGCATCAAGTACATTGTCAGAATGGTCGCGGCGGTCTTGACGGCGCTGCAATCGACTCTGCGTCCGAAAAATCGGGCACTATCGCGCTGGCGGAAGGTTGCAGTGGCATTGGCAAGCAGAACCGCCAGTGTCGTTGTTTTCATACCGCCTGCTGTAGAACCTGGAGAACCGCCGATCAGCATCAAAAGGATCATTACGCCCTGTGATGCACCGGACATCGTGGAAAGATTTACCGTGTTGAAGCCCGCTGTCCTCGGCGTGACAGACTGAAAAAAGGATGCCAGCAGCCGGTTTCCGGCGGGAAGCGCGGAAAAGTCTGAAAAGAAGAAAAACATAGCAGGCAGAAAAATTAAAAAACCTGTCGTGACCAGAATCACCTTGCTCTGCATTCGGTAGCGATGAAACCGCCACTTGTTTTCAAAGATGTCATCCCACGTCAGAAATCCAATACCGCCGATCACGATCAGCAGCATAATCGTGATATTGATTACCGGGCTGTCCGCGTAGCCGGTAAGAGATGGATAGTGGTTGCTTTCTGTCCCAAGAATGTCAAACCCGGCGTTGCAAAAAGCGGATATGGAATGAAATACCGCCATCCAGATGCCGCGCCATCCATAGTCCCGGCAGAATACCGGCAGCACGGCAAGCGCTCCCAGAAGCTCAATCAGAAACGTCCCTCGCAGGATGAAGCGTGTCAGACGGACGATTCCGCCGACCTTTGGTGCTGAAATTGCATCCTGCATGGTGCTGCGCTGCATCAGAGAAATTTTTCGCCCGGACAACAGCGCAAACGATGCTGCTACGGTTACGACACCAAGACCACCAATTTGGATCAGTGCCAGAATAACCGCCTGCCCAAAGGTTGACCAGTAGCAGCCTGTATCCTGTACTACAAGCCCTGTCACGCAGACGGCAGAGGTCGCAGTAAACAGCGTTTCATTGAATGGAGTAATATTCTCTCCAGTCGTGGAGATCGGCAGCATCAGCAGTAGCGCTCCGAGTAGAATGACCCCGGCAAACCCTAATGTGATAATTTGAAAAGACGAAAGGCGGCGCTTTCGACGAATAATCTCTTCCGGCATAAAGGCAACTCCTTATTTCTGTGATGGTCATATTATACAGCTGGAGATTTTAAGAGCGGATAAGGGAGATTTAACGATGTATTAAGATTGAATAAAGATGAGGAGATGGCTTATTTCAATCGCTTTATTTGCGGAAGTGGACAATTTCAAAGAAAATAGCAAGGAGGATATGAACGATAAAATAAGGCGCCTGATCAAAGTGGCTGCGAAGGTTGAGGGAGGAATTACGATGAAAACCCGGAAAAGTGCGCCGAGATATGAGTAGGATGCTGGAAAATATGTGTTTTTGGTTGTATACTGTGTATGTGAATAAAATCGGGGGAGTAACTATCAGAAAAGTTCGCTCGGAATCGTCTGGAAAAATTTCGGGTAAACGGAGAGGAGAAAGAGAGGGTAGAAGTTTATGAAACTGGGATTTATTGGAACGGGAATCATTACGACGTCCGTCGTGACTGGATTCTGCGAGAGCGGAATGGAGAATCTGCAGATCGTTGTATCGCCGAGAAATAAAGAACGGGCGCAGATGCTGCATGAGAAATACCCGGAGATCGTGTCGGTCGCGGCGGATAACCAGGAAGTTGTGGACCGGTCGGACTGGGTCTTTGCGGCGCTCCTTCCGAAGGCGGCGGAAGATATCTTAAAACCGCTTCATATCGGACCGGAGAAGAAGTTTATCAATCTGGTTGCAACGCTGAGCTTAAAGCGCATCGAGGAAATGTTTGGACAGAGAGAGATTCTGGCGGATGTTGTGCCTCTGACTTTCGCGGCGAACCGCTTCGGACCGGTGGTGATTTACCCGGATATCCCGGAGGTAGTCGATCTGATGAGTCACGTCGCAAGCCGGTTCCGGTCGATACGCCGAAGCAGATCGCGATCCTTAGGAGCACGACGGGCCTGATGAGCGCTTACTATATGCTTCTGACCGTCATTATCCAGTGGTGTGAGAGAAACGGGCTGGATGAGCCATCCGCACGGGCATACATCACCGAATTTACTGGGGCGCTGTCCCGCAAGGCAGCGACGTGGGACGGGGATCTGGAAGACCTTGCCAGAGAAATGACACCGGGAGGACTGAACTGGATGGCGCTGACGCATCTGGAGGAAAAGGATGCGTATACGCCTTGGACGGAGATTCTGGGGTCGATTTTGGAGAAGGTTATAAAAGAATAGAGTCGAGGTGGAAAAACTCGGGGCGCACATTTCTCACGCCCCGAGTTTTTCTTTTAATTAAAGTGTGAGTATTCTAAAAAAGTAGTTGCTTTTTTTAAGAAGGAATGATAGTATATAGAAAACACTTTAGTGCGCTACCATGATAGCAAGATAAACAAAAGTGATGGGAGCTATAACAGCAGGATATAGACGAGCGGGTGATTGTCCGGCAGATTTTGTTGAGGCAGGGCGGTTGCGGCGGCAGTTGAGAGGAGATAGAGCATGAATTTAGAGATTCAGAGCCTCGGAGGGCGGAGGCGGCGACGCTTCGCCTGAGAGGTCTTTATGAGAGCTATGGATACCGCAAGTACCGGATGGGGCGGTTTGAGGAATATAGTTTGTATGCAGCGAATAAAAGTTTCCTGCTGGGGGAAAATGTGCCGACATTTACGGATCTGGACGGACGCTTGATGGCTCTCAAGCCGGACGTGACGCTGAGCATCGCGAAGAACACCAAGGCAGATAAAAATACGTGCGAGAAGGTCTATTATCTGGAGAGTGTGTATCGTGAGAGCAAGGAAAGCCACACTTACAAAGAGATCAGCCAGATGGGACTGGAGTGCATGGGCGGCGTGGATGACTGCGTGATCGCGGAGGTGCTGGCGCTGGCGCTCAAGAGTCTGGCGGATTTTGAGACGGACTATGTGCTCAAGATTTCTAACATGGATTTCGTGGTGGGACTGATGGAAGAGCTTCCGGTCAATGCCGAACAGAAAGATATCATTTTAGGGCTGATCCGGACGAAAAACCGCAGCGGATTGGAAAAATTGTGCGCGGATCTGGCACTGCTGGAGGGCGATACAGAGAAATTGATGAAGGTTTCCGGGCTGTACGGAGAGTTTGGGCGGGTGCTGGCAGAGGCAGGTGCGATCGCGGATACGCCGAAAATGAAGGAGGCGGTTGCCTGTTATCCCGCCTGTATGAGGTTCTGGAGGCGATGGGACTGGGCGGACAGCTTGACAAGGTGCGGCTGGATTTCTCGATGATCAATGACATTGAATATTATAACGGTATTATTTTCCAGGGATTCTTAGATGGTCTGGCACGCCAGGTTCTTTCCGGCGGCCAGTACGACGGTATGATGGCAAAATTAGGAAAGAAAGCCGATGCGATCGGATTTGCCATCTATTTGAAAGAGCTGGAGCGCCTGCCGGAAAAGAGCATCCGCTACGATGTCGATGCGCTGGTACTCTATGAGCCGGATGTCGATGTAGTGCGCCTGTGCCAGGCGGTTGAAAGCCTGCGCCGTCAGGGACTGCGCGTGCGGGTGGAGAAAGCTGTGCCGGAGGATCTGCGTTACTGCTATCTGTACCGGTATGACGGACGTCTTTCCCTGGAAGAGGACCGGGAAACTGCCTTTCAGGAGAATGGAAAGGAGGGCGCGAGATGTTAAACATAGCACTGCCAAAGGGAAGACTGGGCGATCAGGTGTATGAGCTTCTGGCGTCGGTCGGATATGACTGCAAGAGTATTTACGACGAAAATAGAAAACTGGTGTTTGAGAACCCACAGACGGGTGTCCGCTACCTGCTCGTAAAGCCGAGTGATGTGGCAATATACGTCGAGCACCATGCGGCAGACGTCGGAATCGTCGGAAAAGACATTCTG
Organism: Clostridium sp. AF22-10; assembly: GCF_003478725.1. Taxonomy (NCBI): domain Bacteria; kingdom Bacillati; phylum Bacillota; class Clostridia; order Eubacteriales; family Clostridiaceae; genus Clostridium; species Clostridium sp. AF22-10. The sequence continues at coordinate 136,122 of NZ_QUFZ01000009.1, forward strand.
ATGGAGAGCAACCCGGATGTATACGAGCTTCTCGATCTGGGACTTGGAAAATGCCGGATGTGCGTGGCTGGAAAAGAGGATTACGTCGAGGACAAAGACCGACCGGTGCGCGTGGCAACGAAATTTACGAATATTGCGAAAGAGCATTACGCGAAGCTGGGACGCGATATTGACATTATTAAATTAAACGGAAGCATTGAGCTGGCGCCGATTCTGGGACTTTCGGACGTCATCGTGGATATTGTCGAGTCGGGCAGCACGATCCGTGAAAATCACCTGAAAGTGCTGGAAGAGTTCCTGCCGATCAGCGCCCGTTTCATCGCCAACAAGAGCAGCTTTGAGTTTAAAAACAAGCAGATCACCGAGATGGCGGAGAAGCTGAAGGGCGCGGTGGAAGCACACCAGAAGAAAAAGGAACAGGAAAAGAAAGAAAAAGAAGCAAAAGAGAAAGCGCAGAAAGAAACCGCAGCAGAATATAAAAAGGAGGCGTAGGCAGATATGAGCCGTTTTTTGAGCAAAGCAAGCGAATCACTTCTTCCGTATACACCGGGTGAGCAGCCGCAGGGACGGAAATTTATCAAGCTGAACACAAACGAATGCCCGTATCCGCCGAGTCCGAGGTTGCGGAGGCGATTCTGGCGGGGTATGAGGAAAATTCTTCTAAAATTATGCCGCTGGAACTTGCAAATTTACGCCTTTATTCGGATCCGGAAGAGCGCGTCCTCATCGAGCGATTGCCGACCACTACGGCGTGGGAACAAACCAGGTCATCGCGGGCAATGGTTCCGACGAGATTTTAGGTTTTGCATTCCGGGCATTCTGCGACCAGAACGCGCCGCTGCAGTTCGCAGATCTGACATATGGCTTTTATCCGGCACTCTGCGGGCTCTATGGAATCCCGTTCAAGGTAGTTCCGCTGGAGGAAGATTTTACCTTAAATATCGAACCGTATAAAAATTGCGGAAATAATGTGATCATCGCCAATCCAAATGCCCCGACAGGCATGAACCTGCCGCTTTCTGCGATTGAGGAAGTAGCGGCGTCCAACCCGGACCGCGTTGTGATGGTGGATGAGGCGTATGTGGATTTCGGCGGCGAATCGTGTGTATCACTGCTTCCGAAATACGAAAATCTGGTGATTATCCAGACCTTTTCCAAATCCCGCAGCTTAGCCGGCGCGCGCGTCGATTTGCGATCGCAAACCCGGAACTTATCGCGGATATGAACCGGATCAAATACAGTTTTAACCCGTACAACGTCAACCGCCTGTCGATTCTGGCTGGCGCGGCGGCGATGCGCGACTGGGACTACACGAAAGAATGTACCGGGCGCATCTGCAAAACGCGTGAAAAAACGACCGAGGCGCTCCGGGCACTTGGATTTACTGTGCTGGATTCGAAGACCAACTTCATTTTTGCCAAGAGCGGCGATATGCCGGGAAAAGTCTATTTTGACGGACTGCGCGAGGCAGGAATCCTGGTAAGACGCTGGGACAGTGAGCGGATCAAGGATTATGTCCGCATTTCCATCGGATCCGAGGAAGAGATGGAACGTTTGTTGAGGAGACGAAGAAGCTGGTGGAAGCGGCGAGAAGTGCAGTTGTAAGATAGGCCGGAATTCAATAGGTTCACGCATTTACTGTGGGAACCGTATGAAAATGCTGGCAGCATGGTTTTTGTAGATGGGGCAGCTGTGAATAAGAAAGGAAGGCTGGCAAAAATGTCAAGAGAACGCAAGATTTCATTAGAACGAAACACGGCAGAGACGAAAATCAGCCTGTCGATTGATTTAGATGGAACGGGAAAATATCAGGTCGATACGGGCTGCGGATTTTTAAACCATATGCTGGAGCTCTTTGCCAGACATGGACGGTTTGATCTCACATTGAAATGTGACGGAGATACGCAGGTCGATTACCATCATACGACAGAGGACATCGGAATCGCCATGGGACAGGCAATTTTAGAGGCGCTGGGTGATAAAAAGGGCATCCGCCGTTATGGCAGTTTCCTGCTTCCGATGGATGAAACACTGGTAATGACGGCGCTCGATTTAAGCGGACGTTCCTATCTGGTCATGGATGTAGAGATCCCGACCGAAAAAGTGGGCGATTTTGATACCGAGCTTGTAAAGGAATTTATGATTGCACTGTCCTCCAACAGCCGGATGACGCTGCATTTTAAAATGTTCCACGGCGAAAACAGCCACCATATCATCGAGGCGATGTTCAAGGGACTGGGACGCGCGCTCGGCGAGGCGGTGTCGATTGACAAGAGATACCGGGACGAGATTCCATCGACAAAAGGGGTATTATGATCTAAGATAAAAGTAAGTATAACAAATCTATTTAATAGGTTTATAATGATTCAGCGGGTTCCTGCGTTGACTGCGGGAACATACATGAATTGATATAGGAGGCTGCAAATGATAACAATTATTGATTACGGCGTGGGAAACCTGTTTTCCCTCAGTTCCTCCCTCAGTTACCTGGGACTGGAAAATAAAGTCAGCCGCGATCCGGAAGATTTAAGAAAAGCGGATCACATCATTTTACCGGGCGTCGGCGCGTATGGTGATGCGATTGCGAAACTGCGCGGATCCGGAATGGCAGAGCCGCTGCTGGATGAAGCAAAAGCAGGCAAACCGATCATGGGAATCTGCCTCGGAATGCAGCTTCTCTTTGATAAAAGCTATGAATACGGCGAGCATCAGGGTCTGGGACTGATTCCGGGCGTGATGGCAGACTTAAAAGAAGACATTCCGGCAAACCTAAAAGTGCCGCACATGGGTTGGAACAGCCTGCATCTGACGGAAAAAGGAAAGGAGCATCCGCTGTTTAAATACAGCAAAGAGGGCGATTACGTCTACTTTGTCCACAGCTTCTATGGAAAAGATTGTGATGAGAGTCTGCTGGCAACCTCGGAGTACGGCATTCCGGTCACGGCGTCCGCGGCAAATGAAAATGTCATGGGCTGCCAGTTTCATCCGGAGAAGAGCGGGGAAGTGGGACTGCGGATTCTGAAGGCGTTTTCGGAGATATAATTAATAGAAAAACAAGAAAGGTAACTGTTTTTTCAGGCTTGTAGATTGGATTTAAACAGTTATGGAGAGGAAACGGACATGGAGCTATTTCCGGCGATTGATTTGCGGGACGGCAAGGCGGTGCGCCTGGTGCAGGGCGATTATAACCAGATGACAGTATTCAGCGACCGGCCGGAGAAGGTGGCGCTGGGATTCAAGGAGCAGGGCGCGAAAAACCTGCACGTGGTCGATCTGGACGGCGCGAAAGACGCGGCGCTGGCAAATTTTGACACGATAGAGAAGCTGATTAAGACAACGGGATTATTTGTAGAAGTCGGCGGCGGCATCCGCAACGAGGCATCCATCGACAAATACCTGTCGCTCGGAGCCGGACGCGTGATTCTCGGCACGGTGGCGGTCACAAATTATCCATTTGTCGAAGAAATGGTCCGCAAATACGGCGATAAAATTGCAGTCGGTGTGGACGCGAAGGATGGTTTTGTGGCGACTCACGGGTGGCTTGAGACGAGCGAGGTAAGAGGCGTTGACTTCTGCCGCCGCCTGCGCGATACGGGAGTGAAAACGGTCATTTACACCGATATTTCCCGCGATGGAAAGATGCAGGGAACGAACCTGGAGCTTTATAAAGAATTATCGCAGATTGAAGGGCTGGATATCGTGGCGTCCGGTGGAATCAGCAGCCTCAAGGAGATTGAGATCTTGAAAAATGAGGTGTATGGTGCGATTTTAGGAAAAGCGCTGTATCTGGGTGCGATTGATTTAAAGGAAGCACTGAAATATTCCGTTTAGGAGAAGCGCCGTATAAAAAGCGGCAAAAAAATCATTCGAATCATTCGAAGCGTTCGAATGAATAATCAGAAAAAGAAATCAGGAGGGAACGGCATGATTTCAAAACGTATTATTCCATGTCTGGATGTAAAGAACGGGCGTGTCGTGAAAGGCGTCAACTTCGAGGGAATCCAGGATGTGGCGGATCCGGTCGAGATGGCAGAATTTTACAACCAGAGCGGCGCGGACGAGCTGGTATTTTATGATATTACGGCAAGTGTAGAAGGAAGAAAAATCTTTACCGACATCCTGACTGAGGCGGCAAAACGGGTTTTCATCCCGCTGACGGTCGGCGGCGGCATCAGCACGCTGGATGATTTCGACCGCGTTTTAAAATGCGGCGCGGACAAGGTCAGCGTCAACAGCGGCGCGATCAAAAATCCGGAGCTTATTACCGAGGCGGCACACCGCTACGGCGATCAGTGTGTGGTGCTTTCGATGGATGTTAAACGTGTTGGAGACGAATACCACGTATTTAAGCAGGGCGGGCGTGTCGATACAGGCATTGATGCGCTGGAATGGGCAGAATCCGGCGTCAGACGCGGCGCAGGCGAGCTGGTGGTCAACAGTATCGATACGGACGGTGTGAAGCAGGGATTTGATATTCCGATGCTTTTGGAGATCGCGAAGCGTGTCGATGTGCCGATTATTGCATCGGGAGGCGCGGGAAAGAAAGAAGACTTCTTAGACCTTTTCCAGTATCCGCAGATCGACGCGGGACTGGCGGCGAGTATTTTCCACCGGAAAGAAGTGAATATTAAGGAATTGAAACAGTATCTGGCGGAGAATGGGGTGGAGATGCGGTTGATCTAAATCGCATAGATGCCCTAAAAGTTAGAGGGCGGTGCTTTTTCGTGAGAGGGACGGAAAACAGGCATCCAGAAACTTCCGAAAAACGCTTTCGCTCTTGCGCCTACGCAGCGGTGCTAAGTTCGAAAAGACCTCACTACGCACCGGCGTATGCGATGTTTTCTACAGTTTTTGGATGCCTGTTCTCCTGTGGATCGCGAAGGAGAGCGTCGGCGCTGCGCTGATCGTACGAAAACATGAGCCAGCAGGCAATTTTTAATGGGATTTTGCGCGTGACTGTGAAGGTACTGAACAGTTACGATGTAATTAAAATTTTATGTGGTAAGGCAGGATAAAAATATGAGTGAGAATATCAACGAGATTGCAGGCGTAGAGCCGTCGTTTAAGATTGATGAGTTAAAGTTTAATGAGAAAGGTCTGATTCCGGCGATTGTGCAGGATCATTATAGCAAGAAGGTTCTGATGATGGCTTGGATGAATAGGGAGAGTCTGGAGATCAGCCTCGGGAGAAGAAAACCTGTTTTTACAGCCGCAGCCGTCAGGAGCTCTGGAGAAAGGGTGAGACGAGCGGGAATGTGCAGCATATTTCCAGTATTTATGCGGACTGCGATAAGGACACCTTGATTGTCGAGGTGGTCAAGGAAGGTCCGGCGTGCCATACGGGCGCAGAGAGCTGCTTCTTTGAGCCGGTTTACCAGAACGAGGAGATCACGCCGTTTTCCTATGAGGGACTTTACGACCTCATTATGGGACGTAAGACGAATCCGAAGGAAGGAAGCTACACGACGTATCTGTTTGATAAAGGTCTGGACAAGATTCTGAAGAAAGTCGGCGAGGAGTGTACCGAGGTTATCATCGCGGCAGCGAAGAAAGACAAGGACGAAACGATCTACGAGCTGGCAGATCTGTGTTACCATGCCATGGTTCTGATGGCAGACGCGGGCATCAGTGTAGAGGATGTGACGAAAGAGCTGGCGAAGCGGCATGTGGTGGATCATAAGGTGAAGCAGGAGTATATGCGGTAGAAAGCTCTTTTAAGTTTTTGGAGAGTGACGAATATAGTAGAAGGTAAGAATGGGCTATTGCGGATGCAGGTGTTTGCAATAGCCTATTTTTATACGAAAATTATATATATTAAGTGTATGGAATGCCTGGAGAATCAGGTTAAAAATAGGAGTGCAGAAGGAAAAAATGAAATTTGTGAAACAGCAAATGACAACAGATGCTGTTTCGCAAAATATAAGAAAAATGATATGGTCCTTTTTAATGATATGTGCACTCAATTTTAAATTTACAATGTAAAAAACATAGTTTTTACGAGAATGGACGTAAATAAGAATCAAATTTTGAGCACATTGAGAATCAAATTCCTAAATTATAAAATTAAATAAAAAGGAAGGAACCAAAACACAAAAGCATGAATCAATTTGAGCAATACAAGCGCCTGATCAAGCTGGGATTTGCCCTGATATTGGTTGCGCTTCTGACAGGACTCTATGGCGTCATCTGGATCAATTGGTACAACAAGATTATCTGGGCGCCGTTCTTCCGCAGGGGTAACTGGATGATGATATTCATCTATGGACTCCTGCTTATTTTCTTTATGCAGCTGTACGGCGGATTTAAGATAGCGCTCCTGAAACGGGGCAATCTGATCTACTCGCAGATACTGGCGGTGGTAGTCACCAATATCATTACGTATTTCCAGATCAGCGTGCAGGATAAGAAATTCACGGCACCGGCGCCACTGGTGGTCAATCTGATAGGGGCGGTTGTCATCATCCTCGCGTGGACGATGACATTTCTCTGGCTGTACCGGGGCATGTTCCCGCCGAGAGAGCTGCTGCTGATCTCCGGCGATCACTCAGATTATCATTTGATTGAAAAAATGAATGCGCGGGAAGATAAATACATAATCAGCCAGATTGTCAGCTACCACGAAGAACCGGAACGCATCAAAGCGGAGATCGCCAAATACGACAGTGTGATTGTCGGAGATATACCGGCGCATGAGCGAAACTATATCATCAAATATTGTTTCGGCCAGAATATCCGGACATACAGCGTCCCGAAAATATCGGATATTTTACTTCGCAGTTCGGTGGAACTAAATCTGTTTGATTCGCCGCTGCTTTTATCGCGGAATAATCAGGGACTGCAGATTGAGCAGGAAATTATGAAACGGATCATCGACATCGTCGGATCACTCATCGGAATCGTTATCACGATTCCGATTTTTTTGATTGTAGGAATCTGTATTAAGATGACCGACGGCGGTCCGGTGATTTACCAGCAGACGCGCCTTACAAAAAACGGAAAGAAATTCCAGATATATAAATTTCGTACCATGGTGCAGAACGCGGAAGCAGATGGAAAGGCACGGCTGGCAAGCGAGGACGATCCGAGAATCCTGCCGATTGGCCGCCTCCTTCGTGCAACCCGCCTGGACGAGCTGCCGCAGATTTACAATATTCTGAAAGGCGATATGTCCATCGTGGGTCCGCGTCCGGAGCGCCCGGAGCTGGCGGCAGAGCTGGAAAAAGAGATTCCAGAATTTTCCTTCCGCCTGCAGGTCAAAGCCGGACTGACCGGTTATGCCCAGGTATATGGAAAATACAACACAACCCCTTATGACAAGCTGAAGCTGGATTTGACGTACATACGGAACTATTCCGTCCTGGAAGATCTGAAGCTGATTATCATGACGCCGAAGATCATGCTGATGAAAGAGAGTACGGAAGGGGTAAAAGAAGAACAGGAGCCGACAAACGGAAAATAAAACATGGAAAAACAAGCAGATATACGCATTTTGATTGCCTGTCATAAGCCAACATATGTGCCGAAAAATCCCCTTTTTTATCCGATGCAGGTGGGAACGGCTCTGACAGACCGGCGGCTGGAAGGAATGACATACCATGACAATGAGGGCGATAATATATCCGAAAAAAATCCAGATTATTGCGAACTGACAGCCCAGTACTGGGCGTGGAAACATTTGGATTGCGATTATTACGGATTTTTCCATTATCGCCGTTATCTGACCTTTCGCAACCTAAGCCCGGTGACTGCGAAAGGGAAAATAATAGGAAAACGTCATATCCCATATATAGAATTAGATTCCGTATGGGAAGATCTGACGCCATATTGGATCGAGGAAGACTGGATGTGCCGCCAGATCGAACAATACGATCTTCTGACCGTGTATCGCGAACGAATCAATACAACGGTTTACCGGCAATACTGTCAGTATCATGATGGAAACAATCTGGATCAGATGCTGGCACTTTTAAAACGGATTTATCCGGAATATGCAGATGCGGCGGACGCATATATGCATTCCAAAGAAATCTATTATATGAATATGTATATCATGAAAAAAGAGCTGTTCCAGAAATACATGGAATGGCTTTTTACGCTTTTAAGCGCCTTTGAAGCAGAGAGAAAAGAAGCAGACAGGCAGAAACAGGAGCCGAGACTGATTGGGTATCTGGCGGAGCGCCTGTTCGGCATCTTTTACTTATATCAGAGAAACAGGGGGGCGAAGTGTGCGGAACTTCCCTATCTGAAATTCTATCATACCGAACCGGGAAAGGAGGAAAGCACATCCAATATACGGGAATTCAGGCTAAAACCGACAAAAATCAAAATTAAAATAGACATGCGCAGATTAAACCGTTTGTTTCCGGCAGGAAGCCTGAGACGGGTTCTGTTGCGCGGGCTTTTTTTGAGATAAAAGCGAGAAGAGAGAAAGGAAAAACATATGAATTTGTTCTTAAGGCGATTGGGCGGATTTTATAAATACCGCTTTCTGATGCAGCAGCTTGTCACAAAAGACATTAAGCTGAAATACCGCAGAAGTTTTCTTGGATACCTTTGGAGTATTTTGAATCCGCTGATGGTTATGGTTATCATGGTAATCGTATTTTCCAATATGTTCCGGTCGGATATTACCAATTTCCCGGTATACCTGATTATCGGACAGACCCTTTATAACTTTATGAGTGAATCAACCACACAGGCGATTTTTTCCATCATTGGAAATGCGTCCCTGCTTAAAAAGACGTATGTACCGAAATATGTATTTACCGTCTCCAAAATCACAAGTTCCTTTGTAAATATGATATTTGCTCTGGGGGCACTTATTATCGTATTTATCGTGTGCCGGGTAGTCCCGAATGTATTCTTCCTGTTCATTCCGGTGATTCTTTTGCAGGAATATCTATTCTGCCTGGGACTGGGAATGCTGTTAGCACAGGGATGTGTATTCTTCCGTGATATCCAGCATATTTACAATGCAGTACTGACCGCATGGATGTACCTGACTCCATTATTTTATCCGATCACCCTGCTTCCGGAGGCACTGCGGAAACTGGTTATGACCCTGAATCCGATGTACTTCTATATCACGCAGTTCAGACAGATCGTTCTGGAATGCCGGATGCCAGATCCGTATCTGATCATCGCCGGATTCGTGGCAGCAGGTATCGCACTTCTGGTCGGAGTGGGCGCGTTCTTAAAGACGCAGGATAAATTTATCTTATATATCTAGGAGGCAGAAATGGCATCGGACAAAGATACAATCATAAAAGTAACCAATGCGGCGGTCCGTTTCAATATGGCTTCCGAGCGCATCGATAACTTAAAAGAATATTTTGTAAAACTGATCAAACGGGAGCTCATGTTTCAGGAATTCATGGCTCTGAAAGATATCAATTTTGAAGTAAAACGCGGGGAAGCGTGGGGCCTCATCGGAACCAATGGTTCCGGAAAATCAACCCTGTTAAAACTGATCTGCGGCATCCTGAAGCCGTACCGGGGTACGGTAGAGGTAAAGGGAAGTATCGCACCCTTGATCGAGCTGGGCGCCGGATTCGACGGCGAACTGACGGCGACGGAAAACATCTATCTGAATGGCGCCGTTCTCGGTTACAGCAAAGAATTCATGGATGCACACTACGATGAGATCGTCGAATTTGCAGAACTCAAAGACTTCATGAATATGCCGATCAAGAACTACTCCTCCGGTATGGCAGCCCGCCTGGGATTTGCTATCGCCACGATCGTGCAGCCGGAGATCCTGATCGTCGATGAGGTGCTGGCCGTCGGAGATGCGGCATTCCAGGAAAAATGCCAGGAGCGCATGCATCATATGCTGGAAAATGGAACGACACTTCTCTTTGTCTCCCATACGATGGCAACCGTGCGTCAGCTCTGCGACCATGCAATCTGGCTGAACAAGGGAAATGTGGTTATGCAGGGCGAGGCAGAGAGCGTCTGCGATGCTTATATGGAAAGCCTGAATCTGCCGGAAAACGCATAAAAATCCCGCAAAATGCTGTAGATGAAAGGAATGTAATATACATGGAAAAACAAGCAGGACAGAACCCGGATATCCGGATCTACGTGGTCTGCCACAAACCGGCCTATGTGCCGGAAAACCCATATTTATACCCGATTCAGGTAGGAACGGCACTCTCCGGAAAAAAACTTCCGGGGATGCTGCATGACGATGAGGGAGACAATATTTCCGAACGGAATAAGACATACTGTGAGCTGACGGCACAGTATTGGGCATGGAAAAACGAAGAGGCGGATTACTATGGATTTTTCCATTACCGCCGCTATCTGGCATTTGATCCGTCTCTGAACAAAGACGATGGATGGGGGAATATTGCCTATGACCGCATCTCAGAAGAAGCGATCGAGGAAATGAAACTTCAGCCGGAGATTATGCGCGATCTGATCACAAAATATGACGTGATCAGCGTCCGCGGACGCCGGTATCCGCGCATTAAGACAGAAGGAAAAACGATGGATGTGTACCATGAATATGGCATGGTTCCTTTCCAGCACCGGAAAGATCTGGATATTACCCTGCAGATTTTGAAAGAAAAATATCCGGCGTTTGCACAGACAGCAGATTCGTATATGCAGTCCGAAACCGCCCATGAGTGCAATATGTTCATTATGAAAAAAGAGATCTATAAAAATTACTGTGCATGGCTCTTTGATATCCTTTTTGAGGCAGAAAAGCGGATCGACAGTACCTGGTACAGTGTGGAAGAATACCGGGTGATGGGATATCTGGCAGAACGCCTTTGCGGCATCTACTATGAATGGCTGAAAACACAGCCGGGAATCCGGTCAGGAGAATTGCCGAAAACCCTGTTTAAAGAGACAGCGCCGAAAGCGGTTCTGGAGCCGGTTTATCCAGCAGGCGTGCCGATCGTATTGTCTGCCAACGATAAATTTTCACCGTATCTTGACATCATGATCCGCTCGGTGATCGCGAATGCCTCACCGGAGAGAGAGTATGACATCATTATTCTGTACAACGACATTTCTGAGAAAAATCAGCATCTGATTTCCATGGCAGCCAGGGACAAACAGAATATATCGATCCGTTTCATCCGGGTATGTGAATACTTCGATGCGGGCAAATTATTTGTCGATCAGCACTTGTCCGTAGAGACATATTACCGCCTGATTATTCCGGAGATTATGCCAAATTACCATAAGATCCTCTATCTGGACTGTGACATGGTGGCCGATCATGATGTGGCAGAATTGTATGATTTTGACTTGAAGGGAGCCGTGATTGGAGCGGCTAAAGATATCGATGTGGCAGGACAGCTGAATCTGAATCAGAACAACTGGCAGACCTATGCAACCGAGACATTGGGACTGGACAGTCCGTATGACTATTTCCAGGCAGGTGTCCTGATTCTTGATCTGGACGGACTCCGCAGGACGATGAGTTCAGAAGATATGATTCAGATGGCACTGACCCATTCCTATCGCTGTCACGATCAGGATATCCTGAACATCGTGTGCAAAAACAAAGTAACTTACCTGCCACAGCAGTGGAACACGCTGATGGACTGGCAGGAGATTGGACGCAGCCGTATGGATATTCTCAAGATGGCGCCGAGACAGCTCTATGAAGCATACACACAGGCGAGAAAACGCCCGTATCTGATCCATTTCGCTGGATACCAGAAACCTTGGGATGTGGTGGACTGTGATTTTGCGGAATATTTCTGGGAGTATGCGAAGCTGTCGCCGTATTATCCGATGATCCTGAGAAAAACGAAACGATGCCTGATGGATGAGAGAGAAGCGGAACTGTCAAGAATCGCAAGGATGGAGCAGAACGCGGGCATCCGGAAGATTGCCAATAAGGTGCTGCCGATTGGGAGTCGGAGGAGAGAGTGGGTTAAATCAATTTATAGAAAAACAAAGTAAGTTTCTAATAGTTGATTTCGCAAATGAGAAATAGCAGTAAGATTTTGTTATAAAAAGAGATGTTGGTTTCGGTAAAATGTTTCGGATGGAGCTATAGCAATAATAATGCCTAAGTCCTGTTTTAAATATTTTATAAAATGTATTTGTTGTGTGTGTTTAACAATGGTGGAGAAGGAATGAATATACGCTAAAAAGAAATGAATAAAAATTTATAGTTGAGCATGGAGAGATGATATGGTAAAAGTGTCAATTGTTGTTCCAATCTATAATACGGAAAATTATGTAGAGAGATGTTTGGATTCTTTGCTAAAACAAACACTTACAGATATAGAAATTATTTGTGTTAATGATGCATCTACAGATGCGTCATTAACAGTAGTAGAAAAAAAGGCGAATAATGATCGAAGAATTAAAATCATTAATCATAAACACAATTTTGGAACAGGGCAAGCTAGGAAACATGGCGTAGAGGTTGCAAATGGAGAATATATATTGTTTGTCGATAGTGATGATAGTTTAAAATCGAATGCATGTGAAGAATTATATAAAAAGATAAAAAAAGAAAAAGTGGATATTCTCCATTTTGGTACAAATATTATTCCGTCAAGAAACACATCAAAAACAATGGTTAATTGGGTTGAAAATTTCCTAACCCCATATCCTCATAATATATGTGGAAAAGATATATTGGAAAAGTGTTATGTTGAGGGAAAATTTGATTTTAATATAACAGATAAAATGTGGGATGCGGCTTTGTGTAAAAAGTCATTTTCTCAGCTAAGTGATCAAAAAATGATTGCAGCGGAGGACCAATATGCTTTTTTCATCATGGCATTTTATGCAAATTCCTATTTAGGGATACAAGAGGAGAAATATTATAATTATAATTTGGGAATTGGAATAACAGGTGGAGATATATTAGATTTGAAGCGGTTTGAAAATCGTTGTACAGGTGCGATAGTGGTACAGGAGGTTCAAGCCTTTTTAAAAAGAGAAAAGAAGATGGAAGAATACCAAACAATATTTCAAAGTTTTTCAAATAAAATATTGTGGGACTGCGTAGATTGTTGGATTAATAAATTAAAATCAGATGATTCGAGTGAAGGCTATAGAATTCTTTTAAAATACTGGGAGCCAAGTAAGATTGTATCTGCTATAGCTAGAACTAACTTTGAAAATGATGATTTTATACGAGAAAAGGCGGGAGTGTTTGGAGAGGAAAAAAAAGATACAGTAGGAATTTATTGCAGAGGAGTTGATTCGAAAATCAAACGAAAGATGGTCGAGAATCAAAAGAAATTTTTAGAAAAGAATGGTAACAAAGTCGTTTTATTAACTGATGAAAATTCATTATATAATGTTGAATCATTTATTTTAATTCCAGATGCGAGATTGGCTAATTGGGATAAATATGAGAGCAGAGCAGAAGAGATTAAGAAAATAATTCAAATGTATAATATTAAAATATGCTTGAATATGTCATCGGATATACATAATACGTGGTTAGATAAACTCTTGTTAAAATGAGCAGAAGAGATTAAGAAAATAATTCAAATGTATAATATTAAAATATGCTTGAATATGTCATCGGATATACATAATACGTGGTTAGATAAACTCTTGTTAAAATCATATGGTGTTATTTTGATGGAAATGAATATAAAGGATAATTTGTTGTTTGCTATAAAATTATTCTTTTTAAAATGTTGTGAAAAATTGGAAAAAGTTGTAGTGGGGGAAAAATAGGGTGAATGTGATGGAAGAACTGGTCAGTGTAATTATTCCTGTATATAAAGTGGAAAAATATCTGGAAAGATGTGTTGAATCTGTACAAAAACAAACGTTTCAAAATTTGGAGATCATATTGGTAGATGATGGTTCGCCAGATTTATGTGGAGCTATGTGCGATGAGATGGCTAAAACAGATCCTAGAATAAAGGTGATACATAAAAATAACGGAGGATTATCAGATGCAAGGAATGTAGGAATCGAAATGGCATCTGGTAATTATATTGTATTTGTTGATAGTGATGATTGGTTGGACTTAGATATGATAGCTCTATTATATCGAGTGTTAAAAAAATATAATGCAGATATTGCAGAGTGTAGTTATAGGAATATTTGCACTGACAGAATTGAAGAAGAAACAAATTGTTCGGCGAAAGTGGTAGAGGGAGATAGAATTCTAGCGTTGGAGGCGATGCTTGATTGGAGATGGTTTAAGCCTGTAGCGTGGAATAAATTATATAAAAGAGACGTTTTGGGAGATATACGTTATCCAAAGGGAAAATTACATGAGGACGAATATACAACATATAAATATTTTTATAATGCAAATAAGTTGGTTTATGTAGATGTTTCTAAATATAATTATGATAGAAGACGAGAAGATAGTATTACAGGAAAAAAATTTAGAGAAGATAATTTAGATGCATGTTGGGCTTTTAGAGAACGGATGGAATTTTTTTATAAGAACAACTTGGCTGAATTGTATTTGAAGATGAACAATATATATTGTTGGTATGT